>DAIPIU010000039.1:0-24904 GCA_036770645.1 Rubrimonas sp. | reverse complement strand
GACGTGAACACCACCGGCATCTGCCCGGCGGCGCTCGGCACCAAGGACCAGCAGCCGGCGGCCTTCTCGCCGCGCACCGGCCTGTTCTACGTGCCGACCAACCATGTCTGCATGGACTACGAGCCGTTCCGCGTCAGCTACACCGCCGGCCAGCCCTATGTCGGGGCCACGCTGTCGATGTATCCGGCCCCGAACAGCCATGGCGGCATGGGCAACTTCATCGCCTGGGACGCCGGCAAGGGCCAGATCGTCTGGTCGCTGCCCGAGGAGTTCTCGGTGTGGTCCGGCGCGCTCGCGACGGCCGGCGACGTGGTGTTCTACGGCACGCTCGAGGGCTACCTGAAGGCGGTGGACGCCCAGACGGGCGAGAAGCTCTACCAGTTCAAGACCCCCTCGGGGATCATCGGCAACGTCATGACCTACACGCACCGCGGCAAGCAGTATGTGGCGGTCTATTCGGGCATCGGCGGCTGGGCCGGCATCGGCCTCGCGGCCGGCCTCGTGAACCCCAATGACGGTCTCGGCGCGGTGGGGGGCTATGCGAGCCTGTCCGACTACACCGCGCTCGGCGGCCAGCTGACGGTGTTCACGCTGCCCAACTGAGCGATCCAGACGGGCGGGCTCGGCTGGGCCCGCCCGAACCGTCCGCCATGGCCGGCGACAGCGCGGCGCCCCGACGGGGCGTCGCGCGTCGGCGCAGGCGGACCGAAGCCAATCGCCCGAGCCCCAGTTGCCCGAGGATGACACGATGATTTTCCGTTCCACCCGCGGCCTTGCCGCCGCGGTGCTCGCCGGCGCCGCCGGCCTTGCCCTTGCAGCCGCCCCCGACACGGCCTCGGTCCGCGTCGAGGACGGCAAGCATTTCGACGCCGAGGACGTGCCGACCTTCTCGGTCGAGGCCGACGGCACCGTCGACTGGTACACCTTCTCCGGCTTCCGCCGGTATCATTCGGAATGCCATGTCTGCCACGGTCCGGACGGCGAGGGTTCGACCTACGCGCCGGCGCTGAAGGACAGCGTGCAGAACCTGACCTACTGGGAATTCATGGCGGCCGTCGCCTCGGGCATCCAGAAGGTCGGCGCCACCGAGAACCAGGTGATGCCGGCGCTCGGCGACAACCGCAATGTCATGTGCTATTTCGATGACATCTACATCTACCTGCGCGCCCGCGGGGCCGAGGCCGTGCCGCGCGGGCGCCCCGACAAGCGGGCGGACAAGCCCGAGGCCTTCGCCGTGGCGGAGAACGAGTGCCTTGGCTGAGCCGCGCCGCCTCGCCGCCCTCATCCTCGCGGCGGCGCTCGCCGCGGGGTCCGGGGCGGCCGCCGACACCTCGGATCTGGTGTCGCGCAGCCAGTTCCGGGTCTGCGCCGATCCGGCCAACCTCCCTTTCTCGAACGACCGCGGCGAGGGTTTCGAGAACGCCATCGCCGAGGTGCTGGCCGAGGCGCTGGGCCGGCCGGTGGCCTACGCCTTCTATCCGATGGCCACCGGCTTCGTGCGGCGCACGCTGTTCGAGGGACGCTGCGACGTGATCATCGGCTACGCGCAGGGCGACGAACTGGTGCTGAACACCAACCACTACTATACTTCCGCCTATGCGCTGGTGGTTCCCGCCGATGGGCCGCTGGCGGGGGTCGAGACGCTGGGCGACCCGCGCCTGAGGGGCGCGCGGATCGGCGTCCCCGCCGGCACGCCGGTCGCCGACCATCTGGCGCGCAACGGCCACGCCCCGCGCGTGCGGCCCTACAAGCTGATGGTGGACACCCGCGTCGAGAACCCGGCCGGGCAGATGATCGCCGACCTCGCGGCGGGCGAGATCGACGCGGCGGTGATGTGGGGCCCCATCGCGGGCTGGCGGGCGCGCGAGGCCCCGGTGCCGCTGCGCGTCGTGCCGCTCTTGCGCGAGGAGGGGCCGCCGCGGCTGTTCTACCGCATCACCATGGGCGTGCGGCAGGGCGAGGAGACCTGGAAGCGGCAGCTCAACTCGCTGATCCGCAGGCATCAGGACCGCATCGACGCGATCCTCGCCGATTTCGGCGTGCCGCTGGTCGACGAGTTCGGCCGCGCGCAATGAAGACCGTGCTGGGGTTCGCGGCGCTGCTGACCCTGGCCGAGGGCCCGTCCCCGGCGGAACCCCCGGACTATCGCCACGAGAGCTACCGCGCCCCGGTGCCCGCCACGCTGGCTGGCGCCGTGGTCGTGGACGTGGCGCAGGCCGAGGCGTTGTGGCGCGCGGGGGCGGGCTTCCTCGACGTGATGCCCCGGCCGGTGAAGCCCGAGGGCCTGCCCGAGGGCACGCTCTGGCGCGACCGGCCGCGCCTCAGCATCCCCGGCGCGGTGTGGGCCCCGAACACCGGCCACGGTCGGCTGTCGTCCGGGGCCGACGCCTACCTGCGCGCCGGTTTGGCCGCGGCCCGCGGCGACGATCCCGGCCGCCCCGTCGTGGTGTTCTGCGAAAGCGACTGCTGGATGAGCTGGAACGCCGCGCGGCGCGGCGTGGTCGAATACGGGCTGACGGGGGTGCACTGGTTCCCCGCCGGAGCCGATGGCTGGGCGGCCGAAGGCCTGCCGCTCGAACGGGTCGAACCGCTGCCCCCGCCCTGATCCCAGCTTCCGTCAGCGGCTTCCGGTCGCCAGTCGCCCCGCACGCCATGGCGGGACATCCCGGACGGATGCCGGCGCCGGCTCGACGCGGGTCCGGGCGCCTGTCGGTCGTCCGGGGCCGTCCGGACGCCCGGAGCCTGCGCCGTTAACCGAATGTTTGTCAACAAAACGCAAGGATTTCAATGGTCCCGCATGGGGACGCCGCATGATGGGCGGGCCCGACCCTATCGGGACCGACAGGCCGGCGCGCGCCCTCGTCATCTCGGCCGCCTGTTCCGCGGCCAGGGCGCGGACCGCCGACCGCGCAACGCGGCGGCAGCGGCGCCGGAGCCGGCGCGAACCGGCGCAGGAGGGCCGCACGCTCACAGTGGCGCGCAGGCCCGCTCCAGCCAGGCGACGGTCGCGGCATCGGCCAGCGGCGCGATCTCGGCCAGCACCCGCGCATGGTAGGCGTCGAGCCAGCCGCGCTCGCCCTCGTCCAGCAGGGCGGCGTCGATCAGCGCGCGGTCCACGGGAACAAGCGTCAGCGTCTCGAAGCCCAGCATCGGCCGCTCCCCGCCCGCGACCGGGGCGGCGGCGGTCACGACCAACAGGTTCTCGATGCGGATGCCGAAACGCCCCTCGAGGTAGCAGCCGGGCTCGTTCGACAGGATCATGCCGGGCAGCAGCGGCTCGCCCCCCCGCCGCGACAGGCTTTGCGGGCCCTCGTGCACCGAGAGGTAGGACCCCACACCGTGCCCGGTGCCGTGGTCGTAGTCGTGTCCGGCCCGCCACAGCGCCATGCGCGCCAGCGGGTCGAGTTCGCGCCCGGCGGTGCGGGCGGGAAACCGGGCGCGGCTGACCGCGATCATGCCCTTGAGCACCAGCGTGAACAGGCGGCGGGCGTCGGGTTCCGGCGCGCCGACCGCGACCGTGCGGGTGACGTCGGTCGTGCCGTCCCGGTACTGGCCGCCGCTGTCGACCAGCAGCAGTTCGCCCGGACGCACGGCCCGGTCGCTGGCGCGCGTCACGCGATAATGCACGATGGCCCCGTTGGGTCCGGCCCCGCAGATGGTGTCGAAGGCGATGTCGCGCAGGTGGCCGTCCTCGCGCCGCAAGGCCTCCAGCCGCTCGACCACCGCGATCTCGGTCAGCGCGCCGGAGGGCGCCGCCTCGTCGAGCCAGCGCAGGAAGCGCGCCATCGCCAGCCCGTCGCGGCGGTGGGCGGCGCGGGCGCCGTCGAGTTCGGCCGGGGTCTTGGTCGCCTTGGGCAGGATGCAGGGGTCGCGCCGCCAGACCGGCTCGGCGCCCGCCGCCGCGAGGCGCAGCCCGACCCAGGCGGGCGCGCTGTCGCGGTCGACGAGGACCTTGCACCCCGACAGCGCATCGAGCGCCGCACCGAAGGCTTCGGGGTCCTCCACCGCGACCGTCTCGCCCAGATGCGCGCGGGCGGCATCATCGAGCTTGTCGGCGGCGGCGAACAGGCTGAGCCCGCCATCGGCGCGCAGGATGGCGAAGACCAGCGGCGCGGGCGTGCGGGCGACGTCCTCGCCGCGGATGTTCAGCAGCCAGGCGATGGAATCCGGAAGGGTCAGCACCGCTGCTGCGGCTCCTTCCGCCGCCACCGCGGCCCCGATGCGCGCGCGCTTGGCCGAGGCGCTTTCGCCGGCCAGCGCGTCGGGGTGCGGCGCGATGTGCCCGGTCGGCGGCGGCGGGCGATCCTGCCAGATCGCATCCAGCGGGTTGGCGTCGAGCAGGCGGACCGAGGCCCCCGCCTTCGCCGCCGCGGCCTCGAGCTTCTCGACCTGCGCGGCGGTGTGCAGCCACGGGTCGAGCCCGAGCACCGCCCCTTTCGGCAGCGCCGCGGCCAGCCACGCCTCGGGCGCGGTCTCGACCGTCGAGACGATCTCGAAGGCGGTCGCCTCGGTCTGCGCCCGCGCCTGAAGCCCGTAGCGGCCGTCGACGAACAGCGCGGCGCGCTCGGCCAGCGCGGCGCACAGGCCGGCCGAGCCGGTGAAGCCGGTCAGCCAGGCAAGCCGTTCGTCGCAGGGCGCGACCATCTCGCCCTGATGCGCATCGGCGCGCGGCATAAGAAGGCCATGCAGACCCGCCGCCTCCAGCGCCGCGCGCAGGCGCGCCAGGCGCGCCGGGCCGTGGGCCCGTTGGTCGGGAAGGTCGAAGCTCTGTAACATGGGTCGGCTCGCACGGCGCGCCCGCCGGTCGGACGGGCCCCATCCACTTGGCCGCAGGGCCGCCGCCGGCGCAAGCCCGGCCGGTCGCCCATCGCGCTCAGCCCGGGGCGGTGGCGGGCCAGCGGCCAAGCGCGAAGCCTTCGGCCGCGATGTCGGCGGGCTCGAAGCCGATCAGCGCGACAAGGCGGCGACCGTCCGGACCCTCGAGCAGCAGCCGCTCTGTCAACCGCCCGCGTCGCCAGCCGCGCGGCTCGCGTCTTCCCTCGTAGATCGCCCCGTCGCTCAGCAGCAGCAGCCGCGCCCTGCCGTCATCGCCGAGCTGGGCGACGGCGGCCGGTCCCGCGGCGTCGAGGAACGCCACCTCGACCAGCGCCGGGTTGCTCGCCCCGCGCTCCAGCGCCACGAGGGGCCGGCCTCTCAGGCCGGCGCCGGCCCCGATGAGCCGAGCGCCGACACCGGGCGCATAGGCGAACTCGGTCAGCGGGGCCGCCAGCGAATCGTTCACCGCCAGGATGCGACAGCCGCAGTCGCGCGCCCCCCGCGCCGCGACCTCCGCCAGACAGTCCGACAGCGCCCGCGCCGCGGCATCCTGCGCGCTGGCGGCCTGCGGCGCGGCCGACAGGCCGGCCCCAGGGCAGAACGCCCCGGGTTCGCCCCGCGCCAGGGCCTTCGGCGACGGGGCATCGAGAAAGGCCCGGCCCAGCGGCGCGCCATACAGGAAGGGAGCGCCGGATCGCTCGACCGGGCGACGGCCGGACGGTTCGCGCGCCAGCGCGCTGGCCGCAGCCGCGGCGCGGCCGACCCGCGCGGGATCCGTCGCCGTGATCGAGGCGACGCCCTCGCCGGATGCGAGCGCTGCTTGCGGCGACCCTGGCGATGTCGCGGCGGTGCAGCCGCCGATCCCCGCCGCGACGCAACAGATCACGGATGCATACGCAATTCGTCGCTTGAATCTGGCGAAAATTTGATCGACGATCACAGATCGGTGCTCCATGAGGCTGGCAGACGGTGACTGCAGCATATAGGCTTCAGCTCTTCGAATGTCCGTGTGAGGGTCCTGCGCGTGGAAGAACCAGTACTGTCTGAACCGGTGGTGCTGGAAGGCCGCGTCAAGTGGTACGATTCCACGCGAGGCTACGGCTTCATCGTCGCCGACGGGATCGATCAGGACGTTCTCGCGCATGCGAACTGCGTGCGCGCTTCGGGCCGCGCGGTCCTGCCGGAAGGCGCGCGTGTGCGCATCGAGGCCGCTCTGTTCGATCGGGGCTGGCAGGCGACGGCGATCATCGACGTCGAGCACACCGTCGCGGGCCTGCAGGAGCGGCCCACGGATTTCGTCCAGCATGCGCCGGCCGCCGGTCCGTTCGTCCCGGCCCGCGTCAAATGGTTCGACCGCAGCAAAGGCTTCGGTTTCGTCAACATCTTCGGCTCCGCGCGCGACGTGTTCGTCCACATGGAGGTGCTGCGTCGCTCCGGCCTGCCCGACCTCGCGCCCGGCGAGGCGGTCGCGATCCAGGTGGTCGAGGGGCCGCGAGGCCTGATGGTCAGCGAAGTCCGGCATTGGGAAGAGGTGCCGGCGTGTGATGCGTTCGTGGCGCTCGGGGCCGGGGCGTCCGGCGATGCCGCGGCGCCTCGCACCGATGCGGGCGACATGGTCTCGGACGAGGGCGTCTCCGAGGGGCCGTTCTCGCCGCCGCGCATGGCCTCTGCCCGCTGAAGGCGGCTGCCTGTGGATACGCGGCCCCTCGCTCTGGCGGTTCAGTGCGCAATGCTCCTGATGCTGGCGACCGAAGGCCTCGCCGCCTGCCGGCAGGATATCGTCGAGGCGATGGCGGGCGACCGGCGCATCGCCTTCCGGGTCGAGATCGCCGACACGCCGGATGAACAGGCGCGCGGGCTGATGTTCCGCCGGGACCTGGAAGCGGATGCCGGGATGCTGTTCCTGTTCGACCGCGCCGAGGCACGGGCCTTCTGGATGCGCAACACGCCCCTTCCGCTCGACATGCTGTTCGTCGGGGCCGACGGGCGTGTCTGCGGGATCGCCGCGCAGGCCGAGCCGTTCACCGACGAGCCGCGCCGCTCGGGCTGCCCGGCGATCGCGGTGCTCGAGATCAACGGCGGTCTTGCGGAGCGGCTCGGCATAGGCATCGGCACGGCGCTGCGGCACCCGGCCTTCGGCCGCGAGGCCGCGGCGCCCTGTCCGTGATCGCCGCCCTCCTGGCGGGCTCATCGATAAGGTGTGGCGGCCGAACGGGCGTTGCCATAAGACCGCGCGGACAGACGGGCGGACCGGCGCGGCGAATCTGCGGCCGCCCGCCACGCCCGCCGTCGCGGGGAATAGCTCAGTCTGGTAGAGCGGACGCTTTGGGAGCGTCAGGTCGTCGGTTCGAACCCGGCTTCCCCGACCACGGCCCCGGCCGGCGGGCATCGCGATGCGACCGACCCGCCGGCGCGGCCGCTCTCGCGATACGCCGACCGAAAGGCGGTTTCGCGTACCGTGACGTCCGGCTGCCGCTGGCGCCTCGCCAAGACGCGAGGCCTTGCGGCGCGCGCGCCGCTTCGCCGCGCGGTCGCTGCGGCCTAGGTTAACACCCATGGTCCTGTCCGATCCGAGCCCCGCCTTCCTCGACGGCCTGCGCGCGACGCTGGGCCCCAAGGGCTGGCGCGCGCCGCAGGATGCCGCCGCCTGGCTCGAGGAGCCGCGGGGGCGCTGGCGGGGCCGCGCAGCGCTGATCGCCCGCCCCGCCTGCACGGCCGAGGTCGCCGCGGTGGTGCGCGCCTGCGCGCAGGCCCGCGTCGCCGTGGTGCCGTGGAGCGGCGGCACGGGCCTCGTGGCCGGGCAGGTCTCGCCCGACGGCCCGCTGCCGGTGGTGCTGTCGCTCGACCGCATGGCCGCGATCCGATCCGTCGACATCGCCGAGGAGGCATTGGTGGCCGAGGCCGGCGTGACGCTGGCCGCGGTGCGGGCCGCCGCCGCGGCTGCCGACCGGCTGTTTCCGCTGTCGCTCGCCTCGGAGGGGTCGGCGCGCGTCGGCGGCCTGCTGGCCGCCAATGCCGGCGGGGTGGCGGTGCTGCGCTACGGCAACGCGCGCGACCTGACGCTGGGGATCGAGGCGGTGCTGCCTGACGGGTCGGTGCTGCGGGGTCCGCGCACCCTGCGCAAGGACAATGCCGGCTACGACCTGCGCAATCTGCTGATCGGCTCGGAGGGCACGCTCGGGATCATCACGGCCGCCGCGCTGCGTCTGTTCCCTTGCCCGCGCGAGACGGCGACGGCTTTCTGCGCCGTGCCCGACCCCGCGGCCGCCGGGGCACTGCTGCGGCATCTGCGCGACCGCATCGGCGATGCGGTCACCGCGTTCGAACTCATGGGCGCGACCGGCATGGCTTTCCTTGCCGAACATCTGCCCGAGGTGCCGCGCCCCCCGGTCGCCGGCCGATGGTTCGCGCTGGTCGAGGCGCAGGGCGGCGCAGGCTCGGGCATGGCCGGGGCGCTGGAGACGGGGCTGGCCGACGCCTTCGAGGCGGGGCTGCTGACCGATGCGGCGCTGTCGGCCTCGGAGGCCCAGCGCGCAGCCTTCTGGCGCATTCGCGAACAGACGCCCGAGGCCAACCGACGCGTCGGCGCGCTCGCCAGCCACGACGTGTCGTTGCCGCTCGCCCGCCTGCCGCGCTTCATCGCCGAGGGCGCGCTGGCGGTGGCGGCGATCGGCGCGGACCTGCGGATCAACTGCTTCGGCCACATGGGCGACGGCAACCTGCACTACAACGTGTTCCCGCCGGCGGGGGTCGCGAAGGCGGCGGTCGAGCCCCTGCGCGCCCGCTTGACCCGCGCGGTGCACGACCTCGTGGACGCACATGGAGGGTCTGTGGCGGCGGAGCACGGCGTCGGGCGGCTGAAGACCGGCGATCTGGCGCGCTACGGCGACCCCGCGAAGCTCGCCGCGATGCGGGCGATCAAGCGGGCGCTCGACCCGGCCGGGATCATGAACCCGGGCGCGGTGCTGGAGGGGGAGGTCTGAACCCCGCCTTCGCCGCAGCGCGCGACGAAGACGGGGCCAGGACGCAACGCAGCCCCTCACACGACGCCACTGCTCCATGAGTAGCCCGCCTCGCTTAGGGCCGGGTTACATCCGGCCGATCAATTCGCTTCAAATATCCTCGGACGCCGGCAGCAACCGGGTCTCCGCCCGGGCCGCCCGCTCCCATGCCTGCGCCGCCGGATGGGCGGCCAGCGCGTCGAGATAGGCCCGCGACTCGTCGGAGACCGTCAGGCGGTAGGGGCGCACGCGGTGCAGGATCGGCGCGAAGAAGGCGTCGGCCGCGCAGAAGGCTCCGAACAGGAAGGGCCCGTCCGCCCCGAAGCGGCCCTGCGCCCAGCCCCACAGCGCCTCGAGCCGGGCGAGATCGGCCAGGGCGGCGTCGGGCATCGCCCGCGGCGGCCGGTCGCGGCGGATGTTCATCGGGCAGGCCGCGCGCAGCGCCGCGAAGCCCGCATGCATCTCGGCCGCCAGCGACCGGGCGGCGGCGCGGGCCTCTGCGTCCTTCGGCCACAGCCCCGCTTCGGGGTGGCGTTCCGCCAGCGTCTCGGCGATGGCGAGGCTGTCCCAGGCGCGCACGCGCGTCGCGCCCTCGGTCCACTCCAGCATCGGCACCGTGCGCGCCGGGGCCTCGGCCGCGGCGTAGGCGGCGAATTCGGGGCCGTCCATCGGATGCAGTTCGCAGCGCACCGGAAGGCCGAAGCCCGCGGTCAGCATCCAGCCGCGCAGCGACCAGCTCGAGTAGTTCCGATCCCCGATGTGCAGGACATACATGCGCGCGGCCCCCGGTGTTGCGACGCCCTCCGCTTAGCCGCGATGGCCCGCCGCGGCCAATGACGATGCGTGACGGTGGCCATCGCCGCCCGCGAACACCCCGCAGCGCGACCGCTGCGCCGCATACAGGCGCGCCTGCTGCGCGACCTCGGTGGCGGCGCGCAGAAGCTGGGCGTTGCTGCGCCAGCTGCCGCGCTGAAAGCCGCGATGCCCTTCGTGATAGGCGATGTACTGGCTGAAGGCGTCGTGCGGGTCGAGTCCGACGAGTTCGCGGCTTTTGTCGACGTACCAGCCCACGAAATCGATGGCGTCGCGAAAGTCGCGGCGGTCGGCGCGCGGGTTGCGGGTGTCCTGCTGATACCAGGCCCATGTGCCGTCGATGGCCTGCGAGAAGCCGAAGGCCGAGGAGGCCGGCACTCGCTGCCCCCCGCGCGTCGTCATCGGCCGCACCGCCTGCCGGAAGGTCGATTCGCGCCAGATGATCGCCATCTTGACGTCCTGGGGCGCCGCCCAGCGACGCTCGGCCAGCGTGGCGGCCTGCGCCCAGTGCGGCTTTTCGCGGTAGATTTCGCAGATGTCGAAAACGTTGCGTGGCTGCGGATCGGGCGCGACATCCGTCGGGGCCGGCGCGCGCGGGGATCCGCCGCAGGCCGCCAGCAGGCACGCCGCCAGAAGGACGCCGAGCGCCCGGTGCGTCGTCCGTCCAGACACTGCCCCGCCTCTTGAGGGTCGTTTCTCGCTTTTCTTTTAGGTTAGCCGAAGGGCGCTGCGATCACAACGCCTTCGACGCGCCCCTAAAGCAGGGCCGCGAGCGCCGCGGGCACCACGAGGATCGAGACCAGGGTCGACACCACGACAAGCCCCGCCACCGCGTCGGGGTCCGCCCCGTAGCGGGTGGCGAGCAGGTAGTTCGTGACAGCCACCGGCATGATCGCCTGCAGGATCAGCGCCCCGCCCGCCACCCGGTCGAGACCGAAGCCCGCGACGACCGCCACGCCAACCAGCGCGCAGAGCGCGGCCTTGGCCAGCGAGATCCACAGCGCCCGGCCGAAATCGCGCACGTCGAGTTGCGCCACCGCGACGCCCAGCGTGATGAGCATGGTCGGAATGGCGATCTGGCCGGCCAGCGACAGCGTGGCCTGAATCACCGCGGGGGTCTTCCAGCCCTGCGAGGCGAACAGGATGCCGAGGATGGCGCCGTAGAAGATCGGCTGCTTCAGCGCCTCGATGGGCGAGGCCTTCTCGGTCACCATCATCACGCCGACGGTGAAGGACAGCGCCGCCATCACCGCGAACACCACCATGGCATAGGCCAGCCCCTGCTCGCCGAAGGCGAACAGTGCGATGGGCAGGCCTACATTGCCGGTGTTGCCGAAGATGAAGGGCGCGAGGTAGGCGCGCCGGTCGAGGCCCGCTCCGCGGATCAGCCCCCAGGAGAGCACCGTCAGGATCCCGTACAGCGCGAAGGACGCGAAGGCGAGGTCGCGGAAGGCCTTGGGGTCGACCTCGATGCGCGACAGCACCGAGAACAGCAGCGCCGGCACCGAGACCTGCATCGCCAGCCGCGACACGAAGGGAATGTCGAAGGGCAGCCCGGAGCGGCGCCAAGCATAGCCCACGAGCGCCAGCAGGAAGACGGGGGCGGTGATCTCGAGGATCTGCAGGATCATGGGCGCGGCATCCGGCGGCGGGGGCGGCGATGCCCTAGCATGGCGGCGCGGCCGCGGCCACGGCGCGCGGTTTCTCCTAGTCTTTCACTCAGGTATTGCGCCGACGCCCGGTCCCGGGCATCCTGTCTCGGCCGGGGCGGCACCGCCCTGGCCCGCGCGAGCCGCCCGGAGGGGGCCAGCCAGCGCTTTCCGAACCGGAGAGACCGATGGCCACCGACGCCCGCACCGCCCGCCCGACCGCTGCGCATCCGGCCGCGTCCGCGCCGCAGCACCGCGCCGTCCTTGCGCCCGGCCCGCTGGATGAGGCCGATGATCCCGAGCGCTGCATCGACGACATGCTCGCGCTTGCCGAGTGGATTCGCGCCCGCCGCCGCGTCGACGCGGACGGCCGCCGATGAGCGCCTTCGACGCCCGCCTGCATGCCGGGGCCGGTCCCGTTGGCGTGCTGGCCGACGCCCCGCCCGATGAACGGCTGCTGGTCGCGGCCCTGCGCCTGTGGCTCGCCGCGCCCGAGGGGCGCAACCGCGCCCATGCGCTGATCGCGCTGGCGCGCGGGCCGCAGACGGCGGCGCGGGCCTCGGCGGCGCTCGCCGATTTCCTCGCGGCTGTGGCCGACGGCGCCACGCGGCGGCTCTGGCGCCATCCGCCCGGCTGCGCCTGCCTCGGCCGCGACGAGGCCGCGCTCGCAGCGCTGGTGGTGATGGCGGGCGACGGGGCGCTGGAGGCCGCCCATGGCGCGGCCCGCGCGCTGGTCCGCCCCGACGCCTGCTTCGCGACCGTCCAGGCCGCTGCCCAGCTCGGCCGCGCGCTGCGCCCCGCCGCGCCGCGCCCCGCCCCGCCGCGCCCCGTCGACCCGGCGCCGCCCTGAACCCGGCTTCCCCGGCCCGCAAGCCCAGCCCGCAAGCAAAGGACCCGCTGCCGTGCCCAGACCGCCGTCCCCCTGCATCGATGTCTGCAAGTTCAAGCTGAAGGGCCATTGCATCGGCTGCGGCATGACCCGCGACCAGAAGCGTGCCGCGAAATCGATGGGGGGCGCGCAGCGGGTCGCGTTCCTGGCGACGCTGCTCGCCCAGCAGCAGACGCTGGGCGGCAAGTTCCGCGGCTGGGTCCCGGCCTATGCCCGCAAATGCGCGGCCAAGGGCGTGGCCTGCCCGCTCGATGCCGAAACCGCCGAGGCCTGAGCGCCGCCCGCCCCGGACCATGCCGCAGGGGATCGCCGGGGACCAAGGGACGGGGGCGAAAGAATGCGGCGGCACGTCTTGCAAGTGATTTGCATTCGCATACGTCTGGGTGGTGCCCCCTTGCTCGCGGATCCGCCCGATGTCCCTCCCGCTCCCGCCCCGCGGCCCGATCGCGGCAGCCGCAGTTCTTGCGCTGGTCCTGCCCCTCGCGGCGCAGGCCGCTGATCCGCCCGCCGAGCCGCCCCTTCGGGTGCTGGCGACGGTCGGCATGGTCGGCGACGTGGCCCGGGCCGTCGCGGGGCCTTGCGCCGCAGTCGAGACGCTGCTCGGCCCCGGCACCGATCCGCACAGCTACCGCGCCAGCGCGGGCGATGTGCGGCGGCTCTCCGCGGCCGAACTGATCCTCTACGTCGATCCCGCCCTCGAGGCGCGGCTTGCCGAGGTGCTGGAAGGCTTCTCGGACCGCACGCCCGCCATCGGGCTGCTGCGCGCCGCCTTCGACCCGGCCGCGCTGCGCGCCGACCCCGCCGGGGACGGCGCCATCGACCCCCATCTCTGGATGGATGTCAGCCGCTGGGCGCGCATCGCGCCGGTCATCGCCGCGGCCGTGACCGAGCGGCGACCCGCCTGCGCGGCGACCGTCGCCGAGCGGCTGGCCGCCTACGAGGCGCAGCTCGCGGCGCTGCACGGCTGGGTGGGCGAGGCCATCTCGACCATTCCGCAGGGTCAGCGCCTGCTGGTGACCGCCCATGACGCCTTCGGCTACTACGCCGACGCCTACGGGCTCGAGGCCAGCGAGGCCATCGAGGGCGTGAGCACCGAATCGGAGGCCAGCATCGCCGACATCCGCGCTGTGGCCGCCTTCGTGGCCGAGCGCGGCGCGCCGGCGGTGTTCCTCGAGACCACGGTGAACCCGCGCACCATCGAGGCGCTGCTCGCCGAGGTTCGGGCGCAGGGCCACGCGGTCGCGCTGGGCGGCGCGCTGTTCTCCGACGCGATGGGAGAGGACGGCACGCCCGAAGGCAGCTATATCGGCATGATCCGGCGCAACACGCTGACCGTCGTCGCGGCGCTGGGCGGCGAGGCGCCCCCGCTGCCCGCGGCGCTGGCGGACTGGATGCAGGCGTGGGGCGTGCAGGACTGACCGGCGCGGGCCCGGGCGGCGAAGCCCGCCGCCCGACCCGCCACCCAGCCCGCCGGCGCGGGCAGAAAGACGGACCATGCGCGAGGATGCGCTCCACGAACCCGGCGTCGCGCTGCATGTCGAGGATCTCACCGTCAGCTACGGCGCTACGCCCGTGTTGTGGGACATCGACCTCGACGTGCCGCCCGGCGTCATGTGCGCCATCGTCGGCCCGAACGGGTCCGGCAAATCCACCCTGCTCAAGACCGCGCTTGGCCTCGTGCGACCGCTCGCGGGCCATGTGCGCTTCCTCGGCCTGCCGGCCGCGAAGATGCGCGGGCGCATCGGCTATGTCCCCCAGCGCCAGGACGTGGACTGGGATTTCCCCGCCACCGCCCGCGACGTGGTCGGCATGGGGCTGTACCGGCGGCTGGGCTGGTTCCGCCGCCCCGGCCGGGCCGAGCGCGCGCAGGCGCTGGCGGCGCTGGCGCAGGTCGGGATGCAGGACTACGCCGACCGGCAGATCAGCCAGCTGTCGGGCGGCCAGCAGCAGCGCGTGTTCATCGCCCGCGCGCTGGTGCAGGACGCGCCCATCCTGATCCTCGACGAACCGATGGCCGGGGTCGACGCCGCGACCGAGGCGGTGATCATCGGCCTGCTGCGGCGCCTGCGCGACGAAGGCCGCACGGTCATCGTGGTGCACCACGACCTGACCACCGTGCAGGCCTATTTCGACTGGATGGTGATGATGAATGTCCGGGTCATCGCCCAGGGGCCGGTCGCCGCGGTCTACACGCCCGAAATCCTGCGCGCGGCCTACGGCCGGCACCTCGCGATGATCGTGGCCCCCGCCGAGGGGGCGGACGACGGCGCGCAGGCGGATGGCGGCGCCGCGGTCGGGGCGCTGTCCGCAGCGTCGGGCGCGGGATCCCCGCCTTGAGCGGTTTGGCCGAGCTGCTGTCCAGCGGCATCGTGCGCACGGTGCTGACCGGCGCGTCGCTGCTGGGCGCGATCGGCGGCATGCTGGGGGCCTTCGCGCTGCTGCGCCGGCAGAGCCTGCTGGGCGACGCCCTCAGCCACGCCGCGCTGCCCGGCGTGTGCCTCGGGTTCCTGATCGCTGGGGGGCGCGATCTCGGGGCGGTGCTGGCGGGCGCCTTCGCGACCGGCGCGCTCGCGGCGCTGACGCTGATGCTGATCGTGCGGCGCACGACGCTGAAGCCCGATGCGGCGCTGGGCGTCGTGCTGAGCGTGTTCTTCGCCGCCGGCGTCGTGCTGCTGACGCTGATCCAGGGCCGCGGCGGCGCGGGGGCCGCGGGGCTCGAGGCGTTCCTGTTCGGCCAGGCGGCCTCGATCCTGCCGGGCGACCTGCGGATCATGGGGGGCGTGGGTCTCGGGGCGCTGGCGCTGGTGCTCGCCTTCTGGAAGGAATTCAAGCTCGTCAGCTTCGATCCGGCCTTCGCGCGGGCGCAGGGCCTGCCGGTGCTGGCGCTCGAGGCCGCGCTGACGGTGATGATGGCGCTGGCCATCGTGGTGGGGCTGCAGCTTGTGGGCGTGGTGCTGATGGTGGCGCTGCTGGTCGCGCCTGCGGCGGCCGCGCGCCAGTGGACCGGCTCGCTGGGGGCGATGGTGGCGCTGTCGGCCGGCATCGGGGCCGCTGCCGGTGCCGCGGGCGCGCTGGTCAGCGCGACGGCGCGCGGGCTGGCGACGGGGCCGGTCGTGGTGCTGGTCGCCACGGCCGCGGTCGCCGTGTCGCTGCTGGCCGCCCCCCGGCGCGGCCTGCTGTGGCGGGCGCTGGCAGCGCGCCGGGCGCGGGCGCGCATCACCGAGGGGCGGGTGCTGGCGGTGCTGCAAGGCCTGGCCGACGCCCACCGCGACGCCGGCTATCCCAGCGAAAGGGGGATGCTCGACGCGGCGCTGGGGGCCGCGCCCGACGCCGCGCGCATCGCTGCGCTGCAGCGGCGGGGCCTGATCCGCCCGGTGATCCGCCCGCCCGAAACCGCCCCCCGCTGGCGGCTGACCGAGGCAGGCCACGCCGAGGCCGCCGCGCTGTCGGGTCGGGAGGGCGACGGCGGGACCGGCCGCGACGACGCCGCATCGATCGGTGCGCGCCGGACCGACCCGGCGCCCGCGGGCGCGGCGCACTGGACGGCGCGGCCATGATCGCCGCCGCCTTCGACTCGATCCCCGGCATGATCGTGCTTACCGGCGCTCTGGTCGGCCTGTCCGCGTCGCTTCTGGGCTGCTTCCTCGTGCTGCGCGGCGCGGCGATGCTGACCGACGCCATCAGCCATGCCATCGTGTTCGGCGTGGTCGCGGTCTGGCTGCTGACCGGCCTGACCTCCGGCCCGGTGCAGGTGCTGGGCGCGGCCCTGACCGGCATGCTGACGGTCGTGCTGTCCGAAACGCTGGCGCGCTCGCGCCTCGTGAAGACCGACGCGGCGGTGGGCCTCGTGTTCCCGGCGCTGTTCGCCGCCGGGGTGATCCTGATCTCGGTCAATGCCCGTAACGTGCACATCGACGTCGACACGGTGCTGCTGGGCGAGATCGGTTTCGTCTGGCTGAACACGGTCGAGATCGGCGGCGTTCGGGTGCCGGTGGCGGTGGCGACGCTCGCGGCGGCGCTGGCCGCGAACCTGCTGTTCGTGGCGGCGCTTTGGAAGGAGCTGAAGCTCGCGACCTTCGACCCCGGCCTCGCCGCCGCGCTCGGCTTCATGCCCGGGGTGCTGCACCACCTGCTGCTGGCGCTGACCAGCGTCACGGCGGTCGCAGCCTTCGACGCTGTGGGCGCGATCCTCTTCATCGCCTTCGTCGCGGTCCCGCCCTCCACGGCCTATCTGCTGACCCGCAGCCTGACGCGCATGGTCGCGCTGGCGGCGGTGCTGTCGGTCGCCGCCGCGGTCGCCGGCTACGGGCTGGCGGTGCGCTGGGACGTGTCGATCGGCGGCATGATGGCCGTGGTGACCGGGGTCTGGTTCGCGCTGGCGCTGCTGTTCGCGCCCGGTCGGGGCCTTGCCGCGCAGGCGCTGCGCCGGCGGGCCGAGCGGCTCGACAACGACTGCCGGGCGCTGGTGGCGCATCTGCACAGCCATCAGGGCACCCCGGCGATGGCCGAGGAGAACACGCTCGCGGCACTGATCGGCCATCTGGGCTGGCCCGAGGCGCGGGCCCGCGCCGCCATCCTGCGCGCGCTCGACCGCAACCTCGTCGAGCGGCGCGACGGGCTGCTGGCGCTCGGCCCGAAGGGCGAGGCCGAGGCGCGCGCGATCTTCAGTCCCGCCGCCGCGCGCCTGCCGGCCCCGCGCCCCGCGGCCTGAGCGCGGCGCGCCCGTCATGCGCGTTTCAAGCGAAGGCGCTATCGTCGCGACGATGCTCAGCCAGGCCGGAGGACCCGCCATGACCACCCGACGCCAGACCCTCGGCGCGCTCGGCGCGCTCGCCGCCGCCCCGCTGCTTGCCGCCGCCGCCCGGGCCGAGGGGCTGCAGGTCCCCGGCATCTACCTAAAGGCGGTCGGCGGCGCGGTGGTGACCGCGCTGGCCGACGGCTTCCTCGCGCTCGACCCTGCCGACCTTCAGGGCGCCGACGCGCAGGCCAAATCTGCGGCGCTGGCCGATGCCTTCCTGCCCGACGCGCCCGTGGACACCGCGGTCAACGCCTATGTCGTGCGCGTCGGCGGCCGCACGGTGGTCGTCGACAGCGGGGCCGGGGCCGCCTTCGGCCCGACCGCGGGCGATTTCGCCGCGCTGATCGCCGCCGACGGGCTCGACCCCGCGACAGTGGACGCTGTGGTGCTGACCCACCTGCACCCCGACCATGTCAACGGCCTCATGCGCGACGGGGCGGCGCTGTTTCCCAACGCGGCGCTGGTGCTGCACGAGGCCGAACGCGCATTCTGGACCGACGACGCCAATTTCGCCGGCGCCGACGGCATGACGAGGAACTTCGTCGCCATGGCGCGGGCCGGGCTCGACGCCCATGCCGGCCGCATCGAGCCGATGCGCGACGGGGCCGAGGTGGTCCCCGGCCTCACGCTGGTGCATCTTCCAGGCCACACGCCCGGCCATTGCGGGCTGCGCCTCAGCGACAGCGACGCGCAGCTGCTGCTCTGGGGCGACATCGTCCATATCGGCGCGGTGCAGTTCGCCTTGCCGCAGGTCACCATCCCCTTCGACGTCGATCAGCCGCAGGCGGCGGCGACCCGGACGCGGGTGCTCGACATGGTCGCGGGCGACCGGCTGGAGTTCGCGGGCTCGCACATCGCCTTCCCCAGCTTCGGCCGCGCCGTCCGCGCCGGATCGGGCTATCGCTTCCTGCCGTCTCGGTGGGACTACCGCGTCTGACGGGGCGCGACGGGGCGGGCGGCGGCGCGGCCGGGCATTCCCGCCCGGCCGGTCCGCCTCAGCCCGCCCTCTCGAAAATCACCGCCGCCAGCGGCGGCAGCGTGACGCGGATCGAATCCGGGCGGCCCTGCGCCGGCACGGGCGCGCTGTGGACCCCGCCGAGATTGCCCATCCCGGTCCCGCCATAGGCCGCGGCGTCGGTGTTCAGCCGCTCGACCCAGCGCCCGGCCGCGGGCACGCCGATCTCCACGCCCTCGCGCGGGACGGGGGTGAAGTTCACCGCGACGACGACCGGCGCGTCGCCCGCCTCGCCGAACCGCGCCCAGACATAGAGCGAGGCCTCCGCCGCATCGGCCTCGATCCACTGGAAGCCGTCGCCGCGATGGTCGCGCCGGTGCATCGCGGGCGTGTCGCGGTAGAGCCGGTTGAGGTCGCGCACCAGCCGGCGCACCCCATCGTGGCGCGGATCGCCCAGCGCCCCCCAGTCCAGCGCGGCGTCGGCGTTCCATTCGCCCCGTTGGCCCCATTCCAGGCCCATGAACAGCAGCTTCTTGCCCGGATGGCCCCACATGAAGGCGTAATAGGCCCGGAGGTTGGCGAATTTCTGCCACTCGTCGCCCGGCATCCGCGCCAGGATCGAGCCCTTGCCGTGCACCACCTCGTCATGGCTCAGCGGCAGCACGAAGTTCTCGGAGAAGGCATAGAGCAGCCCGAAGGTCATCTTGTGGTGATGATACTTCCGGTGCACCGGGTCGTGCCCCATGTAGTCGAGGCTGTCGTGCATCCAGCCCATGTTCCACTTGAAGCCGAAGCCGAGGCCCCCGTGGTGCACCGGCTTGCTGACGCCCGGCCAGGCGGTGCTCTCCTCGGCGATGGTCATCACGGACGGGTCGTCGCCATAGACCGCGACGTTCATGCGGCGCAGGAACTCGACCGCCTCGATGTTCTCGCGGCCCCCATGGCGGTTGGGGATCCACTCGCCTTCCTTGCGGCTGTAGTCGCGGTACAGCATCGAGGCCACCGCATCGACCCGCAGCCCGTCGGCATGGTGCTCGCGCAGCCAGTAGAGCGCGTTCGCGATGAGATAATTGCCCACCTCGCGCCGGCCGTAATTGTAGATCAGCGTGTTCCAGTCTGGGTGGAAGCCCTCGCGCGGGTCGGCGTGCTCGTAGAGCGGCTGGCCGTCGAATCGCGCGAGGCCATGGGCGTCGGCCGGGAAATGCGCCGGCACCCAGTCCAGGATCACCCCGATCCCCGCTCGGTGGCAGGCGTCGACGAACCCGCGGAACTCGGCCGGCGTGCCGTGGCGGATGGTGGGCGCGTACATGCCGACCGGCTGATAGCCCCATGAGCCGTCGAAGGGGTATTCGCTGACCGGCAGGCATTCCAGATGCGTGAAGCCCATGTCCGCGACGTAGGGCACGAGCTGCTCGGACAGCTCGTGGTAGGACAGCGGCCGGCCGCCCTCGGCGCGGCGCCAGGACGGCAGGTGCACCTCGTAGATCGACACCGGCGCGTCGGGCGCGTGGCGGGAGGCGCGGGTCTCCATCCAGTCGGCGTCGCCCCAGACATGGCCCCGCAGGTCGCGCACGATCGAGGCGGTGGCCGGCGGGTGCTCGGCGCCGAAGCCCACCGGGTCGGCCTTCAGCGGCTGCAGCGCGCCGTCCCGCCCCATGATCTCGTATTTGTAGGCTGCGCCCGCCCCGACGCCCGGGGCGAAGATCTCCCACACGCCCGTGGTCCCGCGCGGACGCATGACGTGGCGCCGCCCGTCCCAGCCGTTGAAGTCGCCCACCACCGAGACGCGGCTCGCATTGGGGGCCCAGACGGCGAAGGCGCAGCCCTCGGCGCCCTCGTGGGTCATCGGATGCGCGCCGAGCCTCTCCCACAGCCGCAGGTGCGAGCCCTCGGCGATGAAGTGCTCGTCCTGCGGCCCCAGCACGGGGCCGAAGCGGTAGGGGTCCTCGACCTCCCAGACATCCACGCCCCGCCGAGCGCGGAACCGCCAGGCCGCGGGGCGCGCGGCCAGCAGCGCGGCGAAATGGTCGGGCGCAGGGCCGGGCGCGAGCGCGGCCAGCGTCGCGCCGTCCGCGGGATCCACCGCCTCGACCGCCTCGGCCCCGGGCACGAAGGCGCGCAATGCCCAGCCCTCGCCGCAGGGCTGCGCGCCCAGCAGGGCGAACAGCTCATGGGCCGTGCCTTCGGAAATGCGGGCGGCGGCATCGGGATCGAGGAAGGGCGACGGGTCGGACATGGAAGGGGCGGACATTGGGCGCGGGCCTTCTGCAGGGCGGCTCGGCGGCGGCCGGCCCGTGACCCTAGCCCGCCCTTGCGGCAAATGCGACGCAAGCACGCGCAGCGCGAAAAACCTCCGCGCCGGGCCTTCCGGGCGTTGCAAAGCGCATACCCCCTGCGCATCCTGCAAGACGGAGGAAACGGAGGCCACGATGCCCATCGACCGAGTCGAAACCGGGGCACTGGCCCGCCAGACCATGGCGTTCGTCCTTGCCGGCGGCCGCGGCTCGCGGCTCAAGGAACTGACCGACCGTCGCGCCAAGCCCGCCGTCTATTTCGGCGGCAAGTCCCGCATCATCGACTTCGCCCTGTCGAACGCGGTCAATTCCGGCATCCGCCGCATCGGGGTGGCGACGCAGTACAAGGCGCATTCGCTGATCCGCCACCTGCAGCGCGGCTGGAACTTCTTCCAAGCCGGGCGCGGCGAGGGTCTCGACATCCTCCCCGCCTCGCAGCGTGTGGACGAACGCAACTGGTATCTCGGCACCGCCGACGCGGTGACGCAGAACATCGACATCATCGAGGGGTACGACCCCGCCTACATCCTCGTGCTCGCCGGCGACCACGTCTACAAGCAGGATTACGGGGTGATGCTGGCCGCCCATGTCGAGACGGGGGCGGACGTGACCGTGGGCTGCATCGCCGTGCCGCGGGCCGAGGCCAGCGGCTTCGGCGTCATGGCGGTCGACGCCACGGGGCGCATCACCGATTTCGTGGAGAAGCCCGCCGATCCGCCCGCGATGCCGGGCGCGCCGGACATGGCGCTGGCCTCGATGGGCATCTACGTCTTCGGGGCACGGTTCCTGATCGACCTGCTGCGGCGCGACGCGGAGGATGCCGGCAGCGACCACGATTTCGGCAAGGACATCATCCCGGCGCTGGTGCGCGACGCGAAGGCCGTCGCCCATGAATTCGCCGACAGCTGCGTGATGACGGGATCCGAGCGCGCGCCCTACTGGCGCGACGTGGGCACCGTCGACGCGTTCTGGCAGGCCAACATCGACCTCACCGACTTCGAGCCCGAGCTCGACATCTGGAGCGAGGACTGGCCGATCTGGACCTATTCCGAACTCACCCCGCCGGCCAAGTTCGTCCATGACGAGGAGGCGCGGCGCGGCATGGCGGTGTCCTCGATGGTGTCGGGGGGCTGCATCGTCTCCGGCGCCTCGGTGACGGGCAGCCTGCTGTTCACCGGCGTGCACTGCCATTCCTACGCCGAGCTCGACGGGGTGGTGGCCCTGCCGCATTCGATCGTGAACCGCGGGGCGCGCCTGCGGCGCGTGGTGCTGGACCGCGGCGTGATCGTGCCGCCCGGCCTCGTGATCGGCGAGGATCCGTTAACCGATTCGCGACGCTTCCGCGTCAGCGAAGGGGGCGTCACCCTTGTCACGCAGGCCATGATCGATGCTCTGGACCTCTAGCTTCACGAAAGGGACGCCCCCACTGCGCGCGCTGTTCGCCGTCTCGGAATGCGCCCCCTTCGTGAAGACGGGGGGTCTGGCCGACGTCGCCGGCGCGCTGCCCAAGGCGCTGGCGCCGCTGGGGGTCGAGGCGCGGGTGCTGCTGCCGGCCTACGCCGCGCTCGAACCCCTGCGCGCCCGCGCCGCGCCCATCGGCGAGGTCTGGGGCATCGACCGCGCAGCGCGCCTGTTCGCCGTGCGCGAGCAGGGGGTCGACCTGATCCTCGTCGACGCGCCCGAGCTGTTCCGCCGCCCCGGCGGCCCCTACATCAACGAGGCCGGGGTCGACTGGCCCGACAACCACCTGCGCTTCGCCGCCTTCTCGCGCATCGCCGCCAACCTCGCGCGCGACGGCGTGCCGGGCGAGGGCGGGCCGTGGCTCGCGGACGTGCTGCATGTCCACGACTGGCAGACGGCGCTCGCGCCCGCCTATCTGGCGCTCGACGGCCGCGGCGGGCCGCCGGCCGTCATCACCATCCACAACATGGCCTTCCAGGGCGTGTTCCCGTCGACGGAGATCGACGCGCTGGCCCTGCCGCGCCACGGCTTCCACCCCGACGGCTACGAATACTGGGGGCAGGTCGGCTTCCTGAAGGCCGGGCTCGTCTATTCCCGGCGCATCACCACCGTCAGCCCGACCTACGCGCGCGAGCTCGCGGTGGCCGAGTTCGGCATGGGCCTGCAGGGCGTCATCGCGGCGCGCCGGGCCGACCTCGAGGGCGTGCTGAACGGCGTCGACCTCGACGTCTGGAACCCCGAGGCCGACCCGCACATCCCGGCGCACTATTCGGCGCGCAACCTGCGCGGCAAGGCCGCCAACCGCACCGCGCTGGCCGCGGCCTTCGCCCTGAATCCCGGCCCCGACGCGCCGCTGTTCGGGATCGTGTCGCGACTCACGCGGCAGAAGGGCATCGACCTGCTGCTGCAGATCCTGCCACGGCTGCTGGCCCGCGGTGCCACGCTCGCGGTGCTCGGCGCGGGCGACAGCGACCTGGAACAGGCCTTCCGCGCGGCCGCGACCGCCTATCCGGGGCGGGTGGGCGTGCGCATCGGCTATCACGAGCCGCTGGCGCATCTGCTGCAGGCCGGGGCCGACTCGATCCTCGTGCCCTCGCGCTTCGAACCCTGCGGGCTGACCCAGCTCTACGCGCTGCGCTACGGCTCCCCGCCGGTCGTGGGGCGGACGGGAGGCCTTGCGGACACGGTGATCGACGTGAACGACGCCGCGATCAAGGCGGGCACGGGGACGGGCTTCCAGTTCGCGCCCATCGCCGCCGGCCTGTTCGGCGACGCGGTGGACCGCGCCTGCGACGCCTTCGCCGACCGCGCGCTCTGGACCCAGATCATGCGGCGCGGCATGCGCCATCCGGTCGGGTGGGAGACCTCGGCGGCGCGCTATGCCGCGATCTATTCGGAACTCTGCGGCCGCCCCCTGCCCGTCGCCGAGGCCGAGGCCGCCGCGAAGTGACCGCCGCGCCCATGGCGACCGACCGTCGCGACGACAGCGCCGCCGTCCGCCCCGCACGCGCCGCCGCAGCGGCCGCGCCGCCCGCCCGCTCATGACGCCGCGCCTCGCCGGCCCCGGCCTGCCCTTCCCGCTCGGCGTGACGCCGGGGCCGGACGCGGCCAATGTCGCCGTGTTCTCCGCCCATGCCGACCGCATCCTGCTGTGCCTGTTCGCCGCCGACGGGCGCGAGACCGCGCGCATCCCGCTGCCCGAGCGCACGGGCGACATCCACCACGGCCGGATCGAGGGCCTGCGCGCCGGGGCCCTTTACGGCCTGCGCGCCGAGGGGCCGTGGGATCCGGCGCAGGGCCATTGCTTCAACCCGGGCAAGCTGCTGCTCGACCCCTGCGCGCGGGCCTGGTCGGGCCGGATCGACGTGGCCGATCCGCGCCTGCGCGATGCCGACCCCGACACGGGCGCCCCCCGTTTCACGACGGCCGACAGCGCCCCGGCCATGGCGCGCTGCGTCGCGACCGCCGACCTTCCCGCCATCGACCCCGCCGAGCGCCCCGCGACGCCATGGGACCGCACGGTGATCTGCGAGGCGCATGTCAAGGCGCTCACCCGCCTGCACCCGGACGTGCCCGCCGCGCTGCGCGGCACCTATGAGGGGCTCGGCTGCGACGCCGTCATCGCCCATCTGACCCGCATGGGCGTGACGGCGCTGGAACTGCTGCCGGTGCAGCATTTCCTCGACGACCTGCGGCTGGCGCGGCTGGGGCTGACCAACCACTGGGGTTACGACCCGATCGGCTGGTTCGGCCCTGAGCCGCGCTATTTCGGGCCGAACGGGCTCGCGGGCCTGCGCAAGGCGATCCGCCGGCTGCATGCGGCCGGGATCGAGGTGATCCTCGACGTGGTCTACAACCACACCGCCGAGGGCGACCACCGCGGCCCGACCCTGTGCCACCGCGGCCTCGACAATGCCGGCTGGTATCGGCTGGCCGGGGACGGGGCCTTCATCAACGATTCGGGCTGCGGCAACACGATGCGGGCCGAGCACCCGATGGTGCTGCGCCACATCCTCGACTCCCTGCGCTGGTGGGCGACGCGGATGGGCGTGGACGGCTTCCGCTTCGACCTCGCGACCGCGGTGGCGCGCGAGCCCGCCGGCTTCGACCCCGAGGGCGGCCTGCTCGACGCGCTGCGGCAGGACCCCGACCTCGCGCCGCTGAAGATGATCGCCGAGCCCTGGGATCTGGGGCCCGGCGGATACCGCCTCGGCGGCTTTCCCGCCCCCTTCGCGGAATGGTGCGACCGCTTCCGCGACGGCGCGCGCCGCTTCTGGCGCGGCGATGCGCGGGGCGCGCAGGATCTCGCCGCCGGGCTGCTCGGTTCGGCCGGGACATTCGAGCGGCCGGGGCGCGGGCCCTGGGCGGCCTTGAACTTCATCACCGCCCATGACGGCTTCACGCTGGCCGACCTGACCGCCTACAGCGCCAAGCGCAACGAGGCCAATTTCGAGGACAACCGCGACGGCCATGGCGAGAACCTGTCGGATAATTGCGGCGTCGAGGGGCCGACGGACGACCCGGCCATCCTCGCGCGCCGCGCCGCCCGTCGCAGGGCGCTGCTGGCGACGCTGATGCTGGCGCAGGGCACGCCGATGTGGCTGGCGGGCGACGAGATCGGCCACAGCCAGCGTGGCAACAACAACGCCTACTGCCAGGACAACGCCGTCACCTGGCTCGACTGGGCGCGGGCCGACCGCGGGCTCGCCGACTTCCTCGCGCGCCTCGC
>DAIPIU010000098.1:0-6042 GCA_036770645.1 Rubrimonas sp. | reverse complement strand
GCCGCCCGTCGACGCGCCGCTGCCGGTCGCCGACGATGCCTCGGGGCCGTCGCTGCTGTTCGAGCAACCGGCAACCAGAAGTAGCGCGACGACACTGACGGTCGCCATCATGTTGAATTTAAACATTTTTCCTCGCATCATCGGACACATTGCTTGGTTATGCAGGCGGATGGCCGTATTTCAAGTGACAATACGATGACCGTTCAGCGACAGCAATCCCCGGCCTTGCATGGATCCGGGCCACCGGCCACACACGCGGTCGCGTGCCCAGGTCGGCCGCAGCCGCCGCGGGTCCTGCCATGCTCACCGTCACCGCCAGTCGCATCGCCTACGAGAATCGCTGGCTCAGGCTTCGCGAGGACAGCGTGAGCTACCCGGACGGCGCGCCCGGCGAATACGTGTTCGTCGAGCGCCCCCGCTACGCCATCGTCGCCGCCATCGAGGACGGCCATGTCTGGATGGTCGAGCAATGGCGCCATCCGCTGCGGCGCCGCCAGTGGGAGCTGCCGATGGGCGTGGCGCCCGGCGGCGACGCGACACCCATCGAGGAGGCCGCGCGCATCGAGCTGCGCGAGGAGACCGGCGTCACGGCCGCCGCCCTGCGCCATCTGGGCGACATCGCGCCCGCGCCGGCGCTGCTGGCCCAGACCGGCGCGCTGTTCCTCGCCACCGGCCTCACGCCCGGGCCGCAGGCGCTCGAGCCCACCGAGCAGGACCTGCGCGCCGCCTTCCTGCCGGTCGCCGAGGTGATCGCCCGCATCCTGTCGGGCGAAATCAAAGACGCCGCGACCGTCGCGGCCTTCGGCATCCTGCGGCTGCGCGAGATCGTCTGAGGCCGCCGGAATGCGCCACGGCGCCCGCGGCATCGCGGCCCGCCCGCGCGCGCGCCGTTGCGCCGCGGCATGCCGGCGGGCGATGCTGCGCCCATGGCACAGGCGCCCGATCCCATCCTGCTGAACGCCGCGATCTATCTGGGATCGTCGGTGGTCGCCGTCGCCGCGTTCAAGCGGATCGGGCTCGGCTCGATCCTCGGCTATCTCGCTGCCGGCGCCGTGATCGGGCCCTCGGTGCTGGGCCTCATCGGCGAGACGGGCGAGGTGCTGCACGTCGCCGAGTTCGGGGTCGTGTTGCTGCTGTTCGTGATCGGGCTCGAGCTGCAGCCTTCGCGGCTGTGGCGGATGCGCGCCGAGATCTTCGGCCTCGGCGCGCTGCAGCTCGGCGTGACCGGGGCGGTGCTGGCGGCGGGGCTGTGGCTCGTGGGCTTCTCCCCGGCCGGGGCGCTGCTGGTCGGGCTGTCGCTGGCGCTGTCCTCGACCGCCTTCGGCGTGCAGGTGATGCGCGAACGCGGCGAGTTCGCGACGCCCTATGCCCGGCGCGCCTTCGCGGTGCTGCTGTTCCAGGATATGGCCGTGGTGCCGCTGCTGGCGCTCGCGGCGCTGCTGGCGCCCTTCGGGGCCGAGGATTCGGGGGGGGCCGGCGGCGTCGCCGTGGCGCTGGCGGCGATCGCGGCGCTGCTGGCGATCGGCAAATACGGCCTGCCCTGGCTGTTCCGCCTGATCGCGCTGGCCAGGGCGGACGAGGTGTTCACCGCCGCGGCGCTGCTGGTGGTGGCGGCCTCGGCGCTGGCGATGCAGTGGGCGGGCCTGTCCATGGCCATCGGGGCCTTCCTCGCCGGCGTCATGCTGGCCGAGACCGAGTTCCGCCACCAGGTCGAGACCGACATCGAGCCCTTCCGCTCGCTGTTCCTCGGGCTGTTCTTCATTGCCGTGGGCATGTCGGTGGACTGGGCGCTGGCGCTCGACAACCTCGCCACCGTGCTCGGGGGGGCGCTGGCGATCTTCGCGCTGAAGGCGGCGGTGCTGTTCCGGCTGATGCGGCGCACCGGGTCGTCCATGTCCGACAGCCTGCGCATCGCCTCGACGCTCGGCCAGGCCGGCGAGTTCGCCTTCGTGCTGCTGGCCATCGCGTCGGAGACCTGGCTGATCGGCCGCGGCGACGCCGCGCTGCTGACGGCGGCGGTCGGCGTGTCGATGGCGCTCACCCCGGCCGCGGTGAAGCTGGTCGACCGCTGGGAGGCGAAGCGCGACGCGCAGGAGGGCGCGACGGGCCTGCCGAAGGTCGAGCCCGGCGGGCCCGGAAGGGTGATCGTCGCGGGCTTCGGCAGGTCGGGCCAGATCGTGGCGCGGGTCCTGCGCATGCGCGGCTACGACCTGACGCTGATCGACAACTCGCCGCGCCGCATCCAGATGGCGGAAAGCTTCGGCGACAAGGTGTTCTTCGGCGACGGCTCGCGGCTCGACGTGCTGACCATGGCCGGCGCGGCCGAGGCCCGCGCGATCTTCCTGTGCATCAACGACCGCGAGGGGGCCAAGAAGGCCGTGGCGCGGCTGCGCGAGCGCTTTCCCGACCGCCTGATCCTCGCCATGACCTACGACCGCTTCTCCGACATCCAGATGCGCGCGGCGGGCGCGGACGAGGTGATCCGCGAAGTCTACGAAAGCGCCGTGGAACTTGCGCGGCGCGGCCTCGTGCGCATGGGCGACAACACCGATCTCGAGGCGCTGTTCGAGGAATTCCGCCGCCGCGACGAGGAGATGCTGCGCCTGCAGATCGAGCTGGGCATGAAGGAAGGCGTGCAGGCCATGCGCGAGAAATACGCCATTGGCCGCTGACGCCCCGTCAGGCGCCGCGCGCCCGCCGCGCCGCGCCGGTCGCCCCCACAAGCGCGAGGCCCGCCGCAAGGCCGACCAGCCCGGACCCGGCGGCCTGCACCGCCCAGGCGACGAAGCCTTCCGCCACGCCGAGCGCGGCCCCCGCCGCGTGGCCTGCGTCGTGCAGCGCATGCTCGATCCCGGTCAGGCCGTAGGCGGCGAGTCCGTGCACGAGGATGCCGCCGCCCACCCACAGCATCGCCGCCGTGCCCGCCACGGTCAGCGCGTGCAGGACCTTCGGCATGCCCGTGACGAGGGCCCGTCCGACAGGCGCGGAAGGGCCGCCCCGCGCCGCCAGCCGCAGGCCGACGTCGTCGGCCTTCACGATCAGCGCCACGAGGCCGTAGACCGCCACCGTGATGGCCGCACCGACGATGGCCAGCACCGCCGCCTGGACCGGCACGCTCCGATCCGCCACGGTCGACAGGGTCAGCGCCATGATCTCGGCCGACAGGATGAAGTCGGTGCGGATCGCCCCCTTCACCTGCGCCTCCTCGAGCGCCGCGGCGTCGGGCGCGCCCGACGCCAGCGCCGCGGCATGCGCCCCGCCGTGATCGGCGTCGTGCGCGTCGCCCTTGGCGTGCGTGATGGCGTGGTGGATCTTCTCGGCCCCCTCGAAGGCCAGCCACAGCCCGCCGGCCATCAGCAGCGGGATCATCGCCCAGGGCGCGAAGGCGTCGAGCGCCAGCGCGGCCGGCAGCAGGATCAGCAGCTTGTTGCGCAGCGACCCCAGCGCGATGCGCCGGATCATCGGCAGTTCGCGCTCGGGCGCGAAGCCCACCACATAGCCGGGGGTCACCGCGGTGTCGTCGATCACGATGCCCGCCGCCTTCGCGCCCGCCTTCGACGCCGTCGCGGCGATGTCGTCCAGCGACGCCGCCGACATGCGGGCGATCACCGCGACATCGTCCAGAAGCGCGATCAGGCCGAGGCTCATGGCGGCGCCTCCCCTTGCGTCAGGCGAACACCACCGTCTTGCGGCCGTGCAGGAACACCCGGCCCTCGATGTGGTAGCGCACGGCCCGCGCCAGCACGCGCGCCTCGATCTCGCGCCCCTTCGCCACCAGCGCGGCATTGTCGGCGGCATGGGTCACGCGCTCGGCGTCCTGCTCGATGATCGGGCCCTCGTCGAGGTCGGGCGTCACATAGTGGGCCGTCGCGCCGATCAGCTTCACGCCGCGCTCATGGGCCTGGCGATAGGGGTTGGCCCCCTTGAAGGCGGGCAGGAAGGAGTGGTGGATGTTGATTGCCCGGCCCGCCAGCGCGCGCGAGGCCGCATCCGACAGGACCTGCATGTAGCGCGCCAGCACCACCAGGTCGGCCCCCGTCTCCTCGACCAGCGCCAGCAGCCGCGCCTCCTGCCCGGCGCGGGTGTCGGGCGTGACCGGCAGCACATGGCAGGGCAGCCCCCAGCGCCCGGCCGCGGCCCAGGCGATCTCGTGGTTCGAGACGACCGCCACGATCTCGGCGTTCAGCGCCCCGGTGCGGATGCGGTAGGCGAGATCCTCGAGGCAGTGGTCGAAGCGCGACACCAGCACCATCAGCCGCGCCGGGCGGCGGGCGTCGGTCACGCCGATGGTCAGGCCGAAGGCGGCGGTGGCCTGCGCCAGAGCCGCGCGCAGGGCGTCGGGCGTCTGGCCTTCCGGCCCGGCGGCCTGCACCCGCATGAAGAACCGCCCCTGGCCCTCCTCCGGCGCGACGCCCGGGGCGGGATCGAAGAACTGCGCGCTCTCGACGATGTTGCAGCCCGCCGCCAGCAGCGCGCCGGACACGGCGGCGACGATGCCCGGACGGTCCTCGCCGTCGATGCGGATGACGTGCAGCGGTCTGGTCATGCGTTGGCGTCCGTGGCGGGGGCGGGGGCGGGAACTCTCAGCGGCCGATCTCGAGCATGCGGGCGTTCAGCGCCTCGTCGCGCATCCCGAGCTCCCAGGCGCGGCGATAGTCGCGGTCGGCCTCGGCGCGCCGGCCCAGCCGGTCGAGCGCCTGCGCGCGGGCGAAATGCGGCGCGGGCCATTCCCCGGCGCGCTTCACCGCCTCGTCGAGATCGGGCAGGCCCCGCGCCGGATCCTGCTCGGCCCGCAGGCGTCCGCGGGTCAGGCGCGCGCCGATGTCGTCGGGGTGGTCGCGCAGCACCGCGGTCAGCGCCGCGTCGGCCTCCGCGTCGCGGCCCAGCGCGGCCAGCGCCAGCGCGCGGTTGTAGCCGAGGCCCGCATCGCCCCGACGGATGGCGAGCCCGGCGTCGAACTGGGCCAGCGCGCCCTCGGCGTCGCCCCCGCGCAACAGGAACGCCCCATGCGCTGCGCGCAAACCCGCGTCCCGCGGACCGAGCGACACCGCCTTGGCCCAGTCCTGCGCCGCCTCCGCGATGCGGCCCTGCGTCTCGCGCGCGCGGGCCCGGCCGGCCCATGCCCAGGGCTCGGCACCGCCCCCGGCGATGGCCGCGTCATAGGCCGCCGCCGCCCCGTCCGCGTCGCCCAGATCGAGCAGCGCGGCGCCGAGGTTCATGCCGGCGAGCTCGCGCTGGCGCGGGGTCAGGCCCCGCTCGCCCAATGCCATGCGGCAGAAATGCGCAGCGCGCTCGGCGCTTTCGCCCGGGGCCCCGCAGGCCGCCAGCGCCCCGGACTGCGCCTTCGCCCCGGCGGCGGACAGGGCGGTCGCAAGGATCGCGGCGACAAGGCTTGCTGCGCGCATGGGCTGACTCCGAAGGCGTCCCGCTTATGCGGCGCCGGGCGCCGGCGCGGCAAGGCCGGGGTGGCGCCCCCGCCCCGTCGCCCGGCCCGACATCGCCCTGCCGCAGAAACGTCACTTGAATCGAGGGGACGCATGGCCTAATTGCATCAATCACAGGGAACCCGATCCTATCTCCGCAGCGCGGGGGGGCGCTAAGGGACCGCTGGGCACGTCTGCTGGTAGGGGAGGCCGCCATGAATGGGGCGCACCTCTTCCGACTGGGGATGGACCTGGAGACAGGCGCCACCCACGAGGGAGAACACGCGGTCTGCGACCGCGCGAAGGAAACGGGCGACCGCAATCGCCTGCACGTCGTTGGCCCGGAGGAGGCGTTTCGCGCCCCCGACCGGGACCTTTTCGATCCGGAGCGGGAAGATCACTTCATCCGCCGCGATGGCAAGGTGTATGCGGGCACGCATCTCATCATCGAGGTGGTGCGCGGGCGCGGCCTCGACGACGAGGCGCGCATCCAGCAGGCGTTCCGCGACTGCGTGACGGAATGCGGGGCGACGCTGCTGCACATCCATACCCACAAGTTCAGCCCCCAGGGCGTGAGCGGCGTGGCGGTGCTGGCCGAAAGCCACATCAGCGTGCACAC
>DAIPIU010000097.1:0-6078 GCA_036770645.1 Rubrimonas sp. | reverse complement strand
CTTCGTCGCCCTCGCCATCGGTTTCATCTTGGTGCAATTCGTCCACACGGCCTAGTCGAACCGTCGCCATGCGAACCGGGCGACGTGGCTGCGGCCGGGGCGGACAGGCTTCGCCGGATCGTCGTCTTCGCGCGACCGGACCGGCCGCCCGGATCAATGCGCTTCGGGCGCCGTACGGTCGCCGGGAAGCGACCAGCCGCCCGGGATCAGCCCCGTTCGCAAATCGTTGCAAGAAAAACGCAATGATTTCAGCGGTCTAGACCTCGTGATCCCGCGCCCTTGGCGCGCCTCTCCCGATTCGGGTCGAACCGCGGTCGCCCCGGCCGGCGCCGCAGCCCCTCGGAACGGCCTGCGCGGCTGCGCTGCGCCCCTCACAGCGCCGCGAACACCGCCTCGAATCCGTCCAGCGACGCCGCCCCGCCCTCGATCCGCCCGGCGAAGCCATGCCCCTCGAGCGCCTTCGCGCCGTCCGGCAGGGCCAGACGGGCGGGTCCGGGCCCGAGGTTGAAGGCGCAGAGCGTCCGCGCGCCGGCGTGCTCGCGGACGAAGGCGACCACCGGCTCGGGCGCGTCGAGGAAGGCGATGGCGCCCTTCGCCAGTTCCGGCCGGCTCCGTCGCCAGCGCAGGAAGGCGCGCGTGCGCGACAGGGGCGAGGCCGGGTCGGCCTCCTGAACCGACACGGCGCGCTCGGCATGGTCGGGCGGGATCGGCAGCCAGGGCGTGGCGTCGGAGAACCCCGCATGCGGCGCGGCCGCGTTCCAGGGCATGGGCGTGCGGCAGCCGTCGCGCCCCTTGAACTCGGGCCAGAAGCGGATGCCGTAGGGGTCGCGCAGCATCTCGTAGGGCACCACCGCCTCGGGCAGGCCCAGTTCCTCGCCCTGATAGAGGCAGGGCGAGCCGCGCAGCGAGCACAGCAGCGCCACCAGCAGCGGCGCCGCCTGCGCGGCGTGGCCCGTCAGGCCCCAGCGGCTGATCACCCGCTCCACGTCGTGGTTCGAGAACGCCCAGGACGGCCAGCTGAACGCCTGCTCCGCCATGCGGCTCGAGACGCGGCGGATGTGCCCGGCCGAGAACGCCCGCCCCATGTAGTCGAAGCTGTAGGCCATGTGCAGGCGCCGGCTGTCCTCGGTGTAGTCTGCGAGCGTGGCGTACATGTCGGTGACGCAGCCGATCTCGCCCACCGTGGTCGTGGCGGGGTATTCGTCCATCACCCCGCGCAGCCGCTCGAGGAACAGCAGCGTCTCGGGCCGGTTGATGTTGTGGATGGGGTTCTGCATCGCATAGGGGTTCTGCTCGGGCATGCCGTTGATCGTCGGCCCGTCGCCGATGGGCGGGTTGTCGCGCAGCTCGGCGTCGTGGACGTACATGTTCACCGTGTCGAGCCGGAAGCCGTCCACGCCGCGGTCCAGCCAGAAGCGCGCCACGTCCAGCATCGCCTCCTGCACCGCCGGGTTGTGGAAGTTCAGGTCCGGCTGGCTGGCGAGGAAGTTGTGCATGAAATACTGCCGCCGCCGGCTGTCCCATTCCCAGGCCGAGCCGCCGAAGATCGACAGCCAGTTGTTGGGGGGCGAGCCGTCGGGCTTGGGATCGGCCCAGACATACCAGTCGGCGCGCGGGTTGCGGCGGTCGACGCGGCTTTCCTGGAACCAGTGGTGCTTGTCCGAGGTGTGCGACAGCACGAGGTCAAGGATCACCCGCAGCCCGCGCTGATGCGCCCCGTCCAGCAGCGCGTCGAAATCCTCGATGCGGCCGAACAGCGGGTCGACGTCGCGATAGTTCGCGACATCGTAGCCGAAATCGGCCATCGGCGACGGGAAGAACGGCGAGATCCACAGCGCGTCCACCCCCAGCGCCGCGAGATAGTCCAGCCGCGCGGCGATGCCGGACAGGTCGCCCACGCCGTCGCCGGTCAGGTCGAGGAAGCTGCGCGGATAGACCTGGTAGATCACGCCGCCCCGCCACCAGTCGGGGTCGCCCCCGAGCTGGCGGCAGGCGGCGTCGGGGGCGGGCTGGGGAACGAACATGCGGGGCCCTCGCGTTGTCTCAGGCGGCGGCGACGCTCGGCGTCTCGGGGGCGGTCAGGTCGGCCAGGAAGCCGTCCGACCATGCGAACACGTCCTCGCGCATCACCCCGTCCGCCAGCGCCCGCCAGCGCGACGCGCGCTCCTCCAGCGGCATGGACAGCGCCCGGCCGATGGCGGTCGCGATCTCCTCGCGGCTGAACGGGTTCACGATCAGCGCCTCGCGCATCTGCGCCGCTGCGCCGGCGAATCGCGACAGGATCAGCACGCCGGGATCCTCCGGGTCCTGCGCGGCGACGTATTCCTTCGCGACCAGGTTCATACCGTCGCGCAGCGGCGTCACCAGCCCCACATGGGCCGCGCGGTAGATGCCCGCCAGCTCGTCGCGCCGGTGGACCGAGTTGACATAGCGCAGGGGCACCCAGTCGAAGGTGGCGTGCGCCCCGTTCACCCGGCCCGCCGCGGCGTCGAGCCGCGTGCGCAGGTCCTGATAGGCCCCGACCCCGTCGCGCGACAGGGTCGCGATCTGCAGCATGAACACCGTCTCCCGGGCCGAGGGGTTCTCGGTCAGGTAGCGGTCGTAGCCGAGGAAACGCTCCTCGATGCCCTTCGAGTAATCCAGCCGGTCCACGCCCACGATCATGCGCCGCCCCGCCAGCGATCCGCGGATGCGCGCCCAGCTCTCGCGCCCCTCGGCCGATGCCGCGGCCTCGGCGAAGCCCTGCGCGTCGATGCCGATGGGATAGACCCCGAGGCGCAGGGTCCGCCCCCCGGCCGAGACGGTGTCCTGCGTCGCGGTCCCGCCGAGTTCGCCCACGACATAGCCTTTCAGCGCGTCGCAGAAATCGGCGGTGTGGAAACCCGCGAGGTCGTAGTCGAACAGCGCCTCGACGAGGTCGCGGTGGCGGGGCAGGGTGGTCAGCACCTCGCGCGCCGGCCAGGGGATGTGCAGGAAGAACCCGATGCGGTTGGTCACGCCGCGCGCGCGCAGGGCGCGCGCCAGCGGGATCAGGTGATAGTCGTGCACCCAGATCGTGTCGTCGGGCGCGATCAGGTGCGACAGCGTCTCGGCGAAGCGTTCGTTCACGCGCCGATAGCCCTGGTCGTAGGCGCGGTCGTGGTCGGTCAGCCCGATGCGGTAATGGAACAGCGGCCACAGCGTCGCGTTCGCGTAGCCCTCGTAATACTCCTCGCGGTCCTGTTCCTCGAGGTCGACCGTCGCGACGGTCACGCCATGCACCCGCTCGACCTTCAGCTGGCCGGTGAATTCGGGCGTGATGTCCCCCGACCAGCCGAACCACAGCCCGTCCGACTTGCGCAGCGCGGCCGACAGCGCCATGGCGAGCCCGCCCTGCGAGCCCTCGCCCGGGTCGCGCGGCGGGCTGACGCGGTTCGAGACGGCGATCAGGCGGCCCATGCGATCTCCTTCATGTCGAAGCCCCCGTCCGCGAGGGCGCGGTCGATCCAGTCCAGCACGGCGGCCGGGTCCGGCAGCCGCGCCGCGGCGCGGCTCGGGCGCGGCGCGCCGACCAGCACCCCGATCCCGCCGAGCGCCGCTGCGGCCTCGAAGCCGCGCTCGTCCGTGAGGTCGTCGCCCACGAAGATCGGCGTGGCCCCCGCGAAGGGCGGCTCGTCCATGAAGGCGCGCAGCGCGTCGCCCTTCGAGGCCCCGGGCGCGCGCAGCTCGACGACGCAGGAACCGGGCTGCGTCTCGAGCCCGGCGGTCGCCGCCAGCGTCTCGGCGAAGGCGGCCGTCTCCGGTCCGAAGGCCGGGGCCCCGCGCCAGTGCAACGCCAGGCTCAGGCCCTTGTCCTCGATCAGCATGCCGGGCCGGTCGGCGACGAAGGCGCGCGCCGCGGCCGCCGCGCCGCCATAGCCCGGCGGCGGCGCCGCCCGCTCGCGCCGTCCGTCCGCCAGCCGGCGCTCCAGCCCGTGCAGCCCCGCAAGGGCCGCGGGCGCGCCCTGAAGGATGCGGTCGAGATCGGCGATCGCGCGGCCGGACACCACCGCCAGCCGCCCGTCCAGCGCGGTCGAGGCCCGCGCCAGCAGCGCCCGGCGCGCCGCGTCCGGTCCCACCGCGTCCGGCGTGGGCGCGATCGGCGCGAGGGTGCCGTCGAGGTCCAGAAACAGCGCCGCAGCGCCGAGCGCGATCCGCATCGATCCTCCATCGCATCGGCCCGCGGGTCGCGCGCGGGCGGTCCGGGCGGCCGGGCCGCCCGCCGCATGAGGTCTAAGTCCATGATTTAGGCCGAAGGGCCCGGCAGGACAACCCGCCCTGCGCGCTGCGGGCATGAAAACCCGCCAGCAAAGCGGGGAATTGGCGCAACGCGCCGCCTTCGCTAGACTGGTCGCGCCGAGGCCGGGGCGGAAGCCGTCCCGCGGGCGGCGCGCGGCAGGACAGGACTTCCCAATGGCCTCCTACGGCGACGAGGATGGCGCGCAGTCCCCGATGGCGACGGCCGGATCGCGGCCCTGCGCGCCGTCGCGCCGGGTGCGCCTCGCGCTCGACGCGGTGCTCGACGTGGCCTGGCATGCGCGGCCCGATCCCGTTCAGTCGCGCGACATCACCGAACGGCTGGGCATGCCGCGTCGGCATCTCGAACAGCTGCTGCAGGACCTCGTGCGCGGGGGCGTGCTGCGGGGCGTGCGCGGGCCCCGCGGCGGCTATGCGCTGGCGCGCGAGCGGCGGCGCATCACCGTGGGCGACGTGCTGCGCGCCGCCGGCCCCGCCGAGACCGAGCCCGACGACGATCCCGGGCCGTCGGCGATGGCCCGCCTTGTCGCCGCCCCGTTCTGGCTCGAGACCGAGGCGGCGATGATGGCGCGGCTCGATGCGGTGACGCTTGACGACCTGTGCGGCCGCGCGCAGGCGGCCGGCCTGCCTGGACCCGCTGTCGCCGCCGATTTCGACATCTGACGCCTCGCCTTCCGGGAGCATGAACGTGACCCAAGCCCTCGCCCCCCGCGGCCGCATCTTCGACGGCTTGACCGCGGTGATCGGCGGCACGCCGCTGGTGCGGCTGTCGCGCCTTGCCCGCACGGCCGGCGTCGAGGCCGAGATCCTCGCCAAGCTCGAGTTCTTCAACCCGCTGGCGTCCGTGAAGGACCGGATCGGCGTGGCCATGATCGACGCGCTGGAGGCGTCCGGGCGACTGGCCCCCGGCGGCACGCTGATCGAGCCGACCTCCGGCAACACCGGCATCGGCCTCGCCTTCGCCGCCGCCGCGCGCGGCTACGCCCTGATCCTGTGCATGCCCGACAGCATGTCGGTCGAGCGGCGCAAGATGCTGGCGCTGCTGGGCGCGCGGCTCGAGCTCACGCCCGCGGCCGAGGGGATGCGCGGGGCCATCGCGCGGGCCGAACAGCTGGCCGCCGAGACCCCCGGCGCGGTGATCCCGCAGCAGTTCGAGAACCCCGCCAACCCCGCGATCCACGAGGCGACGACGGCGCGCGAGATCCTCGCCGACACCGGCGGCGCCTTCGACTGGTTCGTCTCGGGCGTGGGCACCGGCGGCACGCTAACCGGCTGCGGCCGCGTGTTCCGCCGCGAGGCGCCGGCCGCGCGCCTCGTCGCCGTCGAGCCGGAGGACAGCCCCGTGCTGTCGGGCGGAAAGCCCGGATCGCACCGCATCCAGGGGATCGGGGCGGGCTTCGTGCCCCCGGTGCTCGATTCGGGCGTCATCGACGAGGTGGTGACCATCTCGAACGAGACCGCCTTCGAGACCGCGCGGCTGGCGGCGCGGGTCGAGGGTCTGCCGGTCGGCATCTCGTCCGGCGCGGCGCTCGCGGCCGCGCTCGAGATCGCCGCGCGGCCCGGGGTCGGGGCCGCGCGCATCGTGGTGATCATCCCCAGCTTCGCCGAGCGCTACCTGTCCACGGCGCTGTTCGACGGCCTGTGAGCGGCCGCCCCGGCGCGTGAGCGGCGGCCGTACGGACCGGACCGGGACAGGCGCGCGCTTCATGCGCGGTCCCGAGTCGGGACCATTGAAAACATGCAATTTTCTTGGCGAATTTTCCGTGAACGGAGCCGGCCCCGGGCGGGGCCGGCTCCGGATGG
>DAIPIU010000038.1:0-25895 GCA_036770645.1 Rubrimonas sp. | reverse complement strand
GAGTCTGGGCCGTGTCTCAGTCCCAGTGTGCCTGGTCATCCTCTCAAACCAGGTACGGATCGTAGGCTTGGTAGGCCATTACCCCACCAACTACCTAATCCGACGCGGGCCGATCCTCTCCTTCCCCCGTAGGGCTCATCCGGTTTTAGCCACCGTTTCCAGTGGTTATCCCGGGCAAGAGGGCACGTTCCCACGCGTTACTCACCCGTCCGCCGCTCACCCCGAAAGGTGCGCTCGACTTGCATGTGTTAGGCCTGCCGCCAGCGTTCGTTCTGAGCCAGGATCAAACTCTCAAGTTGAAACCGGCAGAGCCGGTCTCCTTGACGTTCGAACCATCGCACAAATCGATACCCGGATCATCGAGTTCAGGGAACTCTCACCGGGTCGATATGCGCTTGGTCCGTCCATCGAAGATGGAACCGAACCGCCCGCATATCCTTTCGCTTTTCTGTCGATTTCAAAGAGCGCGCTTCCCAGAGAAGCGTTCGGCGGCGCGTCCGTTTCCGTCAGCGCCGCCGGTGAGCGCGGTTTATATGGAGATTCGATTGGGGGCGCAACAGCGATTTCGCGGTTTTCGCGACTTTTGTGACAGCGCCCTTTTATACTGGTACATCAAGACGTTAATGGTCCTCAAGCCGGTTCCCGGCCCTTCCGGCCGCCGATCGCGCGCTGTTCAGCGGCCTGCGCCGCGCGACTCGCCGCCCTCGGGCCTCAGGTCTTCGACGATGGCGGCGACCACGGGCGCGGCCGCCGCCCGGCTGGTCCCGGGCGTCAGCCGCGGGTCGTACAGGACCCGCAGCACCAGCCGGTCGTGGTCGGTCAGGAGGGCGAATTCCCCGTCGTCGTTGAAGATCGAGGGCCGTGCCGCGTCGCTGTCGTTTCCGGGTCCCAGCGCCTGCGCGAACTCCTCGTGCGCGCAGGCTTCGCGCAGCAGCCCCGTGGTCTCGCCCTTCACCAGCACGAGGCCCTGCACGATCTCGCCGGTCGCGGGGTTCACGTTGACGCTCGCGGCGCAGGGGATGGCATAGTCATCGGCGCGCAGGCGGTGGATCAGCCCGGCATTGGGCGCGCCCGACCGTTCGAGGAACGCCGCCGCATCCCGCCGCGCTCGCCGGCCCAGGATCATCACCAGCAGATTGTCCGCCTCGCCGGGCGCCGCCTCTGCGATGTCGTGCCCGGTCGCCTTGGCCAGCTCGGCGGCGAGGGACGCGTAGATCGCACGGTCCCCGGGTTCCACCGCATCGCCGATCAGCCGATAGCGCACCGGCCGGACCCAGCGCATCAGCGCCGTCTCGCGCGCCTCGGGCACCAGCGCATCGCCGCGCAGCGTGAACTCGGTGTGGAAGACGATGGCATCGAAGTTGCGCAGGAACTCGGCATTGCTGAACGGCGCGTCGCTTGGCGCGACCTCGGTCCGCATCGCGCCCTCGGCCCGCGCGGCCTCGGTCAGCTCGGCGTAAAGCATCGTCGCCTCGCGCTCGACCGAACAGCCGCCGAGCGCGACGGCGGCGCAGGCCAGCGCCAGGGCGGCCGGTCCCCGCCGCATCAGGCCGGCGAGGCCCCTGCCTCGCGCGCCTTCGCCGCCGACAGCGTGGCGCGCAGATCCTGCTCCATGCGCCCGAGCGCCGCCTCGGCCTCGGCGCGCCGGCGACGCCCCTCGTCGGCGATCTGCAGGCTCTCGTCGATGGTGGCGATCAGCCGGTCATTGGCCGCATGCACGGCCTCGATGTCGAACACGCCCCGCTCCATCTCGCGCCGCACCTCGCGGTTGGCCTGCTGCAGCGTCTCGGCGTTGCGGGTCAGCAGTTCGTTCGTCAGATCCGTCGCCCCCTTCACCGCCCCCGCCGCATCGCGCGATCGCGCGATGGTCACCGCCTGCGCCAGCTGCGTCTCCCAGAGCGGGACCGTGTTCACCAGCGTCGAGCGGATCTTGCCCACGAGACTCTTGTCGTTTTCCTGCACGAGGCGGATCGACGGCAGCGACTGCATGGTGACCTGCCGGGTCAGCTTCATGTCGTGCACCCGGCGCTCGAGGTCGTCGCGGGCGGCGCGCAGGTCGCGCAGGGCCTGCGCCGCCAGCATCGCGTCCTCGCCCGGCGCGGCCGCGGCGGCCTCGCGCGCCGGGATCGTCTCGCCGTCGAGCTCGGCCAGCTTGGCCTCTCCGGCCGCGATGTAGAGGCCGATCTCGTCGTAGAAGGCCAGGGTCTTCTCGTACAGCGCGTCGAGGAACTTCACGTCCTTCAGCAGCGTCGTCTCGTGGCGGTCCAGCTCGTCGGCGATCTCGTCGATCTGGGCGCGCACGCCCTCGAATTTGGCGACGAACTGCGCCAGCGGCGCGGCGCGGCCCAGCATGCGTTCCCACCAGCCGCGCTTGCGGCCGGGATCCAGCTCCGAGACGTCGAAGCCGCGGATCGAGGTGACCATCTTCGACAGCGCCGCGCCGGCCGGCCCGGTGTCCTTGGCCTTCACCCCGTCGAGCATGGCGTTCGAGATGGCGGTCAGCTCGGCCTGCGCGCCCGAACCGAAGGTGATGATCGACTGCGTGTTCGCGAGGTCGATCTCGGCCATGCGGCGGATGATCTCCGCGCGCTCGTCGGGCGCCGCGGCCGGCAGGGAGGGCGTCTCGGCCCGCGGCTCGGGCAGGGCGGGCAGGGTCTCCGGCACGGCGAGCGCGGCGCGGGCGGTGTTGGGCATGGTCGGCTTTCCCGGTTGTCAGACCCCCTCGAGCGCGAGGCGATCGCGCAGAACGGCGATCTCGACGTCGAGGGCGGTGCGGTCGTCCTGCGTCAGGGCGTCGGCCTGCGCGGCGAAATGGGTCTCGAGGTCGTCGAGCAGGCGCGCATAGCCTGCGACGGCCGCCGGATCGCGCGTGTCCGCATAGGCCTGCGCCGCCTTCACGGTCGCGTCGCGCGCGCCCACCAGATAGACGGACAGGAAGCGGCGCGCGCGGCGCAGGTCGCGCGGGTCGCGCTCGATGCGGGCCAGCACGGATTCGGCATGGGCGGCCAGGGCGTCGACCCGCGCCGACAGCGCCCGGTCGCCGAACTCGGCCGCCGCGCGCGTCATCTCGCCGATCAGGCCGCGCGCCGTGTCGATGCGGGCGATGGCGGCGTCCAGCGCCTCGCCCTCCAGCCCGTTCACGCCCTTGGCGCGCAGCGGGTCCGGCCCGAAGGCCGCGACGTGCAGCCCCGCGGCCAGCGCGCCGAACAGCAGGGCGTTCACCGGCTCGCCGCGCAGGCCGAAGGCCGCGCCGACCCCGAGCCCGGTCAACGCCGCGCCGGCCAGCTTGCGCGGAAAGGCGGGCGGGCGCGCGGCGGCGCGCGCCTCGTAGGCGCGGGCGGCGGCGAGGCCGGTGCGCGTCAGATGCGCCGCCAGCATCAGCAGCGCCCAGATCCCGCCCTTGGCGAGCATCGCCGCGGCGTCGAGCCGCGCGAGCTCCGCCAGCGCCCCCAGCAGCAGCGGCGTCGGCGCGGCGTGCAGCACGAGGGCGCGCAGCGACGGGGCCCGGATCGCGACAGCGGACCAGCCCCGCGCTGCCCCCCGCGCGCCCGGCGAGTTCGGGCCGCCGTACCGCCGCGCCCCGCTCAAGCAACGGCCCCCGCGAACGCGGCGACCGTGACCAGCGCGACCAGCGCCGCCCAGGCGAACCCCTTCGTCAGCCAGCCGCCCATGGCGCCTCCACCGGTCGCTGCCGCGCGATACATATAGAGGACGTCCACCCGCCGCGCCATCGCGGCGCATCGCGCGTCTTGGCGCGGGACCGCGCGGGCCTAGTTGTGATGCCGGAATGAATGCAGGAGCGCCCCGGATGGCCCGTCTCGTCGCCTACGCCGCCGCCGCGGCGCTGACCGCCGCGGGCGCGCTCGCCGCCCCGCAGATGCCGCGGACCGCCGCCGACGCCCATCCGCTGGCGGGCCGGGTGTTCGACGTGCGCGCCGGCGTCGAGATCGACGCGCCCGCCCTCGCCGAACGGCTCGCCGCCGCCGATGTCGCCATCCTGGGCGAGGTGCACGACAACGCCGAGCACCACATCGCCCAGACCTGGCTGGTCGAGCGGATGGCGCCCGGCGGCATCGCCGTCGAGATGCTGCCGCCCGAGGTCGAGGGCCGCTTCGCGCGCCTGCGCGCGGCGGGTGCGGACCGGACCGCCGTCGGCGCGGCGTTGGAATGGGAGCAGCGCGGCTGGCCCGACTGGGCGCTCTACGCCCCGATCTTCGAGGCAGCCCCCCAGGCCGAGATCACCGGCGGCGCCGTCAGCCGCGAGGCGCTGCGCCGCGCCGCGCAGGCCGGCGCCGCGGCCGCCGCGCGCGAGGCGCTCGGGGCGGCGGCCGCGCTTTACGGGCTCGACGACCCGCTCGACCCCGCGACCCGCGCCGAGGCCGCGCGCGAGCAGGTCGCGGCCCATTGCGACGCCATCCCCGAAAGCGCGGCCGGCGGCATGATCGAGGCGCAGCGCCTGCGCGACGCGGCCTTCGCCGACGCGGCGCTGCGGGCCCGCGCGCTGGGGGGCGACGCGCCCGTGGCGATGATCGCCGGCTACGGCCATGCGCGCATCGACCGCGGCGCGCCGGCCAGCCTCGCCGCGGCCGACCCCGGCCTCGCCGTCGTCGCGCTCGCGATGCTGGAAGTCCGGCCCGGCATCGAGGACTGGCGGGCCTATGCCGGCCCCGAGGGGCGCGCGCCGCTCTACGACTATCTCTGGTTCACCGCCGGCGAGCCGCGCGAGGATCCCTGCATCGCCTTCCGGGAGATGCGCCCCGCCGCGCCCTGAACCGCCGCGCCCTGGGCCGCGCCCGGACCCCGCGCCCGGCGCGGCCGCTCAGCCGCCCTTGCGGATCAGCCAGACCCGGGCGCGCCCGTCGCCCGGCTCCTCCGACAGCAGCGCATGCCCGGCCTCGGCGCAGAAATGCGGCACGTCCACCACGGCGGCCGGATCGTCGGCCACCAGCCGCAGGACCGCCCCGGGCGCGAGCGCCCCGAGGCGCTTGCGCGCCTTCAGCACCGGCAGCGGGCACAGCAGGCCGCGCGCGTCGAGTTCGGCCGCGGGGGTCGCGGGAACCGGTGCCTCGGAAAGGGGGGCCGCGGGATCGGGGGCGTCGGCGGGGATGCTCATGAGCCGAAAATGACCGCGCCCGGGACCCGCCGCAAGCGCGCCGCGCGCGCCCCCGGCGCCGCAGGGCCTTTGCGCGGGCGGCGCGACGCCTTAGGTCCCGGGGCGCGGCGGGATGCAGACGGAAAGTGCGGGCATGGACGGAACCGAGATCGGCGCGGCGCTGGCCTTCGCCGGGGGCATCCTCAGCTTCCTGTCGCCCTGCGTGCTGCCGCTGGCGCCGCCCTATCTCGCCTATCTCTCGGGCCAGAGCCTCGAGACCATGACCGACCCCGGCCGCGCCGAGCGGCTGGTCTCGCGCCTCTCGCTCGCGGCGCTGCTGCTGATGGCGCTGGCCTTCCAGCGGCTGATCGCGGGCGGCGGCGACCCCGGCATCCTCGGCGGCGCGGCGCTGGTCGGCGCGGTCGCGGCGCTGGCGGCGGCGCTGGCGCGCGACGCGGTCACGCGGGCGGTGTTCGTCTCGGCGCTCGCCTTCGTCGCGGGCCTCGCGACGGTGTTCGTGACGCTGGGGGCCACGGCGTCGGCGCTCGGGCAGGTGCTGCTGCAGAACAAGGCCGCCTTCGCGGTGGCGGCGGGCCTCGTGATCTACGTGCTCGGCCAGCACTTCATCGGCCTGCGCCGCGCGGTTCCGACCATGGGCGTCATGCTGGCGCTCTGGGCGGTCGCGGTCTGGCTGCAGGGCGGGCGGCTGGGCGAGGCCGTGGCGGAAAGCTGGCCGGCGCTCGTCCTGTTCGTGACGCTGGCCGCCGCGCTGCAGGCCTCGGGGCTCGAGCACATCCCGCTGCTGCAGCGCGAGGCGCGCTTCGAGGCCGGCCGCGGCGGGGGCGGGCTGCTGGGGGCCTATGTGGTCGGGCTCGCCTTCGCCTTCGGCTGGACGCCCTGCATCGGGCCGATCCTCGGCACCATCCTCGCCGTGGCGGGCCAGCGCGATTCGGTGGGCGAGGGCGTGACGCTGCTCGCGTTCTACGCCGCGGGCCTCGGGCTGCCCTTCCTGATCGCCGCGCTCTACGTCCGCCCCTTCATGCGGTTCATGCGCGGCTTCCGCCGCCACATGGGCCGGGTCGAGGCCGGCATGGGCGGGCTTCTCGCCGGCGTCGGCCTGCTGATGGCGACCGGGCGATTCGAGGTGTTCGCCTTCTGGCTGCTGGAAACCTTCCCGGCGCTGGGGACCATCGGCTAGCGCGGCGCGCGCCCCCGCCCTGCCCCCGTCGCGCACAGGCAGCATCGCGCCCCGGCGCGGCGCCCGGCCGCCCCGGATCGCGGGTCGGATGGCGCACAGCCGCGATCGTTCAAATTTTAGCTGAAATCGCCCAATGATTTCAAATGTCCCGAGTTGGGACGCGGGCCTTCCCCGCCCGGCGGGGGCCCGGATCGCCGCGCCGGCCCCTTCCGCGCCCAGGCCAGCACCGCGACCCGCAGGGCGGAGGCGAGCGTCGCCTCGGGGGCGCGGCCCGCGTCGATCCGCGCCGCCAGCGCGTTCAGCGACGCCCCCTCGGCGGCCGCCATCTCGGCGAAGGCCTCCCAGAACGGGGCCTCCAGCGTCACCGAGGTCCGGTGACCCGACAGGGTCAGCGACCGCTTGACCGGACGGGCCCCGTCACCCGCCGTCGGCATCGTCGCCGTCCCGGGGCGCGTCCGCGGCCCCGCGCGCATGCGCGTCCAGCGCCCGCCGCGCCCGCTCGGCCTCCGCCTCCCGCGCGCGGCGCGGGGCCTTGGCCTCGCCGTGCAGGGCCGCCCTCGCATCGGCCTCGGCGCGGGCGGCCTCCCGGGCCCTGGCCTTGCGGGCCCGGCGCAGGTTCACGACCCCGCCGGTCACAGCCGCTCCGCCGCGAAGGTGTCGCAGGCCTCCATCTCGCCGGTCTCCAGCCCGCGCGCGAACCAGCGCTGTCGCTGCTCGGAACTGCCGTGCGTGAAGCTGTCCAGCACCACATGGCCGCGCGCCCGGCGCTGCAGCGCGTCGTCCCCGATGCGCGCCGCGGCGTCCATGGCCGATTCGACATCCCCCGGCTCGAGCACGCCGAACAGGTCCTGCGCCGCCCGCGCCCAGACCCCGGCGAAACAGTCGGCCTGCAGCTCGACCATCACCGAGATCGCGTTGCCCTGCGCCTCGGGCGCGCGCATCCGCGCGGCCATGGTCCGCTCCATCACGCCGATCAGGTTCTGGACATGATGGCCGACCTCGTGCGCGACGACATAGGCCCGGGCGAACTCGCCCCGCGCGCCCAGCTCGGCCTCCATGGTCCGGAAGAAATCCATGTCCAGATACACGTTGCGGTCGCGCGGACAGTAGAACGGCCCCACGGCGCTGTCGGCCGTGCCGCAGGCGGACGCCACGGCGCCGGTGAACAGCACCAGCGTCGGCGGCGCGTAGGCCGCGCCGCGGCGGGCGAACTCCTGCGCCCAGACCGCTTCGGTGTCGGCCAGCACGACGGAGACGAATTCCTCCTGCGCGTCGTCGATGACGTTGGGTCCGGCCGCGCCCGGACCCGGGACCGTCGCCCCGCCCGCGCCGCCGGCCAGGCCCAGCAGCGGCGTCAGATCCACGCCGAACACGAGGCTGCCGATCAGCACCGCGATCAGGCCCAGCACGCTGACGCCGCCCGCGCGCCGCGCGCCGCCGCCGCCGCGCCGCAGATCGGCGATGTTGTCGCTGCCGCGCCGCCCGCGCCACCGCATGTCTTGGCCCCCGTCCTCGGCCCCCGTCCTTGGCCCCGTCTTCGGACAGGGCGCAGGGTGCGCGGGCCGCGGCGGCCGGTCAACAGGGCGGCCGGACAGACCCCGTTAACCCCCGGGCCGCTAGCCTCGCCCCCGGCGTGCAGACCGGAGCCGGCGGAATGGGGCGTACAGCGACAAGGGCGACAGGGCGTGCGGCGCAGGCCGCGCTCACCGAGGCCCTCGAGGGCGCGGGCTTCGGCTTCGCCGTTCTCGGGGCGGACGGCGCCCCGGCTTACGCCAACGCCGCGTGGCGGGCGATGACCGCCGGCCTCCCCCCCGCCGCCGCCGCGGACGCCGAGCCGCACACCCGCGAAGGCCGCATCCTGCTGCGCGAGCGGCGGCCGCTGCCCTCGGGCGAGACAGCCGAGACCCTGACCGACGTGACGGCCATCCGCCAGCGCGAGGCCGAACTCGAGGCCGCGCGCGCCCGGGCCGACACCGCGAACACCGCCAAGTCGCAGTTCATCTCGGTGATGAGCCACGAGCTGCGCACGCCCATGAACGGCGTGCTCGGCTTCGCCGGACTGCTGGCATCGACCGATCTCGACGACCGCCAGCGGCGCTGGCTCGACTATGTCTGCGAGTCGGCGGAACTGCTGCTGCGCGTCCTGAACGGCATCCTCGACCTCGCGACGCTCGAGGGCGAGGGGCTGGCGCTGGACGCGGATCCGCTCGACCCCGCCGCCGTCGCGCGCGACGCGCTGGCGGCGCAGGCCCAGGCCGCGGCGCAGAAGGGCCTCGCGCTGTCCTTCGAGGCGCCGCCCGGGTTGCCCGTGGTGCTGGGCGACGCCCGCCGCCTGACGCAGGCCCTGGATCTGCTGCTCGACAACGCCGTGAAGTTCACCGCGCGGGGCGGCGTGACCCTGCGCCTGTCCGCGGCCCCCGCGCCCCCGGGGCAGGCGCGGCTCTGCTACGAAGTGGCGGACACCGGCCCCGGCATCGCGCCCGCCGCCATGGCGCGCCTGTTCGAGCCCTTCACCCAGGCCGACAGCTCGGCGACCCGCGGCCATGGCGGCATCGGCATCGGGCTGGCGCTGTGCAGCCGGCTGGCCCGCGCCATGGGCGGCACGGTCGAGGCCGGCGCCGCCCCCGGCGGGGGCGCCCGCCTGCGGCTGCGCATCCCCCACGCCCGGCCGCCCGGAACCCCGTGACCGCCGCGCGCGGGGCGCGGCGCGCGGCGCATCGCGCGACCGCCGGCTACCTGGGCGCGCTGCTGTCCATGGCGGCGGCGGATCTGGCGCTGTCGGGCAGCTTCGCGCTGGCCGCGGGCAAGCCCGCCGCGATGCTGCTGCGCCTGCCCGAGACGCTGGGCATCCTCGTCGCGCTGAACCTGTGGGGCGGCTGGCGCCTGTTCGCCCCGGTGCGCGCGGCCATGCTGGGCCGCGGCGACCGGGCGGCGGCGGAGGCGCGGCTGTCGCGGCTCGCGGCGATGACCGGCTGGTGGGCGCTTGCGGTCGCGGCGCTCTTCGCCGCGGTGTCGTTCTTCGTCACGCCCTTCCTCGTCTGGGGCGTCGAGGCGACGCCGGCAACGCTGGCCGTGCTGGCCGCCCGGGCCGTGGCCTGGGTCGCGCTGCTGCCGGCGGTCGCCTATTTCCTCGCGCATGAGCGGATCCGCGCCCTGCGCATCGCGCTCGACCGCGATCTGGGGATCCGCGCCGCGCCGGGGCGCATGCGGTTGGGGACCAAGCTCGCCGCGATCATCGGCGCGGGCGCGGTGACGCCGGGCCTGTCCATCGCCATCACGCTGGCGCTGGTGCCGCCGGTCAGCCCCATCACCGGCCAGCCGCGCGCGCTGATCATCGCCGTCACGCTGATCGGCGCGGGGCTGGCGCTCGCCGCGGCCTTCCACGCCATGCGCGCCTCGATCGAGGACAGCCTCGCGGGGCTGACGGCCGGGCTGGCGCAGGTCGGGCGCGGCGAGCCGGTCCCGCGCCTGACGGTGCAGACCGACGACGAGCTCGGGCGGCTGGCCGAGGGCTTCAATGCGCTCGTAGCCGCGCTCGAAGGCGCAAAGGGCGCGGCGGCGCAGGCGGAAGGGGCGCGCGCCCGCGCCGCGGCGCAGTTCCACGAGGCGTAGAAGCAGTCGGCGCTGGGCCGGCTGGCGGCGGGCGTGGCGCACGACTTCAACAACATCCTCGCCATCGTGATGGGCTATGCCGACGCCGCGCGCCGGCGCATGCCGGAGGACGACCGCAACCGCGCGCGGCTGGCGGAGGTGCTGGCCGCCGCCGGGCGGGGACGCGACCTGATCGCCCAGATCCTCGCCTTCGCCCGCGAGGGCGAGCCCGAGCGCCGGCCCGTGGACCTAACCGCCGCCGCGGCGCAGAGCCTCGCCTGGCTCGGGACCACGCTGGGCGCGTCCGTGCGATTCGAGGCGGAACTGCCCGACGGGCCGCTCTGGATCGCTGCCGACGCGACCGCCATGCACCAGATGATCGCCAACCTGTGCATGAACGCCGCGCAGGCGATGCCGGGGGGCGGCGTGCTGCGGGTCGGCCTCGCGCGCGTCGGCATCGACGGGGGCCGCGCCGGGGGCCTGCGCGGGCGCATCGCGCAGGGCGGCCCGGCCATCGTGGTGGACACGACCGATCCCGCGCGGCTGCGCAGCTATGTCGGCCTGCTGCGCCCCGGCCCCCACGCCCTGCTGACCGTCGCGGACGAGGGCTGCGGCATGGACGCCGAGACCCTGCGTCATGTCTTCGAGCCCTACTTCACCACCAAGCCGGTGGGCGAGGGCACCGGCCTCGGGCTGGCCGCCGTGCTGGGCATCGTCACGCGCCACGAGGGCGCGATCACGCTGGAAACGCGCCCCGGCGGCGGCGCGAGCTTCCGCATCCACCTGCCCCTGACGCCCCGCGACCCGGAGTGCTGAGCCATGGCACGCATCGTGATCTTCGAGGACGAACCCGCCCTGCGCGCCCTGCTGGCCGAGGAGCTGGAGGAGGCGGGCCATGCCGTGCGCGCCTGCGGCACGGGCCGCGCCGCCCATGACCCGGCCACGGTCGGCGACGCAGATCTGGTGGTCACCGACCTGATGATGCCCGACTGCGACGGGCTCGAGGTCATCGCCGCGGTGCGCCGCCTGAACCCCGGCGCGCGCATCGTGGCGATGTCGGGGGGCGGGCGCACCGTCGCCACCGATTTCCTGCCGATGGCGCGGGAACTCGGGGCCGACGCGATCCTGCGCAAGCCCTTCCTCCCCGAGGCCCTGCTCGGCGAGGTCGCGCGCCTGCTCGCGTGACGGCGCGACGACCCCGGGGCGTCAGTCCTTCGGGCGGATCATGTCCTCGGGCCGCACCACGCGGTCGAAGGTCTCGCCGTCGACATAGCCCAGCGCGATGGCCTCCTCGCGCAGGGTCGTGCCGTTCCTGTGCGCGGTCTTGGCCACCTTGGTCGCCGCGTCATAGCCGATCTCGGGCGCCAGCGCCGTCACCAGCATCAGGCTCTCGTTCATCAGCTTGGCGATGCGCTTCTCGTCGGCCTCGATGCCCACCACGCAATTGTCGGTGAAGGCCGCCGCGGCATCGCCCAGCAGCTGCATCGACTGCAGCACGTTGTAGATCATCATGGGCTTGTAGACGTTCAGCTCGAAATGGCCCTGGCTGCCGGCGAAGCCCACCGCCGCGTCGTTGCCGAACACATGGGCGCAGACCTGCGTCAGCGCCTCGCACTGGGTGGGGTTCACCTTGCCCGGCATGATCGAGGAGCCCGGCTCGTTCTCCGGCAGGATCAGCTCGCCCAGCCCGCAGCGGGGGCCGGAGCCCAGCAGGCGGATGTCGTTGGCGATCTTGAACAGGGACGCGGCCGCCGTGCGCACCGCGCCCGACAGGTTCACGATGGCGTCATGCGCGGCCAGCGCCTCGAACTTGTTGGGTGCCGTCTCGAAGGGCATGCCGGTGATCGCCGCGATCTCCTCGGCCACGGCCTCGGCGAAGCCGGGCTTGGCGTTGAGGCCCGTGCCGACCGCCGTGCCGCCCTGCGCGAGGAAGAACACGTCGTCCAGCGCCTGATCCACGCGGACGATGGCCTGCCGCACCTGATGGGCGTAGCCCGAGAACTCCTGCCCCAGCGTCAGGGGCGTGGCGTCCTGGGTGTGGGTGCGGCCGATCTTGATGATCCGGTCGAAGGCCGCCTCCTTCACCTCCAGCGCGGTCAGCAGCTTCTTCAGCCCCGGTATCAGAACCTCGGTGGCGGTCATGGCGGCGGCGACGTGCATCGCGGTCGGATAGGTGTCGTTCGACGACTGCGAGCGGTTGACGTGGTCGTTGGGGTGCACGGGCTTTTTGCTGCCCATCTCGCCGCCCAGCATCTCGATGGCGCGGTTCGAGATCACCTCGTTGGCGTTCATGTTGGTCTGCGTGCCGGAGCCCGTCTGCCAGACCACCAGCGGGAAATGGTCGTCGAGCTTGCCTGCGATCACCTCCTCGGCCGCCTCGGCGATGGCCTTGCCCAGCTTCGGGTCGAGGTTCTTCAGCTTCACGTTGGCCAGCGCCGCGGCCTTCTTGATGATGCCGAGCGCCCGGACGATGGCGATGGGCTGCTTCTCCCAGCCGATCGGGAAGTTCTGGATGCTGCGCTGGGTCTGCGCGCCCCAGTAGCGGTCCGCCTGAACCTCGATGGGCCCGAAGCTGTCGGTCTCGGTGCGCGTCGCGGTCATGGTCCCCTCCATCGGATGCGGCGCGCGCACCATAGGGGCCCGCGCGGGGCGCCGCGATGCGGCGCGGGGGCCGCGGGCCGCGGCGCGGCGCCGCCCCTTCAGCGGACCACCAGCTTGATCCGGTCGCCGGGCCGCACCTCGTCGCCGGGCGAAAGGCCGTTCAGAACCCGCAGCCGCTCCTCCGCCGCGGTCTCGAACGGCGTCCGGGCGGCGAGGCTGCGCAGCGTCTCGCCCGAGCGCACGGTGTGGATGCGGATGCGGTCCGGCCGCTCGCGCGACGCCTCGGCCGCGCTCAGGCGGCGGAAGCTCGCGGCCATCCCCTCCGCCGCCGCGCGGCCCGCCCCGTCGCGCGGGTCGCTGATCGCGGTGAAGCGCCACAGCGTGCCGTCGCCGCCGCGGATCGCGGTCAGATGCGCCGCCTTCACCCCCTGCCGCGTCTGCACGGGCAGGCCCGCCGAGGCCGCCTCGAGCCCGCCGATCCGCAGCCGCTCCACGCCCCCGACCCGGCCGGTCCGCGCCTCGCGCGCCAGCGCCGCCGGCCAATCGCGGCCCACGATGCGGTCCAGCGGCCCGCCGGGGTCGCGCACGCTGTCGAACACCACCGTCGCGCCGTTGGGGCCGAGCGTGCGCACCTGCGCCTGCGCGTTGACGATAGCGAAGCCCGGCGGCGCCTCGAAGGCGAAGCGCAGGGCGGGATGCACGAATCGCCGCCCGCGCACGAAGCCCTGCGCCGCGCTGTCGCCATAGGTCATGCCGTCTATGGCCGTCAGGAACCTGTCGCGTTCGCGCGGGGGGGCGCCGACGCTTTCGCCCTGCGCCCGGGCCTCGGCGACCGCCACGCGCACGCGCTCGCCGTCGGCGGGGTGGGTGGCGAAGAAATCCACCCGGTTCGGATCATGGGTGCCGCCGGCAAGCCGCGCCGAAAGCTCGCTCTGCGCCGACATCGCGGTCAGGAAATCCGCCTGCGCCAACGGGTCGTAGCCTGCGCGCGCCAGATAGCGCACCCCGAGCCGGTCCGCCTCGATCTCCTGCGCGCGGCTGAAGCTGGCGACCCCGCCCTGGGCGACCGCCGAGACCCCCTGTCCCACCGCATCGAGCAGCGCCCCGTCGGCGCCCAGCAACGCGGCCCCGAGCACCGCGGCGATGACGCCGGCCTGCGCCACGGCGGCCTGGCTCTGGCGCTGGGCGGAATGGCGGGCGGTGACGTGGCCGATCTCGTGCCCGATCACGCCGGCCAGCTGCGCCTCGTCGCCCGCCAGCGCGACAAGGCCGCGGCTGACATAGACATAGCCGCCGGGCAGGGCGAAGGCGTTCACCACGGGGCTGTCCAGCACGGTGAAGGTCCAGGGCTGGCCCGGCTGCTCGGTCTCAGCCACCAGCCGCTCGCCGATGCCGCGGACATAGGCGGCCAGCCGCGGGTTGTCGTATTCTCCGCCGAAGCGGCGCAGGACCTGCGGATGCGCCTGCGCGCCCTGCCGCTGCTCCGCGGCGCCGCGGTCGGCCACGGTGCGCGGCTCGTCTCCCGGGCCGGCGCAGCCCGCCAGCGCCAGCGCCGCCGCGACCGCGATCCCGACCGCCCGAAACCGTCCCAGCATCGTTCCGCCCCGCCGCGCCGCTTCGCCAACGCGCGAAGGATACGCCGCGCGCCACGGCCGAAACAGGGCGCGCGGGCGCGATCCGTTTGACCGGCCGCGGCGTCGCGCGTAAAACCGCTGGGACGATCCCGTAGCTCAGCAGGATAGAGCGGTCGCCTCCTAAGCGACAGGCCGTGGGTTCGAATCCCGCCGGGATCGCCATATCCCTCCTCGACGCGCGCAGGGCGTTTCGCGCCCCGGACGGGGCGGATGGGTCAGGGGTCCGTTCGCCATCCTTGCGGCGGCGGCGCGAGCGTCGGGCGCGCGCAGGTCCGCGGGCGAACGCTCGTCCCGCGGGGCATCCACGATGCGCGCGCCAGTGCGCGCATGGCGACAACGCTTCGTCGCCGCCCGGCCCGGTCGGCGGACCCCGCCTCGCGCCGATGGTCGGCCCGCGGGGATGAACGGCCTTGCGCCGCGCGGGCGGTCGCGCCGTCCGGCCTTCGGGCGCGGCTCAGCGCGGCAGGCCGCCGCCCGTGAGGTCGGCGAAGGCATCGCGGGAGGCCTCGGCAAGGATCTGCATCGGCCGGTCGTCTTGAACGGACCGACGCCAGCACAGGCCGATCATCCGCTGGATCGCGCGCCCCCGCAGGGGCCTTGCCACGACGTCGCCGCCTGGGCGCACCTCGGAACGGACATAGAGTTCCGGGGCGAAGGCGAGGCCCGCCCCCATGCCCACCATGAGGCGGATCGCGTCGAGGCTGCCGCTCTGGTAATCCGTCAAGAGGTTGGCGCCGAAGGTCTCCGCGAGGCCCTCCGCCTGCTGGCTGAGCCCATAGCGCTTGTCGAGTGTCAGCACGTCCTCTCCCGAGAGGTCGTCCGCCACGACCGCGGCGTTGGCCGCAAGCCGGTGGTCGGCGGCGAGCAGCACCAGAAGCCGCTCGCAGAACAGTTCCTCGACATGGCACTGCTCGGCGCGCACGGGCAGCTGGACGAGGATGGTGTCGTGCTGTCCCTCGCCCAGTTCGCGCACGAGGTCGGTCGGCGTGCCCTCGCGCACATAGAGGCGGAAGTCGGGATGACTGCGGTGCAGCCGCTTGACCACGCTGGGCAGCAGGTACGGCCCGACGGTTGAGCTTACGCCCAGGCGCAGGCGACCCGACAGGGTCACCTGCGCGCCGGTCGCGAATTCGGTCAGGGCGCGCGTGGCGTCCAGCGCGATCCGCGCGTGCCCCAGCGCCTCGCGGCCAACGGGCGTCAGTTCGGCCCCGTTGGCGCGCCGCTCGACCAGCGTCAGCCCGAGCGTCGTCTCGAGGTTGCGGATCTGCACGCTGAATGACGGCTGGCTCATGCACAGCTGTTCCGCCGCCCGCCGGAACGAACGGGCGGCGCCCAGCGCGACGAAACATTCCAGCTGTCGGATGGTGGGCAGGTCGCGCATCCCCCAAGCCAGAGGATCGGGCCCGCCCACTGTCAAGCGCATTCGCGGGGGACCCGTCCCGGGCTGGGTCGGCCCCGCGCGCGTCAGCCGGTGACGCTCTCGGGGAAGTTGATCGGCAGCGTGCGGGCGCGCAGGAACGGCACCTCGTTGAAGTTCAGGTGCCGCATCGTGTTGGCGCGGGACTGGAGGTAGCTGTCCCACACGCGCCGGCGCAGGTCGTCGCCGCTCTCGATCGACTCGCGGACGACCTCCCCCGCCGCGACGCCGAGCGCCTCGAGGATCTCGCGGCTCAGGATGCGGAAGTTCACGCCATGCTCGAGGCGAAGGACCTCCATGGTCTGTCCGGAGCGATAGTCGTACTCGACCTTCATGTCCTCGTGCCCGGCATGGCACGCGGCCTTGACGATCTCCTGCAGATCGGTCGGCAGCTCGAGGAACTTGGCCTTGTTGGTCATCAGCTGCACGGTGCCGCCCGGCTCCTGCACGCCGGGGCCGTAGGAGAACTTGGCGACCTGGTGAAAGCCCATCGGCAGGTCGTTGACCGGACCGATGAACTCCGCCGCGTCCACGGCGCCCGACTGCAGCGCCGCGAAGATCTCGCCGCCCGCGATGAGGATCGCCGAGGCCCCAAGCTTCTTCACCATCTCGCCGCCGAGCCCGGGCATGCGGATCTTGAGGCCGCGGAAGTCCTCGGGCGTGTTCACCTCGTTGCGGAACCAGCCGAAGGACTGGTTGGCCGTCTGGCCCGCGGGAAAGGCGAGGATGCCGTAGCGGTCGTTCCACTCGTCCCACAGGGCCTGGCCGCCGCCATGCAGCAGCCACGCGGCCTGTTCGTCGGCGTTCATGCCGAAGGGCACGGCGAAGAAGATGGCGGCCGTCTGGTCCTTGCCGACATGGTAGAACGAGGCATCGTGGCCCATCTCGGCGGTGCCGTCCATCACGGCATCCATGCAGCCGAGCGCCGGCACCAGTTCGCCGGCGGCGAACACCTGGATGCGCATCCGGCCCCCGGACATCGCCTCGATCCTGCGCGCCAGCCGCTCCGCCCCGACGCCGACGCCGGGCAGCCCCTTCGGCCACGACGTCACCATGCGCCACTCGATGGCGTTCTGCGACAGCGCCGGGGCGGGAAATGCCCCGGCTGCGGCGCCGGCCGCGCCGACGGCACCCGCGCCGGTCAGAAACTGACGTCTTTTCATCCTGGATCGAGCCTCCCTGCGGGTGCCGTGCGCACCACTGGTTGAAGACGGGCGGCGGCCCCGTGTCGGGCCGCCCTTCGGCGACGCGCTGCGACGCACCGCCGCTGGGCCGATAACTGTCGCGCTTCCCGCGCCCGGGAAAGCGGGCTCTCGCGACTTTCGAAAATCCTATCGCCCTGTTTGCGAACTCGCGTGATCGGCAAATACGATCAGAGGGATAGTTGAAAGGAAACAGCACGATTTATAATCGACGCTTCTGATTACTGGGCAATGCGGTACCGGGACGCGGAGCAGCGCGATGGGGGCAGGGATGGCAGGCGTGGAACTGGCGGCGCGATCGCCGGGCGCGTTCATCGGCGCGCTGATGGCACTGGTACGCTTCAGCGAGGCGATCAACCGGGCGGTCGGCCACCTGACGGCGTGGATGACGCTGGGCACCGTCCTGGCCTGCTTCGCCAGCGTCTATACCCGCTACGCGCTGAACGTGAACTTCATCTGGCTGCAGTAGATCTACATCTGGCAGCACGCCGCCGTGATCATGCTCGGCGCGGGCTACACCATGATGACGGGCGGCTTCGTGCGGGTCGACGTGTTCTATGCGAATTGGTCGCCCCGGGGCAAAGCCATCGCCGACACCGTCATGACGCTCGTGATGCTGGTGCCGTTCCTCATCGTCTTCATGCCGGCGAGCTGGCGGTTCCTCGTGGCCTCGTGGCGCAGCGACGAAGGGTCGATGCACCCCGGCGGGATCGGCGACCTCTGGCTGTTGAAGGGCACGCTGTTCGTCTTCTGCATCCTCGTCGCCCTGCAGGGCCTCGCGATGGTGGCGCGCGGGCTGCTCGTGCTCAACGGGCGCGAGGAGTGGGCCGCGGCCACCGGCGGCCACGCGACTGAAAACGCCCTCTGACGGAGCCTGACCATGGACGTCGCGATCCTCGGCCAGCTCATGGCCGCCCTGCTGTTCCTGTTCATCATCCTGTTCCTGATGACCGGCTACCTGGTCGCGTTCACCCTCGGGGGGGTCGCGGTCGCCTTCGGCTTCATCGGCATCTGGACCGGGGCCTTCGACCCGGCGCTGTTCGCAGCCCTGCCCACGCGGCTGTGGGGGGTGATCAAGAACCCGGTCCTGATCGCCGTGCCGCTGTTCGTGTTCATGGGGGTCGTGCTGGAACGCTCCGGCATCGCGGAAACGCTGCTGACCACCATGGGCCAGCTGTTCGGCTCGATGCGCGGCGGGCTGGGCCTGTCGGTGGTCCTGGTGGGCGCGCTGCTCGCCGCGGCGACGGGGGTGGTCGGGGCCACGGTCGTCACCATGGGCCTGCTGAGCCTGCCCGCCATGATGCGGGCGGGCTACGACCCGAAGCTGTCGACCGGGGTGATCTGCGCCGCGGGCACGCTCGGGCAGATCCTGCCGCCGTCCACCGTGCTGATCTTCATGGCCGACATCCTGCAGGGGGCCAACGCGGCGGCCCAGATGGCGAAGGGGAATTTCGCCCCGCAGACGGTGTCGGTCGGCGACCTGTTCGCGGGCGCGTTCATCCCCAGCCTCGTGCTGACGGTGTTCTACATCCTCTGGATCGTGCGGCAGGCCATCTTCGAGCCCGCGACCTGCCCGCCTGTCCCGATGACGGCGGCGGAGAGGGCGGGGCTGTCGCGGCGCATCGTGGTGGCGCTGATCCCGCCCCTCGTGCTGATCGTCGCGGTGCTCGGCTCGATCGTGACCGGGATCGCCACCCCGACGGAATCGGCGTCGGTCGGATCGGTGGGCGCGATCCTGCTGGCGGCGATCAAACTGCTGGCCGACCACCATCTCGGCCGCGAGGGGCCGGAGGTCCGCGACCGGCGGCTGTTCTGGTTCTGGCTGGGGTTCCTCGCGCTGCTGGTCGCGCTCGGCCGCTTCACAGGGGCGTTCGGGCTGCTGACCTTCCTCGTCGCGGCCGTCTTCGCCGCGGTGCTGCTCGTGGTGCTCAGCGCGCCCTTGCGGCGGCAGCTCTACGAGACCATCCGGCGCTCCTGCATCGGCACCATGGCGATCACCTCGATGGTGTTCATCATCCTGCTCGGGGCGACCGCCTTCGCGCTCGTGTTCACGCGGCTCGGCGGCGACGTCCTGGTGCGCGACTTTCTCCAGGCGATGCCCGGCGGCGAATTCGGCGCGCTGCTGACGGTGTTCGCGATCGTGTTCGTCCTCGGTTTCTTCCTCGACACCTTCGAGATCCTGTTCATCGTCGTCCCGATCACCGCGCCGGTCCTGCTGATGGGCGATGTGGATGCGGTCTGGCTGGGCGTGATGCTGGGGATGCTGCTGCAGACCTCCTTCCTGACGCCGCCCTTCGGCTTTTCGCTGTTCTATCTCAAGGGCGTGGCGCCGGCGGGCATCACGACGGGCCAGATCTACCGCGGCGTCGTCCCGTTCATCGCGATCCAGATCGCCGCGCTGGGCCTCGTCTGGCTCGTGCCGGAGATCGCGACCTGGCTGCCGGAGGCGCTGTTCGGATCGGGCGGCTCGCCCGCCTCAGGCGAAGCCCCGGCTCCCCTCCCGAGCATGGACGAATGGTGAGCGCGTGCGGGCCCTCGACGCAGCAGCAGCGCGGAGCGGGGCGGGCGCCGCGCCCGGCGGCAAGCCGGGATCGCTCGCCCCATTTCGGGCACGGAAGGCCGTGTCCCGATGCGTGGCGCAGGGGCGCGGGCGCCCGAAGGGCTTCGGTCCTGCCCCGGGCGGCCAAGGCGGGCGGGCTGACCGGGGCCCGCCGCCATTCCGGGACAGTCGCGACGGCCAGCGTCGCCTGATCCCGGACGCACGGTCCCCGCGCCGGCTGGCGCGAACGCATCCGAGATCGGCGCGCCGCTTCGCGCTGCGGCGGGTGTCGCGCCCGGGATCTCAGCCGCGCGGATAGGATTGCAGCGGGGCCACCTCGATCTCGCCGTCGCGGATGTTCTCGATCGCGCGCGCCACAGCCGCGGCACCGGCGGCGGTGGTCCAGTAGGGCGTCTTCATCGCCAGCGCCGTGGCGCGGATCCCGGCGCTGTCCTTGACCGACTGGACGCCTTCGGTGGTGTTGAACACCAGCGCGATATCGCCGTTCTTCATCATGTCGACGATGTGGGGGCGGCCCTCGAACACCTTGTTCACCCGTTCGGCCGGCACGCCGTTCTGCGCGAGGAAGCCCTGCGTCCCCGCCGTGGCGACGATGCGGAAGCCCAGCCGCGCCAGCCGCCGCGCGGGATCGAGGATCGCCGCCTTGTCGGCGTCGCGCACCGACACGAAGGCCGCGCCCCCCTCGGGCAGCTCGACCCCGGCCCCGAGCTGCGCCTTGAGGAAGGCGCGCGCGAAGCTGCGGTCCAGCCCCATGACCTCGCCGGTCGAGCGCATCTCGGGGCCGAGCAGCGTATCCACCCCGGGGAAGCGCGCGAAGGGCAGCACCGCCTCCTTGACCGCGACATGGGGGATCTCGGCCGGCGGCAGCGCGAAGGCCGACAGCGGTTCGCCCGCCATCACCCGCGCCGCGATCCCGGCGATGGGCGCGCCCACGGCCTTGGCCACGAAGGGCACGGTGCGCGAGGCGCGGGGGTTGACCTCCAGCACGAAGACATCCTCGCCCTGGATGGCGAACTGCACGTTCATCAGGCCCACCACGCCCAGCGCCAGCGCCATCTCGGCGGTCTGGCGCTTCAGCTCGGCCACCATCGCGGCGCTCAGCGTGTGGGGCGGCAGCACGCAGGCGCTGTCGCCGGAATGCACGCCCGCCTCCTCGATGTGCTCCATCACGCCCGCGACATGGACCGCGGCACCGTCGCACAGCGCGTCCACGTCCACCTCGACGGCGTTGGCCAGATAGCCGTCGAGCAGCACCGGGCTGTCGCCCGACACCACCACCGCCTCGCGGATGTAGCGGTCGAGATGCGCCTCGTCGCGCACGATCTCCATGGCGCGGCCGCCCAGCACGTAGGAGGGGCGGATCACCAGCGGAAAGCCGATCTCGGCCGCCACCCGCATCGCCTCGTCGCGCGACCGCGCCACGCCGTTCGGGGGCTGGCGCAGGCCCAGCCGGCGCAGCAGCGCCTGGAAGCGCTCGCGGTCCTCGGCCAGGTCGATGGCGTCGGGCGTGGTGCCGAGGATCGGGATCCCCGCGGCCTCCAGCGCGCGCGCCAGCTTCAGCGGGGTCTGGCCGCCGAACTGAACGATCACCCCGTGCAGCCGGCCCCGCTCGCGCTCGACGCGCAGGATCTCGAGCACGTGCTCCTCGGTCAGCGGCTCGAAATACAGGCGGTCCGAGGTGTCGTAGTCGGTGCTGACCGTCTCCGGGTTGCAGTTGACCATCACGGTCTCGTAGCCCGCCTCGGCCAGCGCATAGCAGGCGTGCACGCAGCAATAGTCGAACTCGATGCCCTGCCCGATGCGGTTCGGCCCGCCGCCCAGGATCACCACCTTGTCGCGGTCCGAGGGCCGCGCCTCGCATTCCACGACGCCCGAGATGTCGGTCTCGTAGGTCGAATACATGTAGGGCGTCTGCGCCTCGAACTCGGCCGCGCAGGTGTCGATGCGCTTGAAGGCCGCGACGACGCCCTGCGCGCGCCGCCGCTCGGCCACCGCGGCCTGCGCCAGGCCCGACAGCCGCGCCAGCCGCGCGTCGGAGAAACCCTGCATCTTCAGCGCCCGCAGCCCGGCGGCATCGGCGGGCAGGCCTTCCGCCGTCACGCGCGCCTCGGTCGCGACGATCTCGGCGATGCGGTCGAGGAACCACGGGTCGAATTTCGTGGCCGCGGCGACCTCGGCCACCGACAGCCCCTCGCGCAGGGCCTGCGCGATCACGCGGATGCGGTCGGGCGTGGCGCGCGACAGCGCGGCGACGACGGCCTGCCGCCGCGCCTCGGCGTCGGCGCCGGGCTCCACGCCCTCGATGGCGATCTCGTCGAAGCCGCTCAGCCCCGTCTCCAGCGAGCACAGGGCCTTCTGCATGCTCTCGGCGAAGCAGCGCCCGATGGCCATGGCCTCGCCGACCGACTTCATCGCCGTGGTCAGCTCCGGCTTGGCCCCGGGGAACTTCTCGAAGGCGAAGCGGGGGATCTTGGTCACGACATAGTCGATGGTCGGCTCGAAGCTGGCCGGCGTCACGCCGGTGATGTCGTTGTCGAGTTCGTCCAGCGTGTAGCCCACCGCCAGCTTCGCCGCGATCTTGGCGATGGGGAACCCCGTCGCCTTGGACGCCAGCGCAGAGGACCGGCTGACGCGCGGGTTCATCTCGATCACCACCATGCGGCCCGTCGCGGGGTCCACGGCGAACTGCACGTTCGAGCCGCCGGTCTCGACGCCGATCTCGCGCAGCACCGCGATGCTGGCGTCGCGCATGCGCTGGTATTCCTTGTCGGTCAGCGTCAGCGCCGGGGCGACGGTGATGCTGTCGCCGGTATGCACGCCCATCGGGTCGACGTTCTCGATGGAGCAGACGATGATGCAGTTGTCCGCCCGGTCGCGGACCACCTCCATCTCGAACTCCTTCCAGCCGAGCAGCGATTCGTCGACGAGGATCTGCCCCGCAGGCGAGGCCTCGAGCCCCGAGCGGCACAGCGCCTCGTAATCCTCGCGGTTGTAGGCCACGCCACCGCCGGTGCCGCCCAGCGTGAAGGCGGGGCGGATGATGGCGGGCAGCCCGACCTCGTCCAGCGCGGCGCGCGCCTGCTCGAGCCCCGCCGCGATGTCGAAGCCGCGGCCCAGCCGCGGCGCGGCGATGATGGCTGCGCGCGGGTTCTCCAGCCCGATGCGCGTCATGGCCTCGCGGAACAGCCTGCGGTCCTCGGCCATCTCGATGGCGGCGCGGTTGGCCCCGATCAGCCGCACGCCGTAACGCTCCAGCACCCCCGCGTCGTCCAGCGCGATGGCGGTGTTGAGGCCGGTCTGGCCGCCCATGGTGGGCAGCAGCGCGTCGGGGCGTTCCTTCGCGATGATCTTCTCGACCACCGCCGGGGTGATCGGCTCGATGTAGGTGGCGTCGGCCAGACCCGGATCGGTCATGATGGTGGCGGGGTTCGAGTTCACGAGGATGACGCGATAGCCCTCCTCGCGCAGCGCCTTGCAGGCCTGGGCGCCGGAATAGTCGAACTCGCAGGCCTGCCCGATGACGATGGGCCCGGCGCCGATGATCAGGATCGAGTGGATGTCGGTCCGCTTCGGCATGGGCCTCGCTCGCGCACGGGGCCGCCCGCGCGAGGCGTGCGGCGCTTCTGGGGTTCGGGTCGGGCTGAACCCCGCGCCTTATAGACGGGCCGTCCCCCCGCGCAAGGCGGCGGCGTCAGAGCGCCCGGGCGAAGCCGAAGCCGACCGTCAGCTCGTCGTAGCCGAAGGCGTCGATGCTGCTGCGCTGGCGGGTCGCGCCCAGTTCCACGAACGGCGCGAACCGGCCGAAGACGTAGACCGTCTGCGCGGTCAGCCGCAGGGTCGCCGCGGCCTCCTCGTCGCTGCGGGCCTCGACGAACAGCGGCGCGGTCGCGTCGTAGTCCAGTCGCCGCAGGCGCAGGGCCGCGTCGGCGCGCAGGCCGCGGCCGAGATCGGCGTCGCCGAACAGTTCCGCCCCCGCCTCGCCGTAGCTCTCGAAGGTCGCATCGGCCTCGAAACGTTCATAGGACAGCGCCGCCCCGACCGAGCCGCGGCCGCCGAAACTGCGCGCGAGCCCGGCGCGGCCGCGGACCGCCGCGCCGTCGCGCGCGTCCGAGAACCGGTCGTCCACCGCCTGCGCGGCGGCGCCGGCGAACAGCGTCACGCCCCGCTCCAGCCGGTGGCGCAGCGAGCCCTCCACGCCGACGCGCGTCTCGAACGGGTCGCCCCCCAGCCAGCGCGCCGAGGCGACCGGCCCGGCCGCAGCCGTGGTCCGCGGCCAGGCCACGCGCAATCCGCCGCGCAATCCGGCGAGGTGATCGTCGTCCACCGCGCCCGGCGCGTCCTCGATCGCGACGAAGCCGCCGAGATAGGCCACCGCGGGCTGGCCGCCCACGGTGCCGGCGTCGCGCTGCAGTTCCGCCGTCGCGGTGACGTCCAGCACGACATCGGGCGGGTCGCGTCGGTTCAGGGTGAAGGTCCGGCGCTCGCCGAGGAAATCCAGCTCGATCTCGTCGCTGGCGTAGCGGCGGCTTCGGCCGAGGTTCGGCCGCAACGAAGCCGTCAGGCTCCAGTCGAAGCCGCTGCGCGCGTCGATGGCGCGCAGGAAGGCCAGCACGTTGCGCCGAACCGGATCGGGCACGTCGCCCGACAGCACGGCGAAGAATTCGCGTCGCGATTCCTCGAAATCCCCCGCCTCGAACAGGGCGCGGGCAAGCTCCAGGCGCACGCGCACAAGGCTTGGATCGGCGGCGAGGATCAGGCGGAAGGCGCGCGCCGCGGCCCGCGCCTCGCCGCGCGCGCGCGCCGCAAGGCCGGCGTCGAACAGCTCGGCCACCGTGACGCGGACCGGCTCGCCCCGCGCGGCGGCTTCCTGCGTGGCTCCGTCCTGCGCGCCTGCCGTCGCGGCGGCGAGCGCCAGCAGGGCGGCCGCGGCCGCCCTGCGCATTCCCGACGAGCCGCGGGTCAGTTGCCGCTCTTTCCGCCGAAGGCGCCGACCATGGTGCCGCCGGTGCCCTGCAGCAGCAGCGTGCCGCCGACCTCCTCGGCCGCGGGACCGTAGAGCCGCCCGTCCAGCGTGCCGGACAGGCCCGTGCTGGCGACCGTGCCGGTGAGGCGCGCCCCGCTCAGCGTGCCGGAGCCGGTGATGTTTCGGGTGGGGTCGGACACGATCGGGTCGCTGTCCTCGTCGCCAAGCTGCACGCGGGTGTTGGTGGTGGCGAAGTCGAAGCCCGGCGTCCCGCCGAAGCGCACCGTCGCCGCCATGTCGGCGGCGAAGCTCTGCGGCTCGCCCGTCGCGGTCACGATCACGCCGTTCGCCACGCCGGCGTAGCTCGCCGCGCCGCTGGTCGGCACCGAGCCCGCTGCGGTCTCGAAGCCGATGCTCGCGAAGGTGCGCTGACCGGCGCGGCCGCCGCCGGCCGCCGGGGCCTCGGTGCCCCATTCGCCGAGCACCTGGTATTCGAAGCGATCCGCGTCGTTCGGCCCCGGCGCCAGCAGGGCCTGAAGGGCCTGAACGTCCAGACCGGTCGTCGGATCTTCCTGTTCCGCGAACAGGATGATCTGGTTGGCGGTCAGCCCGACGCTGTCCACGCCCTCGAAGCTGCTCGTCGTGTTGGCTGCGTTGAGGTCGAGGGGCGCGGCGTCGCCGCTGGCCACGATGGAGGTGATGTCCTCGTTGGCGTCGCTCGTGAGCGTGACCGTGGCCACGCCCGGCGTGAACGGGCTCGTCGTGGCGATGTCGCCCAAGGCGCTTTCGGTGAAGCCGACCGTGAGCGAGGGCCCGGCGATGGTGATGGTGCTGCTCGGCCCGAAGCTGTCGAAGCCGCCCGTCGCGCCGCCGCCCGTCGTCGCGCCGCCGCCCGTCGCGCCGCCGCCCGTCGTCCCGCCGCCCGTCGCGCCGCCGCCGCTCGTCGCGCCGTCGGTGCTGCCGCCGGAGGGAGCGCCGCCGCCGGTCGCCGGCGATGCCGACGGGCCGTCGCTGCTGTTGGAGCAGCCCGCAACCGAAAGCAAAGCGATCAGGCTCGCAGTTGGATTGCGTTGAATTTGAAAATTTTTCCCCGCTATCGTTCTCAGCGGCCTGACAATGCAGCCGGTTGTCCGTATTTCAAATGACAGTTTCACGACAAACGCGGTCGGGGATAATCCGCGGCGTTGCATCGGTTTCTCCTTCCGCGCAAAAGGCGTCCGGGCGCGCGAAACGGGCCGCGCCCGCTGAAGGGGTCGCCATGCTCACCGTCGCCGCCACCCGAATCGCCTTCGAGAACCGCTGGATCCGGCTGCGCGAGGACAGCGTGCGCTTCGCGGACGGCACGACCGGACTCTACGCCTTCGTCGAGCGGCCCCGCTACGCCATCGTGGCCGCCATCGAGGCCGGCCATGTCTGGATGGTCGAGCAGTGGCGCCATCCGCTGAAGCGCCGCCAGTGGGAGCTGCCGATGGGCGTGGCGCCCGGCGGCGACGCCATCCCCATCGAGGAGGCGGCGCGGATCGAGCTGCGCGAGGAGACCGGCGTCACCGCCGCGACCCTGCGCCATCTCGGCGACATCGCCCCCGCGCCGGCGCTGCTGGCCCAGACCGGCGCGCTGTTCCTCGCCACCGGCCTCA
>DAIPIU010000037.1:0-26098 GCA_036770645.1 Rubrimonas sp. | reverse complement strand
CCGGCGCGCTTGCCGGCGCGCTTGCCGGCGCGCTTGCCGGCGCGGGCGGCATGGCGTATCGCCGCGCGCATGTCCTTCACCCTCGCCATCGTCGGGCGGCCCAACGTGGGCAAGTCCACCCTGTTCAACCGCCTCGTCGGCAAGCGCCTCGCGCTGGTCGACGACCGGCCCGGGGTCACGCGCGACCTGCGCGAGGGCGAGGCGCGGCTGGGCGACCTGCGCTTCGTCGCGGTCGACACGGCGGGGCTCGAGGAGGCCGACCCGGCCAGCCTGCCGGGGCGCATGCGCAGGCTGACCGAGCGCGCGGTCGCCTCCTGCGACGCCTGCCTGTTCGTGCTGGACGCGCGCGAGGGCGTGCTGCCGCAGGACCGCACCTTCGCCGAGATCCTGCGCCGCGCCGGCCGCCCGGTGATCCTGATCGCCAACAAGGCCGAGGGGCGCGCGGGGCTCTCGGGGGCGATGGAGGCCTATGCGCTGGGCCTCGGCGACCCGGTGCCGGTGTCGGCCGAGCACGGCGAGGGCATGGACGAGCTGTATCAGGCCCTGCGCCCGCTGGTGGACGCGCACGACGAAGCCGAGGCGGCGGAGGCCGAGCGGCTGGCCGCGGCCTTCGAGGGCGAGGCCCCGCCCGACCCGGGCCGCCCCATCCAGATCGCGGTGCTCGGCCGGCCGAACGCCGGCAAGTCCACGCTGGTCAACGCCATCCTCGGCGAGGAGCGTCTGCTGACCGGCCCGGAGGCCGGCATCACCCGCGACGCCATCGGCCTCGACCTGTCATGGGGCGGGCGTCCGTTCCGCATCTTCGACACCGCCGGCGTGCGCAAGAAGGCCCGCGTGGTGGAAAAGCTGGAGAAGCTCGCCGTAGGCGACGGGCTGCGGGCGGTGAAGTTCGCCGAGGTCGTGGTGCTGCTGCTCGACGTGGCCTCGACCTTCGAGCAGCAGGATCTGCGACTGGCCGACCTCGCCGAGCGCGAGGGCCGCGCCGTGGTCGTCGCGGTGAACAAATGGGACCTCGAGGAGGACAAGCAGGCGCGGCTGCGGGCCCTGCGCGAGGCCTTCGACCGGCTGCTGCCCCAGCTGAAGGGCGCGCCGCTGGTGACCGTGTCGGCGCTGACCGGGCGCGGCCTCGACCGGCTGCGCGAGGCGGTGCTGAAGGTGCACGAGACCTGGAACCTGCGCATCCCGACGGCGAAGCTCAACCGCTGGCTCGAGGGCCATGTCGCCGCCCATCCGCCCCCGGCCCCCGGCGGGCGGCGCATCAAGCTGCGCTACATGACGCAGGTGAAGGCGCGCCCGCCCAGCTTCGTGGCCTTCTGCTCGCGCGCCGACGACCTGCCGGAAAGCTACACCCGCTATCTCGTCAACGGCTTGCGGCGCGATTTCGGCATGGACGGCGTGCCGATCCGCTTCTCCTACCGCAGCCCCGAGAACCCCTTCGCCAAGGGCTGACCACAGCGCCGGGCGTCCCGCGGACGGTGCGCGGCGCGAAGTATTGCGCTAGCGTGAACCACGCGGAGGAAACGATCGAAGGAGGCGGCGATGATCGCCCTCGAGGACTGCCTGGCGATGTGCGACCTCACCCCCGACGAGATCGCGGCCATCGCCGAACACGAGCACATGCCGGAACTCGCGGCCGCCGCGCTCGGGGCCTATCTCGCGCATCGCGAAAAGGGCGAACATGTCGTCTACGGCATGATCCGCGACGACATCCGCATCGCCATCCGCGCCGGCGACGCACGGCACGCGCGCCATCTCGTCGCCACGCTGTGCCACTTCCTGCGCGACCATCCCGGCGCCGCGACAGCCTGACGCGCCGCCGCCGTCGCCGGCCCGTCGCGGTCGGCGGCTAACCATCATCGTCGCGACAAGATCGAGGGAGGTCCGATGAAACGCGCCATCGCCTGCGGGGCCGCCGCGGCCATGATCCCGGACGGCGCGACCGTCCTGTTCGGCGGCTTCATGGGCGTGGGTTCGCCCGACCGCGTGCTTGCCGAGATCGCGGCCCAGGGCAAGAGGAACCTCACCATCATCGGCAACGACACGGCAAAGCCGGGGGTGGCCGTCGGCCATCTGATCACCGCGGGTTGCGTGCGCAAGGTGATCACTTCGCATATCGGGCTGAACCCCGAGACGCAGAAGAAGATGATCGACGGCGAGATCGAGGTGGAGCTGGTCCCGCAGGGCACGCTGGTCGAGCGGATCCGCGCCGGCGGCGTGGGCCTCGGCGGCGTCCTCACCCCCACCGGCCTCGGCACGGTGGTCGAGGAAGGCAAGCCGATCATCGAAGTCGACGGCAAGCGCTTTCTGCTGGAAAAGCCCATCCGCGCCGATTTCGCGCTGATCGGCTGCGCGCAATGCGACTACGTCGGCAATCTCGCCTATTCGCTGACCGCGCACAACTTCAACCCGATAATGGCGCTGGCGGCCGATACGGTGATCGCCGAACCCGACTACATCGTGCCCGTGGGCATGATTCCGCCCGATGCGGTCAAGACCCCGGGCGTTCTGGTGGACCACATCATCGGGAAGGGCATCTGATGATCGCGCGGGAACTGATCGCGCGCCGGGTGGCGCAGGAAATGAAGGAAGGCATGCTGGTCAACCTCGGCATCGGCATGCCGTCGCTGGTGGCCAACCATGTGCCGGCCGACCGCGGCGTGTTCTTCCAGGCCGAGAACGGGGTGATCGGCCTCGGGGCGCGGCCGCCGGAGGGCATGCAGGACGAGGACCTCACCGACGCCGGCGGCGGCTTCGTGACCGCGGTGCCGGGCGCGGCCTCGATCGACAGCGCCATGAGCTTCGGCCTGATCCGCGGCGGCCATCTGGACGTGACCGTGCTGGGCGCGCTGCAGGTCGACAGCAAGGGCCTGCTCGCGAACTGGATGATCCCGGGCAAGATGGTGCCCGGCATGGGCGGGGCCATGGACCTTGTGACGGGCGCGCGGCACGTCATCGTCGCCATGGAGCACACCAACCGCGGCAAGCCCAAGATCGTGCCCGAATGCACCCTGCCGCTGACCTCGACCCGGCCCGTCAGCCTGATCGTGACCGAGATGGCGGTGATCGAGCCGACGCCCGAGGGGCTGGTGCTGCGCGAGCGCGGGCCGGGCGTCTCGGTCGACGAGGTGCGGGCCGCGACCGCGGCCGCGCTGATCGTGAACGGCGACGTGCCGGAAATGGCGCTCTGACGCCGGCGCGCGGCGGCGGGCTCAGCCGCCGCCGCGCTGGAACGCGAGATCGAAGCGCGCGAGGAGGGCGGCGCGGCCCTCCGGGGGCGTGTCGCCGAAATCCAGCGTCACGCGGGCGCGCGGCAGCGTCACCAGCCCGCCCAGCGTCACCGGCGGCAGGTGTTCCAGCGTGACGGTCACCGCGCCGTCCGCGAACGCCAGCGCGACCCGCCCCGCGACCGGGACGGCCTGCGGGTCGAGCACGCGCAGCGAGGCGGCGAATTCGCGCTCCGTCAGCGCCATGATCTTCTCGACGCGCTCGGGCGGGGGCTGCCGGCCGATCATCCGCCCGCCACGGGCGGCCAGACCGCGACCGCATCGCCCTCGCCCAGCACCACCTCGCCGCGCCGGGCGGGCGGCTGGAACACGCCGTTCAGCAGCACCAGATGGCACGATCCGCGCGGCACGTTGTGGCGGTCGAGCAGCCCCAGCACGGTCTCGCCCGGCTCGGCCTCAACCTGCGCGGCGTTGCGTGCCGCGCCCGGGGGCAGATAGCCCTCGAGCGAGGCGAACAGCTTCAGCGTGACGCGCATGGCGCGGCGCCCCCTCAGACCACCGGCGTCTTGACCCGCGGCCCGCTCCAGCCATGGCCGACGCCGCCATGGCCGGTGGCGATGTAGGCCTCGGTGACCCGCTCCGGCGCCTCGATCAGGGTGTCCTTCCACTTGCCCAGCCGCACGCCGGTCTGGATCAGCCCGCGCAGCGCGCCGACATGGTCGATCAGCCCCAGCGCCTGCGCGCCGACCAGCCGGTCCTCGTCGAACTCCAGCCGGATGTAGCGCCAGCCGTCGCGGTCGACCGACTTGACGCTCTGCCCGCCGGCCGCGCCCTGCCACAGGCCGAAGCTGCACGAGATCAGGCCCATGGTGTCGAGCACGTTCATGTTCAGCGACCCGCGGTGCTCGGTGGGCCGCCCGGCCATGTTCAGCGCGGCGATGCGGCCGTGCTCGACCGCGATGGGCTGGATGGCCAGCACGTCGTGCAGGCCGGTGGACAGGTCCATGCCCTGCGCGCAGTCGCCGGCGGCGTAGACGTCCTTCACGCTGGTGTGCATCGCGTGGTCGACGCGGATCCCGGCCTCGACATGCACGCCCGAGCCCTTGAGGAAGCCGACATTGGCCTTCACGCCGGCGGCCATCACCACCAGCTTCGCCGGGATCACCTGCCCGTCCGACAGCGTGACGTTCAGCATGCGCTCGCCGGCGGGCGCGGCGGGGGCCGGCTCGGCCGGGCGGGCCAGCGGGCCGCGGCCCATGATGTAGTCGGTGATGCGGCCGATCACGCCGTTCGACTGCGATGCCTGCGGCGCGGGCGCCGCGGCGGGGGCCGCGCTGTCGGCGGGACGGGTCTCGTCGATGCGCATCACCTTGGTGTCGGTCAGCACCGTCACGCCCTTGGCGCGGCACCAGTCGCCCAGCATGCCGCCGGCGATGTCGTCCATCATGCGCGCGACCATGCGCGGGGCGACCTCGACCACGGTCAGCTTGCAGCCGCGGGCATAGAGCGCCTCGAGCACGATCGAGCCGATGAAGCCCGCGCCAACCAGCACCACCGGCGCGCCCTCGTCGGCCAGGGCGAGGATCTTGCGCGCATCCTCCATGGTCCAGCAGTTCGCGACGCCCTCGAGGTCGGCCCCCGGGATCGGCGGGTTGTTCGGCGTGGCGCCGGTGGCGATCAGCAGGCGATCGAACGGCATCTCGCCGTTGTCGAGCTTGAGGATCTTCCTCTCGCCGTCCAGGCCCACCGCGCGGCCCTGGCGCAGGGCGATGCGCTGCTTGGCGAAATGCTCCGGGTCCTGCCGCAGGTAGGTGCCGCTCTCGCCGACCTTGGCCTCGAGCAGGTAGGGGATCGCCATGCGGCTGTAGGGCGGCTCGTGCTCGCCCGACACGATGGTGATCTCGGAGGTCAGATCGACCTTGCGCAGGGTCTCGGCCGCGGTGACGCCCGCGGGCCCGGCCCCCAGAATGACGTGGCGCATGCCCGTCGCACTCCCTGTCTGGTGCGTTTTCAACGGCGAAGCGCCGCCCCCGGATCGGGGACGGCGCCGCGCGTCGCGGCGGCCCTCAGAGGGCGAGGCGCGCGAGGGTCTCGTTGGTCGGCACGCCGTCCTGCGTCCAGCCGCGGAGCTCGTAGTATTCCGGCAGCATCGTGGCGAGGCCGTTGACCAGGCCCTTCGCGGGGCCCTGCGACGCCGGCTCGGACACCAGCCGCGGCGGCAGCATGTCGTCCTTGGCGGTGAAGCCGGCCTGGTTGTTGAACTGGCGCTCCATGTTCCAGATGCGCTCGCCCACTTCCATCATCTTCTCGACCGACCACCCGCCCTCGCAGGCCGCGTCGACCTGCGGGGCTATGTCGTTCAGCGTCCACGCGAAGGTGGTGAACACGCACAGGCCCGAGCTGTCCACGGCAGCGGTCGCGTCCTGGAAGGCCTTGACCAGCGCCGGCTTGCCGTCGGTGGTCAGCGGGTCGGTCTTTTCCGGGATGCCCAGCACCTCGGAGGCCACGGTGTAGCTGCGCAGGTGGCAGGCGCCGCGGTTCGAGGTGGCGTAGGTCAGGCCCATGCCCTGGATGCCGCGCGGGTCGTAGGCCGGGAACTCCTGGCCCTTCACCGTCATCGACAGGTCGGGACGGCCGTACTTGGCGCAGAGCCGCGCCGAGCCGAGGCCCAGTTCGCGGCCGAAGCCCTCGGCCTTGCCCACCAGCTCGACCGCCTTGGTCAGCGCCTCGGCCGAGCCGAACTCGAGCTCCAGCCCGCCCGTCATCTCCTTGGTCAGCAGGCCGAGCTTGTACAGCTCCATCGCCGCGCCGACCGTGGCCCCGAACGAGATCGGGTCGAGGCCCTGCTCGTTGCAGATGAAGTTGGTGAAGGTCAGCGCCTCGAGGTCCTTGATCCCGGTCGAGGCCCCCAGCGCCCAGGCCGCCTCGTATTCCAGCCCGCCCGAGGCGTGCCAGTATTCGGGGCGGTTCTTCACCGTGTAATGCGTCTCGTCGATCTTCGAGATGCGGCCGCAGGCGATGGTGCAGCCGAAGCAGGCCTGGTTGGTCTGCAGGTTCTTGCTGCCGTCGGCGCGCGGCGCGATCATCGCCTCGGCCGAGATGTCGTGCGCGCCCTCGAACTGCACATCGCGCGAGTTGCGCGTCGGCAGCGCGCCGATCTCGTTGATCACGTTCATCAGCACCTGGGTGCCGTGGGTGGGCAGGCCGGCCCCGGTGACGGCGTTCTCGGCCAGCACCTTCTTCGCCGCGAAGGCGGCCTTCATGAAGGCCTTGCCGTCGCGCACCGCCACGCCGCCGGTGCCGCGCACGCCGATGGCCTTGAGGTTCTTCGACCCCATCACCGCGCCCACGCCCGACCGGCCGGCGGCGCGATGCAGGTCGTTGACGATGCAGGAATACAGCACCTGCTGCTCGCCCGCCACGCCGATGGCGCAGACATGCATCATCGGGTCCTGGTGGCGCGCCTTGATCCACTCGTCCGTGTGCCAGATCGAGGTGCCCCAGATCTCGGAGGCGTCGCGCAGTTCCACCTGGTCGTCGAAGATGGTCAGGTAGACCGGCTTGGGCGAGGCGCCCTCGACGATCACCATGTCCCAGCCCGCGAATTTCAGCTCGGCGCCGAAATAGCCGCCCGAATTCGAGCAGGCGATGGCCCCGGTCAGCGGCCCCTTGGTGATGACCGAATAGCGCCCGCCGGTCGAGGCGGCGGTGCCGGTCAGCGGCCCGGTGGCGTAGATGATCTTGTTGTCCGGCCCCAGCGGATCGGTCTTGGGGTCGATCTCCTCGACCAGATACTTGGTCGCGAGGCCGCGCTGGCCGAGATACTGGTCCACCCACTCCATGTTGAGCGGCTCGACCTTGATCTGACCGGTGGTCAGGTTGACGCGGAGGACTTTGCGGGTCCAGGCCATGTGTCTCTCTCCCGATTGACGGTGTGGGGCGGCGTCAGCGCGCCGCGGGCGTGTTCGGGCCGGTCGGATCGCCGACCGCCGACTTCGCCGCCCACATCAGCATCTTGTCGAACCCGGTCTGCTCGGCGTCGCGATAGGTGATCGCGCCGGTCGGGCAGGCGTCGGCGCAGGCCGGCTTGCCCTGGCAGAGGTCGCATTTCGTGACCTTGCCGGTCGCCGTGTTGTAGTTGATGGTCCCGAACGGGCAGGCGATCGTGCAGACCTTGCAGCCCACGCAGGTGTCCTCGTGGACGTTCTTCACGCCGAACGCGTCGGTGGTGATTGCGTTCACCGGGCAGGCCTGCTGGCACCACGCCTCGTCGCACTGGGTGCAGGTGTAGGGCGCGAAGCGCGCCTCGGTGTGGAAGTCGAACACCCGGATCCGGGATTTCGAGGGGTTGAAGACCCCTTCGTTCTCATAGCTGCAGGCCATTTCGCACTGCTTGCAGCCGGTGCATTTGTTGGAGTCGATCACGAGAGCCCGGAGCATCAGCCTCACCTAAGCGTTTATGGGTTGGGTTGCTGCGCCCATCTTGCTGCGGGCATTGCTGACCGTAAAGGCGGGGTTTTGCAGCGCGCGCACATGCCGCGGCGCGGATCGGGGGCATCGCGGCCCCGGTTTCGCGCCATGCGGGCGGACGCGGAACCTGGCGTCGCAAAATCTTGGCTTGCACAGCGATGCGGCAGCGCTGACCCGTGGATCGGCAGTTCGCCAGGGGGAAGCGCCATGAGCGACGGGACGGTGAAGCTCGCGATCGAATTCGGCGACATCGAGGTGAAGTACGAGGGTCCGGCCGCCTTCGCGCGCGAGGATCTGGTGGCCATCGTCGAATCGCTGGTCGACAAGCTGGCGGGCGTGGAGGTCGGCTTCGATCTCGACGCCGAGGACGCCGAGGACGACGGCGACGACGAGGGCGGAGAGGCCGCCCCGGCGCAGGACGGGGCCGCGCGTTGACGCGGCGGGGCCGCGCCGCGCCCGGGGTGAGGCCCCGACCGATAAAATTGTAGCGAAAAAACGCCAGTGTTATCAAATGTCCCGCGTGAGGACAGCGCGCCCTTCGCGGTCCGCGCCCGAAGGCCGCCGCGCTAGAGGCCGCCGAAGCAGAGGTACTTGGTCTCGAGATACCCGTCGATGCCCTGCCGCGCGCCCTCGCGGCCCAGGCCCGACTGCTTCCAGCCGCCGAAGGGCGCCGCCTCGCTGACGAAGCCGGCGGTGTTGATCGCCACCATCCCGCATTCCAGCGCCTCGGGCACCCGCCACAGCCGCGACGGGTCGCGGGTGTAGACATAGGCGGCGAGGCCGAACTCGGTGGCGTTGGCCATCGCCACCGCCTCCTCCTCGGTCTCGAAGGCGATGACCGGGGCGAGCGGCGCGAAGGTCTCCTCCCGCGCGATGCGCATGGCCTGGGTCGCGCCCGCCAGCACGGTGGGCTCGAAGAAGGTGCCGCCCAGGCCCGCGCGCCCGCCTCCCGTCAGCGCCCGCGCGCCCTTCTCCAGCGCGTCCGCCAGATGCGCCTCCATCTTGGCGACCGCCCGCGCGTCGATCAGCGGCCCCAGCTCCACGCCGGGATCGGTGCCCCGCCCCAGCCGCAGCGCCCCCGCCCGCTCCGCCAGCCGCGCGGCGAAGGCGTCGGCGATGCCGGCCTGCACGTAAAGACGGTTGGCGCAGACGCAGGTCTGGCCGGCGTTGCGGAACTTGGACGCCATCGCCCCCTCGACCGCCGCATCGAGATCGGCGTCGTCGAACACGATGAACGGCGCGTTGCCGCCCAGCTCCAGCGACAGGCGCTTGATCTGGTCGGCGCTCTCGCGCATCAGCCAGCGCCCGGTGGCCGTGGACCCGGTGAAGGTGATCTTGGCGACCCTGGGGTTGGTGCAGAACTCGGTCCCGATCGGCGGGGCCTCGCCGGTGATCACCGAGAACAGCCCCTTCGGCACCCCCGCCCGCTCGGCCAGCACCGCCAGCGCCAGCGCCGACAGCGGCGTCTGCGGGGCGGGCTTCAGCACCATGCCGCATCCCGCGGCCAGGGCCGGGCCGGCCTTGCGGGTGATCATGCCGTTCGGGAAGTTCCAGGGCGTGATCGCGGCGCAGACGCCCACCGGCTGGCGGATGACGATGTGGCGCTGGTCGGGGCGCGCGGCGGGGATGACCTCGCCGTAGACCCGCTTGGCCTCCTCGGCGAACCATTCCAGGTAGCCCGCGTTGAAGGTGACCTCCGTTCGCGCCTCGGCCAGCGGCTTGCCCTGCTCGGCCGTGAGGATCAGCGCCAGATCCTCGGCGTTGGCGATGATCAGGTCGCGCCAGGCGCGCAGCACCGCGGCGCGGTCCTTCGCCGGGCGCGCCGCCCAGCCGCGCATCGCCTGCGCGGCGGCGTCGATGGCGGCGCGCGCGGCCTCGGGGCCGAGATCGGGCACGCGCGCCAGCAGCGCGCCGTCGGCCGGGTCGGTCACCGGCATGGTCCGCGCCCCGGGCGCGACCCATTCGCCGGCGACATAGGCGCGGTCGGTCAGCAGCCGCGGGTCGGACAGGGGCAGGGTGCGTGTCTCGGTCATCGGGCGATCCTCCGGCAGAGAGGGCCCATCCTTGGCGCCCTTCGACGCCCGGGGGAAGGGCCGCTCAGGCCAGCGCGCCGACCGCGAACCGCACCGTCGCCTCCAGCCGCCCGCCGGGCGCGAGCGCGCGCAGGCCGTGGCCGGGGACCGTGCCCATGCGGTTCACGGCGTCGGTCATGTGCGAGACCGGCTCGACGGCGACGATGTCGCCGGGCGCGGGGGCGTAGACCACCAGATGGCGCAGGGGCGGCCCGGCCTCGATCCGCAGCACCAGCCCCGCATCGGGGCGCGCGATCTCGGCCAGCCCGTCCCAGCCGGCGAAACAGTTGTCGAGGCCCGACGCCCCGGGATGGCGCGGCGTCGCGAAATCCCAGGCGGGCGGCGGCGCGACCAGCGCCGCGGGCAGCGCGTCGGGCCCGTTCACCCACACGCCCGAGGCCGCGAAGCGCAGGGTCGCGCCCGGCGGCGCCGGGAAGAACGGGTGCAGGCCCAGCCCCGCCGGGAACGGCCGCGCGTCGCGGTTCTCGACGGCGATGGTCGCGCTCAGGCCATCGGGGTCCAGCGCGAAGCGCTGCGTCATGCGGCAGGCGAAGGGCCAGCCCTCCGGCCCGTCGCGCGCCGGATCATGGTCGAGCGACAGCAGCGCCGCCGTCCCGTCGGCCTCGTCCACCGTCCACGGCCGCCGCCAGCCCACCCCGTGCAGCGGGTGCGGGTGGTCGCCGAAATTGCGCGCCAGCGCATGCGCCGCCCCGTCGAAGGCGAAGCGGCCGAGGGCGATGCGGTTGGAATAGGGCGCCAGCGGATAGCAGGCGGTCTGCAAGCCATCCGCCGCATCCGCCGCCCCGGGCCCGGATTCGCGCATCAGCGCCGTCGCGCCATGGCGGAAGGACAGGATCGACCCGCCGGCGCGCGGCCCCAGCGTCAGGGACAGCGCGCCGGCGGTCAGCGTCGGGGCGTCCGCCACGCGCGGGCTCAGGCCCGCGCGGCCACCGCCGCGTCGTCCAGCGGATGGGCCAGCCGGGCGACCATCTCCTTCGGGCAGACCTGCACGAAGCGCGCCCGCGCCTCGTCCCAGGTGCGCAGCAGTTCGCGCGCGCGCGGGCTCTCGGTCTCGCGCGCGTGGCGCTCGACCATCGCCTTCAGCACGCCCTCCCAGTGCGCCGAGCGCAGCGGGCCCCAGACGATGCTCTCGGGGTTGGCGCGCAGGTCGAAATCGCCCGCCTCGTCCCAGAGGAAGGCCATGCCCCCGGTCATGCCGGCCCCGAAATTGTCGCCGACCGACCCCAGGATCACCGCCATGCCGCCGGTCATGTACTCGCAGCCGTTCGAGCCGCAGCCCTCCACCACCACGCGCGCGCCCGAGTTGCGCACGGCGAAGCGCTCGCCCGCCTGGCCGCTGGCGAACAGCGTGCCGTCGGTCGCCCCGTAGAGCACGGTGTTGCCGATGATGGTGTTCTCGTGCGGCACGATGGGCGAACCCAGCGGCGGGCGCACCACGATGGTCGCCCCTGACAGGCCTTTGCCGACATAGTCGTTGGCGTCGCCGTGCACGACCAGCTTCAGGCCGGGCGCGCCGAACGCCCCCAGCGACTGGCCGGCCGAGCCGGCGAGGTTCACCGTCAGGTGATCCTCGCGCAGCCCGTGGTCGCGCATGCCGAAGCGGCGGACGATGTGGCTCGAGACCCTTGTGCCGATGGTGCGGTCCGTGTTCCGGATCGTGTAGGACAGCTGCATCTTCTCGCGGTCGGCGAGGAAGGGCTGGGCGTCCTGCACGATCTGGGCGTCCAGCGTGTCGGGCACCGGGTTGCGCGGCTTGTCGCGCGGATAGGCGATCTCGCGCCCCTCATCCACGCGCACCAGCATCGGGTTGAGGTCCAGATCGTCCAGATGCGCCGCGCCGCGGCTGACCTGCGCCAGCAGATCCGCGCGCCCGATCACCTCGGCCAGCGACCGCACGCCCAGCGAGGCGAGGATCTCCCGCACCTCCTGCGCGATGAAGGTGAACAGGTTCACCACCTTGTCGGCCGTGCCGGTGAACTTCTCGCGCAGCCTCGGGTCCTGCACGCAGACGCCGACCGGGCAGGTGTTGCTCTGGCACTGGCGCACCATGATGCAGCCCATCGCCACCAGCGACGCGGTGCCGACGCCGTATTCCTCGGCCCCCATCATCGCGGCGATCACGATGTCGCGCCCGGTGCGCAGGCCGCCGTCGGTGCGCAGCGTGACGCGCTCGCGCAGGTTGTTCAGCGACAGCACCTGATGCGCCTCGGTCAGCCCCATCTCCCAGGGCAGGCCGGCATACTTGATCGAGGTCTGGGGCGAGGCGCCGGTGCCGCCGTTGTGGCCCGCGATCAGGATCACGTCGGCCTTGGCCTTCGCCACGCCCGCCGCGATGGTGCCGACGCCCGAGGACGCCACCAGCTTCACGCAGACCTTGGCCTCGGGGTTGATCTGCTTGAGGTCGTAGATCAGCTGCGCCAGATCTTCGATGCTGTAGATGTCGTGGTGCGGCGGCGGGCTGATCAGCGTCACGCCGGGGGTGGAGTGGCGCAGCTTCGCGATCATCTCGGTGACCTTGAAGCCGGGCAGCTGCCCGCCCTCGCCGGGCTTGGCCCCCTGCGCGACCTTGATCTCCAGCTCGCGGCAGTTGTTGAGGTATTCCGCCGTCACGCCGAAGCGCCCGCTGGCCACCTGCTTGATCTTGGCCGACGGGTTGTCGCCGTTCGGCTCGGGCTGGAAATGCTTGGGGTCCTCGCCGCCCTCGCCGCTGTCGGACTTCGCGCCGATCCGGTTCATGGCGACGTTGAGGGTCTTGTGCGCCTCGGGGCTCAGCGCGCCCAGGCTCATGCCGGGCGTCACGAAGCGCTTGCGGATCGAGGTGATGGACTCGACCTCGTCCAGCGGGATGCCCTCGCCCTTCGGCTTGAAGTCCAGCAGGTCGCGCAGGTGGATCGGCGGCAGGGCGCGCATCCCCTCCGAATAGCCCTTGAAGGCGGCGTAGCTGCCGCTGTCGCAGGCCTTCTGCAGCTGGTGGATCAGGTTCGCCTGCCAGGCATGCGTCTCGCCCGAGCGGCGGAACTTGTAGATCCCGCCGATGGGCAGCGTCTCGACCCCCTCGCGGAAGGCGCGGGCGTGGATGTCGGCGGTCTTCTTCTGGATGCCGGCCAGCCCGATGCCCGAGATGCGGCTGGGCATGCCGGGAAAGAACTTGGCCACCACGGCGCGCGACAGGCCCACCGCCTCGAAGTTCAGGCCCCCGCGGTAGGACGAGATGACCGAGATGCCCATCTTAGACATGATCTTCAGCAGGCCCTGGTTCACCGCCTCGCGGTAGTTGGCGACGGCCTTGTCCAGCCCGCCCTCCAGCAGCCCCTTCTCGACACGCGCCCGGATCGATTCCTGCGCGAGATAGGCGTTGACCGTGGTGGCGCCGCAGCCGACCAGCACCGCGAAGTAATGCGGATCGATGCATTCCGCCGACCGGACGTTGATCGAGCTGAAGGTGCGCAAGCCCTGCGCGGTGAGGTGCGTGTGCACCGCCGAGGTGGCGAGGATCATCGGCATCGCCACGCGGTCGGGCCCGACATGCTCGTCGGTCAGCACCAGATGCGCGACGCCCGCGCGCACCGCCTCCTCCGCCTCGCGCTGGATGCGGTCGATGGCCTGGCGCAGGGCGTTGCCCTCGGCGTCGGCGGCGAAGGTGCAGTCGATCACGCGGGCGGCGTCGCCCACCGCCTCGCGCAGCGCCGCGAACTGGCCGTTGGTCAGCACGGGGCTTTCCAGCGTCAGGATCTCGGCCTGGCTGCTGTCCTGGTCCAGCACGTTCTTGAGGTTGCCGAACCGGGTCTTGAGGCTCATCACCCGGCTTTCGCGCAAGGAATCGATCGGCGGGTTGGTGACCTGGCTGAAGTTCTGGCGGAAGAAATGGCTCAGCGGCCGGTAGCGGTCGGACAGCACCGCCACGGGCGTGTCGTCGCCCATCGACCCGACCGCCTCCTTGGCGTCCTCGGCCATGGGGTGGATGATCTGCTCCAGCTCCTCGACCGAATAGCCCGCGGCGATCTGCCGGCGGCGCAGCTCCTCCGCGTCGAACAGCGCCGGCTCGCGCACCGAGGACAGCTGGGCCTCGATGTCGGTGATCCGCTCGATCCAGGCGTGGAAGGGCTGGGCCGCGGCGAGGCGGTCCTTGATCTCGGCGTCGCGGAAGAAGCCGCCGCCCTCGAGGTCGATGGCCAGCATCTGCCCGGGCCCGAGGCGGCCCTTCTCCAGCACGCGCTCCTCCGGCACCGGCACCATGCCGATCTCGGAGCCCGCGATCACGATGCCGTCGCTGGTGCGCACATAGCGCAGCGGGCGCAGGCCGTTGCGGTCGAGCCCCGCGATCACCCAGCGCCCGTCCGTGGCGCAGATCGCCGCCGGGCCGTCCCAGGGCTCCATCACCGCGTTGGAATAGGCGTACATCGCCCGCCATGCCTCGGGCATGCCGGGGGCGTTGCGCGACCAGGCCTCGGGCACCAGCATGGTCTTGGCCATGGGCGCGGAACGCCCGGCCCGCACCATCACCTCGAACACCGCATCCAGCGCGGCGCTGTCCGAGGATCCCTGCGGGACGATGGGCTTGACCTCCTCGGCCAGATCCCCGAACGACGACGACGCCATGCGGATCTCATGGCTCTTCATCCAGTTCAGGTTGCCCTTCAGCGTGTTGATCTCGCCATTGTGGGCCAGCATGCGGAAGGGCTGGGCCAGCCACCACTGCGGATAGGTGTTGGTGCTGTAGCGCTGGTGATAGATCGCGAAGGCGCTGACGAAGCGCGGGTCCCGCAGATCGGGATAGAACTCGGCCACCTGCTCGGCCAGCATCATGCCCTTGTAGATCACGCTGCGGCAGGACAGCGTGCAGACGTAGAAGCCCGCGACCTGCGCCCGGTGCGCCGCCTTCTCGATGCGGCGGCGGATGACGTAGAGTTCCCGCTCGAAGCTCTCGGCGTCGAGGCCCTTGGCGTCGGAGACGAGGATCTGCTCGATCTCCGGCCGCGTGGCGTTGGCCTTCTCGCCCAGCACCGCGATGTTGGTGGGCACCTGCCGCCAGCCATAGATGTAGTGGCCCATGCGCAGGATTTCGGTCTCGACGATGGTGCGGCAGGTCTCCTGCGCGCCGAGGTCGGCGCGGGGCAGGAAGATCTGGCCGACCGCGATCATCGCGTCGGTCGGCTCGTGGCCCGTGCGCCGGATCTGGTCCTTGAAGAACTCGACCGGGATCTGGACATGGATGCCGGCCCCGTCGCCGGTCTTGCCGTCCGCGTCCACCGCGCCGCGGTGCCAGATCGCCTTCAGCGCGGCGATGCCCTTCTCGACCACCTTGCGGCGCGGCTTGCCGTCCACGGCGGCGACGAAGCCCACGCCGCAGGCGTCGCGCTCGTCCTCCAGGCGGTAGAGCCCGGTCTCGGCGAGGCGGGCGCGGTCGGCCTCGTGGCGGGCGGCCCAGGCGTCGTCGAACTTGGTCATGGGGCGTCTCCTTCAGGGCGGGCGGCGCTTGTCATGGCGCTCAGCGTTCGGCGGGGCCGCGGCCCCGGCATGGGATGGAACGACCGGATCCGGGGCGACCCGCCGCAACCTCGCACGGTGCGCGCGCCGCGACCTTCGCCAGAGCCGCGGTGGCACGGGTAGGGTCGATGACCGGTCAGGGCGGCGGCGATCATGCGTTCACTCCCGATCCCGGTTCGCCACCGGCGAGCACGGCCCGGGCGTCGATCAGAAGGCGCTCGGCCGCCTCAAGCAGGAACCCAGCGAAGTCGAGCGTCTCGTCGATCCGCTGCGCGCGCTTCTCGGCGCGCATCGGGTATTCATGGGCCAGCCGGTTGCGCAGCAACACCAGCGCCATGAACCGCTGCGCGTCCTCCAGCGACCCGCGCGCCTCCATGTGCCGGAAGGCGTCGCGGGCGGACCATCCGGCGGTGTTCTGGCCGTCGAGCACCAGCATCGCGCGGACGAGCCGGTTGGCCAGCAGATCGACGAGTTGCTCGTAGGATTTGAACAGGCTCAGGACATCCTTCTGCTGAGACCTCGGCATCCTGTCGACCGCGTCGGGGGCCACCGGCGCGAACCGCGAGACTTCCTCCACCGACAGCCGGAGGCTGTCCGCGACCCGTTCGGTCGCGGCGATGATTTCCCCGAGAAGCGCGCGCTCCTCCGTCACAGCACCACACCGTCGCGCAGGGCTATGCGCTCGATGGCCGCGCGCGGCGCGCCCGGTTCGACCAGCAGCACGTCGATCCGGCGGTCGCCCAGCCTCGCCTCGAGCGCGAACAGCAGCGCGCACTCGTGCCGGAACGTGGCATGCCCGACGGGCACTTCGACCAGCAGATCGATGTCCCCGCCCCGCCCCGCATCGTCGAGCCGGCTTCCGAACAGGCGCACCGTCGCCGCGCGCCCGAACGTCTCGGCCACCGCATCCCGGATCAGCGCGATCTCGTCCGCCGTCAGCCTCATCCCCTGCCCCCGGAAGGCGCTGGCCGGCGACCCGCGCCGGGGTCGCCGCCGCACGGTTCATTCCGCCGCGATGCTCCGGGCGGCCTTGCCATCGAGCCGCGCGGCGATGGCCTCGGCTGCCTCGCGCCCGTCGCGGATCGCCCACACCACCAGCGAGGCCCCGCGCACGATGTCGCCCGCGGCGTAGACGCCGGGCAGCGAGGTCTCCTTGCTGCGGAAATCGGCCTTGACCGTGCCCCAGCGGGTGACCTCCAGGCCCTCGACGCCCCACAGCCGCACGATCTCCTCCGGCTCGAAGCCCAGCGCCTTGATGGCGAGGTCGCAGGGCAGGGTCTCGTCCGAGCCCGCGATCTCCTCCGGCGCCTGCCGGCCGGTGGCGTCGGGGGGCCCGAGGCGCATGCGCAGCACGCGCACGCCGCTCACCCGGCCGTCGCCGACGAAGGCCCGCGGCGCGGACAGCCAGACGAACTCGACGCCCTCCTCCTCGGCGTTGGCGACCTCGCGCTGGCTGCCGGGCATGTTGGCCCGGTCGCGGCGGTAGAGGCACTTCACCGATTTCGCGCCCTGCCGGACCGCGGTGCGCACGCAGTCCATCGCGGTGTCGCCGCCGCCGATCACGACCACGTTCTTGCCCTCGGCGTCCAGCGCGCCCGAATCGAACGCGGGCACCGCGTCGCCGAAGCTCTTGCGGTTGCTGGCGATCAGGTAGTCGAGCGCCGGCACGATGCCCTCCAGCCCCGCGCCCGGGCCGCCGATGTCGCGCGCCTTGTAGACGCCGGTGGCGATGAGGATGGCGTCATGGTGCTGGCGCAGCGCCTCGAAGCTGTGGTCGCGGCCGATCTCGCAGTCCAGCCGGAAGCTCACCCCGCCCTCGCGCAGCTGCGCGATGCGCTTCATCACCACGTCCTTCTCCAGTTTGAAGCCCGGGATGCCATAGGTCAGCAGCCCCCCCGCCCGGTCGTGGCGGTCATAGACATGGACCTGGAAGCCCCTGCGGCGCAGGTCGTCCGCCGCGGCGAGGCCCGCCGGCCCCGCGCCGATCACCGCGACGCTTTCGGGGCGCTCGGCGGCGGGGCGGATCGGCCTGACCCAGCCCTCCTCGAATGCGGTGTCGGTGATGTATTTCTCGATGGCGCCGATGGTCACGGTGCCGTGGCCCGACTGCTCGATGACGCAGGATCCCTCGCACAGCCGGTCCTGCGGGCAGATGCGGCCGCAGATCTCGGGGAAGGTGTTGGTCGCCTGGCTGATCTCGTAGGCTTCCTGCAGCCGCCCCTCGGCGGTCAGCTTCAGCCAGTCGGGGATGTTGTTGTGCAGCGGGCAATGCGACTGGCAGAACGGGATGCCGCACTGGCTGCAGCGCCCGGCCTGCTCGGCGGCCTTGGCGCTCGCGTATTCGCGGTAGATCTCGTGGAAATCCTCGCGGCGCTCGTCGGCGGCGCGCTTGTCGGGCGTCTGCCGGTCCACGGTGACGAACTTCAGCATGCGGTCTTTGGCCATGGCGGATCTCCTCCGTCGGCCCGCCCGGGGCCGCCTCGCGTCCGACCGATATGCCAGAGCCTTCCGGATTAAAAGTCAGAATCGCTGACCTTGCTGACCCCTGCGACGCCGTGCGCAGCCCAAGAAAGCGGCACTCGCGTCAAAACAAGGTCATATCTTCTGACCTACGTTGCTGCTGCGCCGCAGCGCGGGTGTTTCTCCGGCCACGCGCGGCGGACCGCACGCCGGGCGCTAAGCTGCCTGCCGACCCTGATTCGCCCGTGACGGAGCCCGCTTGTGTCCCTGCTGTCGCTCGCCATCCTCGCCGTGATCCAGGGCATCACCGAGTTCCTGCCGATCAGTTCGTCCGGCCACCTCGCGCTGTTCCCCGCGCTGACCGGCGGGCAGGACCAGGGCCTGACCATCGACGTGGCCGTGCATGTCGGCACGCTGGCCGCGGTCGTCCTCTACTTCTGGCGCGACGCCGCGGCGATGCTGCGGGGCGCGCTGCGCTTCGCCGCGGGCCGTCGCGACGACCCCGAGGCCGTGCTCGCCTTCCGCGTCGCGCTCGCGACCCTGCCGCTGGTGGCGGTCGGCGTGGCCGTCGCGGTCAGCGGGCTGGACGCGGCGTTCCGCTCCGTCGCCGTCATCGGCTGGACCACGCTGGGCTACGGCGTGCTGCTGTGGCTGGCGGACCGCTGGGCCCCCGCGACGCGGCGCTTCGGGGACTGGAGCTTCCGCGACGCCATGCTGATGGGCCTGTCGCAGGCGCTGGCCGTGGTGCCGGGCACCTCGCGCTCCGGCATCACCATGACCGTGGCGCGCGCGCTCGGCTATGCGCGGGTCGATGCCGCGCGGCTGTCGATGCTGATGTCCATGCCGGCCGTGGCGGCGGCGGGCGGCTACATCGGGGCGAAGCTGGTCGCGTCGGGGGATCTCGCCCTCGGCGCGGATGCCGCCATCGGCGCGGCGCTCGCCTTCGTCTCGGCGCTCGCGGCGCTCGCGGTGATGATGCGCATGCTGCGCGACTGGACCATGACGCCCTTCGTGCTCTACCGCCTCGGGCTCGGGGCGGCGCTGCTCTGGGTCGCCTACGCCTGACGCGCCTCAGGCCTTGTCGCGCATGTCCACGGCGTCGGTGGGGCAGATCTTCTCGTACTGCCCGTAGGGGCGGTAGGCGTAGAGATAGCTCTCGAGCACCGCCTCCATCGCCGTCGGCGCGATGCCCAGATCGGCGAAGCCCTTCGCCCCCGGCGCCACGACATTGTCGCGGTCCAGCAGCAGCACCTGGTCGCGGGTGATCGGCGGGGCGATGCCGATGCGCGCCGCCTGCTCCAGCACCGCGCCCTGCAGCAGCGCGATGCGCCGCGGCACCGTCACCACCGGCGTGCGGCGGAAGGCGATGCGCTTCATCAGCTCGATCAGCTCGCGGAAGCTCGCGGGGCGCGGGCCGCCCAGCTCGTAGGTCTCGCCCGGCGCGGCCTCGCCGACCGCGGCGCGGCACACGGCCTCGGCCACGTCGTCGACATAGACCGGCTGGAACTTCGTCTCCGGCCCCACGATGGGGATGACGGGCAGGAACTTGGCCATGGCGGCGAAGCGGTTGAAGAACTGGTCCTCCGGCCCGAACACCACCGAGGGGCGCAGGACCACCGCGCCGGGGATGTGCCGGCGCACCGCCGCCTCGCCCGCGGCCTTGGTGCGGGCATAGGCGCTGGGCGAGGCCGCATCGGCCCCGATGGCCGAGACCAGGCAGAACCGGTTGACGCCGGCCGAGGCCGCCAGCCGCGCCACGCGCTCCGGCCCCTCCGCCTGCGTCGCGGCGAAGGTGTTCTTGCCGGCGTTGAACAGCACCCCGACCGAATAGACGACGGCGCTCGCGCCCTCGATGGCGCGGCGGCAGCTCTCGTCGTCGCGGATGTTGGCCTGCACCGGCTCGACCTGCCCGGGCACGCCGTAGGGCCGCAGGAACAGCGCCTCGTTGGGCCGTCGCACCGCGGCCCGCACCCGCCAGCCGCGCCGCGCCATGCGCTGCGCGACATAGCGGCCGACGAAGCCCGATCCCCCGAAGATGGTGACGATGGGGGCCGTCTCGACGGGGTCGGGCATGGTCGCGCTCCTGCGGTGATGGCACGCGTTGCATAAAGCCCGCCCGGCCCGGATGTCACGCGCCACGGCGGCGCAGGGCGGGTCGTGTCGAACCCGGTCGACGCGGGCGCGCCGTCGCGTTAACGCGACAGGCGCAGGGGGACGAACCCATGACGCAGGATGCCGCCGCGACGACGCCGCGCTTCGAGATCACCACGTCCCGCCAGTTCGAATCGTGGCTGGCGGGGACCGGCGCGGCGCTCGCGCTGACCACCTATCAGGCCGGGATGACGCTGATCCTCGGGACCGACCCCGTCACGGGGCGGCTGTGGGTGTTCAACCGCAGGCTCCAGCGCCCCATGGGTCTGGCCTGCGACCGCGACCGCCTGGCCATCGCGACGCAGACCGAGATCGTCACCTTCGTGGACGCGCGCCGCGAGACGGGGGGCGAGCCGCTCTATGTGCCGCAGGTGGCGCATTTCACCGGCGACCTCGACGTCCATGACCTTGCCTTCGACGCCGACGGCCGGATCGTGTTCGTCAACACGCTGTTCTCCTGCCTCGCGACCGTCTCCGAGACGCACAGCTTCCGCCCGCTGTGGCGGCCGCCCTTCACCGGCCGGCTGGCCGCCGAGGACCGCTGCCACCTGAACGGCCTCGCCATGCGCGACGGAAGGCCGGCCTTCGCGACCGCGGTGGCGCGGACCGACGTCGCCGACGGCTGGCGCGAGCATCGGCGCGAGGGCGGCGTGGTGCTGGACGTCGCCTCGGGCGAGATCGCGGCGGCCGGCCTGTCGATGCCGCATTCGCCGCGCTGGCGCGAGGGCGCGCTGTGGCTGCTGAACGCCGGAACCGGCGAGTTCGGCGCGCTGGACTTGGCCGAGGGGCGCTTCCGGCCCGCGGCCTTCTGCCCGGGCTTCCTGCGCGGCCTCGCCTTCCTCGACGGCTGCGCGGTGGTCGGCGCGTCGGAGCCGCGCGAGAACCGCACCTTCGGCGACCTGCCGCTGCAGGCGCGGCTCGAACGCGAAGGCGTGTCGCCGCGCTGCGGGCTGTTCGTGGTGGACCTCGCCACCGGCGACGTGGCGCACTGGGCGCGCTTCTCGGGCGTGGTGACGGAGCTGTTCGACATCGCCGTGATCCCCCGCGCGCGCCAGCCGCAGATGATCGGCTTCAGTTCCGACGAGATCCGCCGGACGATCTCGATCGGGGACTGACCGGGCCGGCCGATTCCCGGAGGTGCCTTGATCTGTCGCAGGGATCGAAAGGTCCGCTTCCGTTAACCATCGCGCCAGTTTCGCGCAGCGGCGCGCGGGCGCGGGAGATGTGGCGATGACGCTGGCGATCGATCTGCGCGCACTGGACGGGACGAACGGCTTCCGCCTCGACGGGGCGGCGAGAGACGCCCGTAGCGGCGGCTCAGTCGCCTCGGCAGGGGACGTGAACGGCGACGGGCTCGACGACCTGATCATCGGGGCGAGGTGGGCCGCCCCCTCGGGTCGCCCGGGCGCCGGCAGCAGCTACGTCGTGTTCGGCAGGACGGACGGCTTCGCGCCCACGCTGGACCTTGGCGCGCTGGACGGGACCGAAGGATTCCGCCTCGACGGCGCGGCGATGGGCGACGTGAGCGGTGCCTCGGTCGCCTCGGCGGGCGACGTGAACGGCGACGGGCTCGACGACCTGATCATCGGGGCAGTTTGGGCCGACCCCTTGGGGCGCGGCGACGCCGGCAGCAGCTACGTCGTGTTCGGTAGGGCGGATGGCTTCGCGCCGACGCTGGATCTCTCTGCGCTGGACGGGAGCGACGGCTTCCGCCTCGACGGGGCGGCGACGGGCGACAACAGCGGCCGCTCGGTCGCTTCGGCGGGGGACGTGAACGGCGACGGCTTCGACGACCTGATCATCGGCGCGACCTATGCCGATCCCTCGGGCCGCAGCAATGCCGGCAGCAGCTATGTGGTGTTCGGCCGGGGAGAGGGCTTCGCGCCCACGCTGGACCTCTCCGCGCTGGACGGGACCGACGGCTTCCGCATCGACGGCGCGGCGACGGGCGACAACAGCGGCGCCTCGGTCGCTTCGGCGGGGGACGTCAATGGCGACGGCATCGACGACCTGATCATCGGGGCACATTGGGCCGATCCCCCGGGCCTCCGCAACGCCGGCAGCAGCTACGTGGTGTTCGGCCGGACGGACGGCTTCGCGGCGACGCTGGAGCTTTCTGCGCTGGACGGGACCGACGGCTTCCGCCTCGACGGCGCAGCGGTGTTTGAGCGCAGCGGCTTCTCGGTCGCCTCGGCGGGGGACGTGAACGGCGACGGGCTCGACGACCTGATCATCGGGGCAAACAGCGCTGATCACTCGGGGCGCGTGCGCCCCGGCACAAACACCGCGGGCTCAAGCTATGTGGTGTTCGGCCGGGCGGAGGGCTTCGCGGCGACGCTGGACCTTGGCGCGCTGGACGGAACGAACGGCTTCCGCATCGACGGCGCGGCGAAGGGCGACTACAGCGGCACCTCAGTCGCCTCGGCTGGGGACGTGAACGGCGACGGGCTCGACGACCTGATCATCGGGGCAAGCGGGGCCGGCCCCTTGGGGCGCGGCTTTGCCGGCAGCAGCTACGTCGTGTTCGGTCGGACGGACGGCTTCGCGCCCGCGCTGGACCTTGGCGCGCTGGCCGGGAGCGACGGCTTCCGCATCGACGGCGCGGCGACGGCCGACAGGAGCGGCCGCTCGGTCGCCTCGGCGGGGGACGTGAACGGCGACGGGCGCGACGACCTGATCGTGGGGGCCAGTGACGCGGATCCTTCGGGCCTCCGCTTCGCCGGCAGCAGCTACGTGGTGTTCGGCTTCGCGACCGCCGGCGTCACGCTGACCGGCGGCGACGACGCGGACACGCTGACGGGCAGCGCCTTCGCGGACACCCTGTCCGGCGGGAGCGGCCCCGACCTACTGCTGGGCGAGGCGTACAACGACAGCCTGTCGGGCGGCCCGGGCCGCGACACGCTGTTCGGCGGCGACGGGCGGGACATCCTGCGCGGCCAGCACGGCGACGACCTTCTCGAAGGCGGGGCGGGGGACGACGCGCTGCACGGGGGCGGCGGCAACGACACGCTGCGCGGCGGCGAGGGCGCCGACACGCTGTTCGGCGGCGACGGCGACGACCGGCTCGAGGCCGGGCCGGGCCGGGGCGACGCGAAGGGCGGGACGGGCGCGGACGAGTTCGTGTTCGTCGCGGGCACGGCCCGGGATCAGCGGCTGCGAATCGTCGATTTCAACGCCGCCGAAGGCGACAGGCTGGTGTTCGACGGGCTGGTGGCGACCATCGCTGAACTCGACAGCAACGGAGACGGCGTGATCGACGCCGCGGATGCGGACTGGCGCCTCGTGACCGACCGGTTCCTGTACGACGGCATCGCCTCGCGCAGCGGCGTCGCACTGGTCTGGGCGCGGGACGACGCCAAGCTGCTGCTCGAAGACGTCGCCGCCATCGACGCCGCGGCGGTGACCGTGCTCTGAGCCGCCCGCCCCGTTGACAACCCAAGCGCCCCCGCATAGGCAGGCGCTCCGCACGGCGCGCCAGCGCCCTGCGCCCAGGTGGCGGAATTGGTAGACGCGCTGGTTTCAGGTACCAGTGGCTTCGGTCGTGGAGGTTCGAGTCCTCTCCTGGGCACCATCCCGGCGGCGCGCGCGACCCGCGCGCCGCCGCGGGCGCGGGGTCCGCGCGGCCCCTGCGCCGCACCGCGCGGCATGGCTCACCACGGCGCGCGGGATGCGGCGATGATCGAGATCCACGAAGGCGACCTGCCCGAAGGGCTCGACCTCGGCCCCGTCGTCGCGATCGACACCGAGGCCATGGGCCTCAACCCCCACCGCGACCGGCTGACGCTGGTGCAGCTCAGCGCCGGCGACGGCAACGCCCATCTGGTGCGCATCGGGCGCGAGCAGGCGCGCGCCCCGCGGCTCGAGGCGCTGCTGGCCGATCCGGCCACGGAAAAGCTGTTCCATTACGGCCGCTTCGACATCGCCGTGCTGGCGCACCGCTTCGGCGTGCTCGCCCGGCCGGTCTGGTGCACCAAGATCGCCAGCAAGCTCGCGCGCACCTTCACCGACCGCCACGGGCTGAAGGTGCTGTGCCAGGACATGCTCGGCATCGACATCTCGAAGCACCAGCAGACCTCCGACTGGGGCGCGCCGACGCTCACCACCGCGCAGGCGGCCTATGCCGCCTCGGACGTGCTGCATCTGCACGCGCTCAAGGCGGCGCTGCACGCGATGCTGGCGCGCGAGGGTCGGCTGCCGCTGGCCGAGGCCTGTTTCGCCTTCCTGCCCGACCGGGCGGCGCTCGATCTCGCGGGATGGCCCGAGATCGACGTGTTCGCGCACTGACATGCCCGACACCCCCGACGAGGCGCTGATCGCCGCCGGCCGGCGGGTGCTGCGCGTCGAGGCCGAGGCGCTGGCCGGCTATGCCGGGACGCTCGGCCCGGGCTTCGCCGAGGCCGTGCGCCTGATCCTGCGCGCGCCGGGGCGGGTGATTGTGTCGGGCATGGGCAAGTCGGGCCATGTCGGGCGCAAGATCGCCGCCACGCTCGCCTCGACCGGAACGCCGGCCTTCTTCGTGCACCCGGCCGAGGCCAGCCACGGCGATCTCGGCATGTTCACGCCGCAGGACGTGGCGCTGGTGCTGTCGAACTCGGGCGAGACGCCGGAGCTGCGCGACGTGGTCGCCCACACCCGCCGCTTCCGCATCCCGCTGATCGGGGTGGCCAGCCGCGCGGGCTCGGCGCTGCTGAGCGCCGCGGACGTGGCGCTGCTGCTGCCGCAGGCGCCCGAGGCCTGCTCCGTCGGCATGGCGCCGACCACCTCGACCACGCTGACCATGGCGCTGGGCGACGCGCTGGCGGTCGCGCTGATGGAGCGGCGCGCCTTCACCGCCGATCATTTCCGCGCCTTCCACCCCGGCGGCAAGCTGGGGGCGGCGCTGGTCCGGGTGCGCGACGTCATGCATGGCGGCCCCGACACGCCGCTGGTGCGCCGCGACACGCCGATGCGCGACACGCTGCTGGTGATGACGGCGCGCGGCTTCGGCATCGCCGGGGTCACCGACGATGCCGGGCGCCTGGTGGGCGTCGTGACCGATGGCGACCTGCGCCGGCACATGGACGGGCTGCTGGACCGCAGCGCGGGCGACGTGGCCACCCCCGACCCGCTGACCGTGGGCCCGGACGCGCTGGCCTCCGAGGCGCTGGCCATCATGAACGGCCCGCGCCGGGCCACCTGCCTGTTCGTGGCCGAGACGTCGGGCAGGGCGGCCGGCGGAGCGGGCGGCGGCGGGGCGGGCGCGCCGCCGCGGCCGCTGGGCGTCATCCACGTCCACGACTGCCTGCGCGCCGGCGTGGCGTGACATGGGCGACAGCCGCCGCGCCAGGCGCGCCCGCCTGCTCAAGATCGGCCTGCCGGCCGCCGCCGCGGCGCTGGTGGCGGCCGTGTTCCTGGTCTCGGGGCGCGCGCGCCTCGACGGGTTCGACCCCGGCGCCTTCGAGATCGACCCCGCGGCGGGGCTGCGGCTGGCCAACCCCCGCTTCACCGGCGAGACCGCCTCGGGCCGGCCCTTCGTGCTGACCGCCGACTGGGCCCTGCCCGATGCGCCGGATCCGGCGCGGGTCGATCTGGGGCCGATCCGCGGCCAGGTCTCGCTGTCGCCCGGGCGGATGGTGTCGCTCGAAGCCGAGGGCGGAACGCTGCACCCCAAGGACGAACGGCTGAGCCTCGGCGACGGGGTCACGGTCACCACCAGCGACGGCTACCGCGCCTTCGCGCCCGCCGTCACGGTGGATTTCGCGGCCGAGGAGGCGCGCTCGCCCGGGCCGGTCGAGGCGGAGGGGCCGCTCGGCCGCCTCGAGGCCGGCACGATGCGGGCTGCGCGGCGCGACGGCGCCGACTACATCTGGTTCGAGGGCGGCGTGCGCGTCAGGGGAAACCCGGCCGCGCGCCCCGACACGCCGGCGCCGGAGGGGGATCGCGCACCATGAGGACACCGATCGCGGCGCTGCTGGCGCTCGCCGCCGCTTGCGCCCCCGCGGCGGCGCAGCAGCAGGGCGGGCCGTTCGGCGGCTTCCGCCACGACAGCGCCGCCCCCATCGAGATCACCGCCGACGCGCTGGAGGTGCGCCAGGCCGAGGGGCTGGCGATCTTCACAGGCGCGGTGGTGGCGGGCCAGGGGCCGCTGCGCCTCACCGCGGACCGGCTCGAGGTGCGCTATGTCGAGGGCGGCGATGGCGATGGCGGCGGGCCGGAGGGCGGGGCGGAGGGCGG
>DAIPIU010000003.1:0-86346 GCA_036770645.1 Rubrimonas sp. | reverse complement strand
GCGCTCCAGGGCGCGGTCGCCGAAGTGGTCGACGCCGCAGCCCAGGGCGATTTCGCCCGCCGCGTCGATCCGCGCTACAAGGACGAAGGGCTGAACGGCTTCGCCCGCCAGCTCAACGACCTGATGGACGGCGTCGGCGCCGGCGTCGGCGAGACGGCGGCGGTGATGGCATCCCTCGCCCGCGGCGACCTCACCGCCGCGATGGCCGGCGCCTTCCGCGGCGCCTTCGCCGAGCTCCAGGCCAACGTGAACGGCGCCGTCGGGCGCATGCGCGAGACCGTGGTCGACATCCAGTCCGTCGCCGGCGCGATGGCCAAGGGCACCGGCGAGATCGCCGAGGGCGCCGCCGACCTCTCGGGCCGGGCCGAGAACCAGGCCGCCAGCCTCGAGGAGATCGCCGCCACCATGGAGGAGATGGCGACCACGGTGAAGACCAACGCCGACAACGCCGCCGCCGCCACCCGCCTCGGGCAGGAGGCCAGCGAGCGCGCCGACCGCGGCGGCAAGGTCGTCTCCGAGGCCGTCACCGCCATGACCCACATCGCCGAGGGCTCGCAGAAGATCGCCGAGATCGTCAGCGTCATCGACGGCTTCGCCTTCCAGACCAACCTGCTGGCCCTGAACGCCGCCGTCGAGGCCGCCCGCGCCGGCGAGGCCGGCAAGGGCTTCGCCGTCGTCGCCTCCGAGGTCCGCACCCTCGCCCAGCGCTCGGCCGAGGCCGCGCGCGACATCAAGGGGCTGATCGACGCCTCAGCCGCTTCGGTCCGCGACGGCGTGCGGCTGGTCGAGGAGACCGGCGCGGCGCTGCGCGAGATCGTCGAGGCCATCCGCCGCACCTCCGGCACCATCGCCGAGATCAGCCAGGCCTCGCGCGAGCAGTCCTTGGGCGTCGACGAGATCTCCGCCGCCATCGCCAGCATGGACCAGATCACCCAGCAGAACTCGGCCCTCGCCGAGGAAAGCGCATCGGCCGCCCGCGGCCTCGCCGGGCAGGCCGCCAAGCTCACCGAACTCACCGCCTTCTTCACCGTGACCGGCGGCCGCCGAGCCCGCGACCCCTCCCTCGCAGCCCTCGAGGCCGACCGCGCCGCCGATGCGGGCAGGACGCGCGCCCGCGCCTCCTGACGACGGCAAAGGGGCAGGGGCGTCGCCCCTTCCCCGAAGTCCCCTCCCCCGGGCATTCCCACCGTCGACCCGATCCACCGCCGTCCGCGGCGACCGGCGCGCGTGCGCGCCCGGATCGCCCTCCGATCGAAGCCCGTCCCTCGGACGCCTTCCTGGGCGGCGACCCCCGGCGTCGGCGGGCGCGCGCTTCCCCCGCCGACGGACAGCACGGCCGGCACGCGACGCGGGCGGGCCCGCCGGGCACCCGTCCGCGCCCGCTGTCGCCCGCCCGCAACGGTTGCCGCGCCGCCGCGCCCGCCCGGCTCCGCCCGGCGGATGACGTTAACGAACCGGGCCGATCCTGACCGCGGCCGCATCGCATCCCATATCCCAAGGATGACGTCCGGTCCGGCGCAGACGCTGCCCGCGGTTCAGCCGCAGTCCCCCGACCGAACGGAAAGGACCGCAGCCATGCCGCGCGGAACCGACATGCACCGGCGCACCCTGCTCGCGGGCCTCGCGGCCGCGGCGTGCACCGCCTGCGCACGCCCGCCCGAGGCGCCGCGCCTCGCGGCGCTCGCCCCCGCCGGGATTGCGCCCGTCGCGCCCCCGCCGCCGCGCTATGCCGACATCCTGCGCGCGCTGGGCGTGGCGTGGACGCCCCCCGCCGATGGCGTCGGCGTCCTCGTGAACATCCCGAGCTTCGACCTCGTCGCCTTCCGCGACGGCGAGCCGGCGCTGACCAGCCGCGTCGTCGTCGGCGCGCCGCGCACGCCCACGCCGCTGGGGGACGTGGCGTCGGGCGTCGTGCGCTTCCGCCCGACCTGGCGGCCCACGCCGCGCATGATCGCCGAGGGGCTGTACGAGGACGGCGTGCGCCCGCCGGGGCCGAGCAACCCGCTGGGCCTCGCGGCGATACGCTTCGCCGAGGGCGGCGAGATCTATCTGCACGGCACCAACAGCCCGCAGTATTTCGAGCGCCGGAACCGCGCCCTGTCGAGCGGATGCGTGCGCGTCGAGCGCATCGAGGAGCTCGTGGCCCTCGTGCTCGGCTGGGAGGTCGAGCGGGCGCGGCGCGAGATGCGGCGCGGCGGCACCCGCGACGTGCCCACGCCGCCCGCGCCGATCCATTTCGGCCACTACCTCGCCTTCGCCCTGCCCGGCGAGGCCCCGGCAGACCACGCCCCCGTCTACGCCTGACGGTCGCGCGCGCCGTCAGCCGCCATGGCGCGCCAGGAACTCGACCAGCGCCGCGCGATCCGCGGGGTCGGGCAGGCGCTGCTCCGGCATGCGGCTGCCGGGCGTGTAGGCCTCCGGGCCGTGCTCGAACAGCGCAGCCACCGTCTCGGGCGTCCAGAGGATGTCGAGCGACCGCAGCGCCGCGGAATAGTCGTAGCCCTCGGCCGTGCCGATGCGGCGGCCGAACACGCCGTGCAGGGACGGGCCGGCCCGCCCGCCGTCCTCGGGCGCGAGGCTGTGGCACACGGCGCAGGCGCGCCAGACCTGCGCGCCGCGGCTGCCGTCGTCGGGCGGGCCGGCCGCCGCGGTGCCCCCCGGCCCCAGCGCCGCGCCGGTGGCGGCGTCCCAGCGCCGCACCACGCCGTCGCCGCCCCCGGTCAGCAGCTCCGCCCCGTCCAGCGCCACCGACCACAGCGGCCACTGCCCCGTGGGCCGCAGCGCCGTGAGCACCGCCAGCGTCGCCCCGTCCAGCGCCCAGGCGGTGCCGTCCAGCGCCGCAGCGGCCACCCGCGCGCCGTCCGAACCCATCGCCGTGATCGGCCGGTCGCCCAGCCGCGCCTCGGCGGTCACGCCCCGCGCCGGGTCCACCAGCCGCACCGCGCCGTCGGCGAAGCCCACCGCCGCCGCCGTCCCCGCCGCCGCCATGCCGTTCGGCGGCGCCGGCAGGTCCACCGAGGCCGCCAGCCGCGCGCCGTCCCAGACCTTCAGCCGCAGATCCGAGCCGACGCTCGCCAGCCGCCCGTCCGACAGCCAGCCGAGGCCGGTGGCCTTGCCGTCATGCGCCGCGACCATGCGGGGCGCCCCGCCCGCCAGCGGGATCAGCGCCAGCGCCCCGTCCCAGCCCGACGAGGCGAGCGTCGCCCCGTCGGCCGACAGCGCGAGCCCGGACACCGGCCCCCGATGCGCGGCCTCGACGCGCGCCGGCGCCGCGCCTTCGGCGTCCCACAGCGCCACGCGCCCGTCCTGCCCGCCGGTCGCCAGCCCGCCGCCGGGCAGGAAGGCCACCGCGGTGACCGGCCCCTCATGGACGCGCGTGACCCGCAGCGCCGCGGCGCGGTCGCGGTCCCAGAGGATGGCGCGGGTGTCGAAACTGCCCGACAGCACCCGTCCGTCCCGCGCCGCCAGCGCGCCGACCGGCCCGCCATGCCCGCGCAGGTCCTGCGCCGCCGCCGCCGCCCCCAGCAGCGCCGCCGCCGCCATCGCAAGCCGCGCCGCCGCGCTTCCCTTCAGCCTCATCCGGCACCTCGTCGCCCCGCCCGCGCGGCCAGCCTAATGCGCATCGCGCGGTCGGGAAACCGCCGCGACGGGCCGGGGCGCCGAACCCGCCCGGGGCCCGTCTGGACAACCGCCCGCCCCTGCCCCATCGTCCGCCGCGCAACCCCGCCGCCCCGTCCCGCGGCCCCGACCGGTCGAGACATGGCTGCCGCCGACACCCCCGCCCCCTACCTGCTCGGGCCCTCGCCCGACCACCCGCGCCTGACGCGCGCCGTGACCGGGATCAACCACACCGGCGCGCCGGCCGACCTGCGCGTGGTCGAGGAGCGGCCGCTGACGATCTATCTGAACGCGCAGGAGATCGTCACCGCCATGACGATCGGGGACTATCCCGAATACCTGGCGCTCGGCTTCCTGCGCAACCAGGGCATGCTGGGCCCGTCCGAGACGGTCACCGGCGTCGATTTCGACGAGGAGACGGAGACGGTGGTGGTCCGCACCGCCGCCCCGACCAGCCACGAGCAGAAGCTGAAGAAGAAGACCCGCACTTCGGGCTGCGCGGTCGGCACGGTGTTCGGCGACATGATGGAGGGGCTGGCGGAGGTGGCGCTGCCGCCGACGCCGGTGCGCACCAGCGACCTCTACGCCTTGGCGCGGACCATCAACACCACGCCCAGCCTCTACCTCGAGGCGGGCGCGATCCACGGCACGGTGCTGTGCGCGGGCGACCGGCCGCTGGTGTACATGGAGGATGTCGGCCGCCACAACGCGGTGGACAAGATCGCGGGCTGGATGCTGTCGGAGCGCGTCGCGGCGGGCGACAAGCTGCTCTACACCACCGGGCGGCTGACCTCGGAGATGGTGATCAAGACCGCGCTGATGGGCATCCCGGCGCTGGCCTCGCGGTCGGGCTTCACCGCCTGGGGGGTCGAGATCGCCCGGCAGGTCGGCCTGACCCTGATCGGACGCATGCGCGGGCGGCGATTCGTCTGCCTGTCTGGGGCGGATCGGCTGGTCTGGGACGCCGACCCCGAGGCCGGCGGCGAGGACGATCCGCGCTGGCGGCGCAAGAGCGCGGGCGATGACTGACATCCCCGGCGTGATCCTGGCCGGCGGCCGCGCCACCCGCATGGGCGGGGGCGACAAGGGCCTGCGGCCCTTGGGCGGCGGCACGCTGCTGTCGCATGTGATCGACCGTCTCGCGCCGCAGGCCGGGCCGCTGGCGCTGAACGCCAACGGCGACCCGGCGCGCTTCGCCGCCTTCGGCCTTCCCGTGCTGCCGGACGGCATCCCGGACCACCCCGGGCCGCTGGCGGGGGTTCTGGCGGGGCTCGACTGGGCCGCGGGGCTCGGGGCCGCCTCCATCGTCACCGCCGCGGCCGACACGCCCTTCTTCCCGCGCGACCTGGCGGCGCGCCTGCGGGCGGCGGCGGCCGAGGCCGGCGCGCCCATCGCGCTGGCCGCGACCCCGGATGCGGACGGACAGCCGGGGCGGCACCCCACCTTCGGCCTTTGGCCGGTCGCGCTGCGCGACGACCTGCGCGCGGCGCTGGCGGGGGGCCTGCGCAAGATCGTGGCCTGGACCGACGCCCATGGCTGCGCGACCGCCCTGTTCCCGGCCCAGCCCTTCGACCCGTTCTTCAACGTGAACACGCCCGAGGATCTGGCGCTGGCCGAGACGCTGCGGGGGCGCGCGGCGTGAGGCTCTATGGCGTCACCGGCTGGAAGAACACCGGCAAGACCACGCTGGTGACGCGGCTCGTCGCGGTGTTCACCGCCCGCGGCATGACCGTCTCGACCGTGAAGCACGCGCATCACCGCGTCGACATCGACCGGCCCGGTTCCGACAGCTTCCGCCATCGCGAGGCCGGCGCGCGGGAGGTGATCCTCGCCTCGCGCCACCGCTTCGCCCTGATGCGCGAGATCGGCGAGGCGACGGAGCCGCCGCTGGCGGAGCTGCTGGCGCTGCTGCGGCCCGTCGATCTGGTGCTGGTCGAGGGCTACAAGCGCGACGCCCACCCCAAGATCGAGGCCCACCGCGCCGAGGCCGGCCGCCCCCTGCTGGCGCCGGAGGACCCCACCGTGCGCGCGGTGGCCAGCGACGCCGCCCTGACGGGCCTGCGCGTGCCGCTGTTCCACCTCGACGATGCCGGGGGCGTGGCGGATTTCATCGCGCGCGAGCTGGGGCTGTGAGGGGCTTCGACCGCGTCGCGGTGGTGGACTGGTCGGCTTCGGCGACGCCCTCGCCCGCGCACCCTTCGCCCGATGCGATCTGGATCGGGGTCGCGGCGGGCGACGGCCCGGCGGCGCTGTCCTACCATCGGACGCGCGCCGACGCGGTCGGGGCGCTGCGCGGCCTGATCGCGGCGGCGCTGGCGGCGGGCGAGCGGCTGCTGGTCGGGGCCGATTTCCCCTTCGGCTGGCCCCGGGGCCTCGCGCCCGCGCTGACCGGCCGCGCCGAGGCGCTGGCGCTGTGGGACTGGCTGGCCGCGCGCATCGAGGACGGGCCGGCCAACCGCACCAACCGCTTCGCCGTGGCGGCGGCGATCAACGCCCGGCTGCCCGGGATCGGGCCGTTCTGGGGCCGCCCGGCGGGGCTGGACCTGCCGGACCTGCCGGAGAAGGGCTCCGCGCGCCGCGGCCACGGCCTGCCCGAGCGCCGGGCGGTCGAGGATAGGGTGCGCGCCGCCCAGCCCTGCTGGAAGCTCTACACCACCGGGTCGGTGGGCTCGCAGGCGCTGACCGGCGTGGCCGCGCTGGCCGGGCTGCACGCGGCCTTCCCGGGGCGCGTCGCCGTCTGGCCGCTCGAGCCATGGGCGGACGCGCCGGTGGTGCTGGCGGAGGTGTATCCCTCGCTGCTGGCGGCGGAGGTGGCGGCGACCTGCGCGACCGACCCGACCATCCCGCGCGACCGCCGCGGCGCGCCGATCAGGGACGCGGCGCAGGTCGGGGTGCTGGCTCGGGCGCTGGCGGCGCTGTCCGGGCAAGGCGCCCTCGCACCGCTGTTCGCGCCGCCCTGCGACGCGGACACGCTGCGCGAGGAGGCGTGGATCCTCGGCGCCGGGGCCGAGGGGCCGCTGCGGGCTTGCGCGGCGGCCCTGCCGCGCGACAGGCTGGCGGCATGACCGATCCCGCCCCGCTCGCGCCGCCGCGCCTGTCGAACGACTGTTTCGCCCTGCCCCCCGGCGTGGAATGGACGCCTGTCGACGAGGCGCTGGCGCTGCTGCGCGGGCGGCTGGCCTGCGTGACGGGCACCGAGACCGTCGCGGTGGCCCGGGCGCTGGGGCGCGTGCTGGCAGCGGATGCGGTGGCCCGGCGCTCGAACCCGCCCGCGCCGAACGCCGCGGTCGATGGCTGGGGCTTCGCGGCCGCCGCGACCGGCGAGGGGCCGCAGGAACTGCCGATCGCCCCCGGCCGCGCCGCCGCGGGCGCGCCCTTCGCGGGGGCGGTGCCCTTCGGCCATGCCCTGCGCATCCTGACCGGGGCGATCCTGCCCGAGGGCGTGGACGCGGTCGTGCTGGAGGAGGACTGCGCCACCGACGGCGCGCGCGTGGCCTTCCACGGCCCGGTCAAGGCGCGGGCCAACACCCGCAAGGCGGGCGAGGACATCGCCGCCGGCGCGGTGGCCCTGCCCGCCGGCCACAGGCTGCGGCCGCCCGACCTCGCCTTCCTGACCGCCGCGGGGCTGGACCGCGTCGCGGTGCGCGCGCCCCTGCGCGTGGGCGTGCTGTCGACCGGCGACGAGATCGCCGCGGAGCCCGGGCCCGATCCGCTGCCGCCCCACCGGATCCCGGACGCGAACCGCCCGATGCTGCTGGGGATGGTCGCGCGGTTCGGCCATGCGCCCGTCGATCTGGGCCATGTCGGCGACGACCGGGCGGCGCTCGCGGCGCGGCTGGACGCCGGGGCGGCCCGCTGCGACGCGATCCTGACCTCGGGCGGGGCCTCGGCGGGAGACGAGGACCATGTCTCCGCCCTGCTGCGCGAGGGGGGCTCGCTGACCGCCTGGCGCATCGCGGTCAAGCCGGGCCGGCCGCTGGCGCTGGCGATGTGGAAGGGCGCGCCGGTGTTCGGCCTGCCGGGCAACCCGGTCGCGGCTTTCGTCTGCGCGCTGGTCTTCGCCCGGCCGGCGCTGTCGATGCTGGCCGGCGAGGGCTGGCGCGCGCCCGCGGCCTTCACGGTGCCGGCCGCCTTCGCGAAGGCCAAGCGGGCGGGGCGGCGGGAATACCTGCGCGCCCGGCTCGACGCGCAGGGGCGGGCCGAGGTCTACGCATCGGAAGGATCGGGGCGGATCGGCGGCCTGTCCTGGGCCGAGGGGCTGGTGGAGCTGCCGGACGGGGCCTGCCGGGTCGAGCCCGGCGCGCCCGTCCGCTTCCTTCCCTATGCCGGCTTCGGGCTGTAGGGCGGAGATCGGATCGAGGGACGCCGGTCCTCAGTCGGGACCTTTGATTCCGAACGAAAAATCTGGTTAACGGGTTACCATCCGGTAAACCCGGCCGACCTCGCGTCCCGGCCTCAGAACAGCCGCTGCGCGTTGCCCTGCGGCTCGATCCGCGCGCCGGAGGTGGCGAAGGCCTCGTAGCTCGGCTGGAAGAACTGGCGGTCGAGCACGAAGGCCGCGCCAAGGGCGACGGCCACGGCGAAGACGATCGCGGTGATGAAGGACGGCATGATCGGTCTCTCCCCCTGAACGGGCGCGGCAGGTGCCGCGCCTCAGCCCCCGGATGCGGTCAGGCCCTCCCACAGCCGGGATGCAAGTTGCTGATATATCTGCCCCAATGCCCCGTCCGGCGCAAGGGCCGCCACGGGGCGGCCCTGATCGGAGGCCGCCCGCAGCGCCATGGTCAGCGGCACCGCGCCGAGGAAGGGCACGCCCATGCGCCGCGCCTCGGCCTCCGCGCCCCCTTCGCCGAAGATGGCGTGGCGCGTGCCGCACACGTCGCAGACGAAATGGGCCATGTTCTCGATCACGCCGAGGATCGGCACGTCCACCTTGCGGAACATGGCCGCGCCGCGGCGCGCGTCGATCAGCGCCAGATCCTGCGGCGTCGACACGATCACCGCCCCGGACAGCCGCGCCCCCTTCGCCAGCGAGAGCTGCGCGTCGCCCGTGCCCGGCGGCATGTCCACCAGCAGCACGTCGAGCCTGCCCCAGTCCACTTCGGTCAGCATCTGCGTCAGCGCCGCGCCGACCATGGGCCCGCGCCAGACCATCGCCGTCTCGGGGTCGACCAGCAGGCCGATGGACATGGCCTTCAGGCCCCAGCCCTCCATCGGCAGCAGCCGCCGCCCCGCGCCCACCCGCGGCCTGCCGTGCAGGCCCAGCAGGGTGGGCAGCGACGGCCCATGGATGTCGGCGTCGAGCACGCCCACCGAAAGGCCCAGCGCCCGCAGGCCCAGCGCCAGGTTGACGGCCGTGGTGGATTTGCCGACCCCGCCCTTGCCCGAGGACACGGCGACGACATGCGCCACATCGGCCAGCGCCGCGGGCCGCGCCGCATCGGAAGCGGCCGCGGCCGGCTTCGCGGCGGCGGGCTTCGCGGCGGCGGGCGGGCGCAGCGTGGGCGGGGCCGGGCGCGCGCGGGCGGGGGCCGGATCCGGGACCGCCGCCCCCGCGCCGCGCTCGGCGGTCAGGGCGACGAAGGCGCGGGCGACGCCGGGGGCGGCGCGCAGGCGGTCCTCGACGGCCGCGCGCAGCGCCCCGAACGCCTCGGCCTCGGCCGGCGCGACGGCGAGGGCGGCGCTGGCCGTGTCGCCCGCCAGCGTCGGCCCCTGCAGCCGCCCCGACGCGCCGAGCGTCCCGCCGCCCGGCAGGGGCAGGTCGGCGACCAGGCGGCGCAGCGCGTCGGCATCGGTCATGGAGGTCGGCCCATCGGGTTGCGGCGCCGCAGCGCGGCCCGCGGACGGAAAGGCCCGGCCGCGCTGACGCGCGCCGGGCCCGATCCCGCCGCCCCCCGCCGGGGGGCGCATCGCGTCACTCGGCGGGCATCGCCCGGCCGCGGGAGGGGCGCTTGCGCTCCTCGGCGATCACCTCGTCGACCCACAGCGAATGGTGCTGCCGGGCCCAGTTCTCGTCGACCTCGCCGGAGCCCATGGCGTCGAAGGCCCCCTCCATCCCCACCGAGCCGATGTAGATGTGCGCGATGATGATGGCCGCCAGCACCGCCGCGATAACGCCGTGCAGGAACTGGTAGAACTGCCAGTCAGCCGGCCCGCCCGCATAGCTGGGGAACAGCAGCATGATGCCGGTGAAGGACAGCGCGGCGCCGCCAAGCACCGTGGCCCAGAAGATCACCTTCTGCCCGGCGTTGAACTTGCGCGCCGGCGGGTGGGCGTCGTCGGAGAACAGCCCGCCGCCCTGCGCCAGCCATTGCAGGTCGACCTTGGCGGGGATGTTGTGCCAGACCCACATGACGAAGATCAGCGCCACGCCCGCCATGAACGGCCAGGCGAGGAAGTTGTGCGCGAGCTTGCCCCAGGCGGTCAGCGCGCCGAAGCCCGCCTCGCCGATCAGCGGCTGCAGGACCTGCCGCCCGATCACGAGGTTCAGGCCGGTCAGCGCCAGCACCACGAAGGTCGAGGCGGTCAGCCAGTGGCCGAAGCGCTCGATGCCGTCGAAGCGCAGGATGGTGCGGCCGGCCGGGCCGCCGTCGATGGCGATGCGGCCGCGGACCATGTAGAACACCGCGAGGATCGCCAGCATGCCGACGACGCTGGTGACCGAGAGCAGCCACATGTTGCCCTGGTGCAGCGCCGCCCAGTCCTTGTTCGCCGGCTTGATCAGCGCCGCGGCGCGGTCGTCCGGGATGGTGATGCGCCCCGCGAGGGGCTGGCCCTGGAGGGCCTGCATCAGCGCCTCTTCCTGCACCGCCTGCGCGGTGGGGTTGACCTGCTGCGCCGCCACGGGGGCGGCGAGCAGGGCCGCGAGCAGCATCGCGGCCGACAGACGGGACATCATGCCCATGACCCTTGCCCCCCTCACACCTGGATCCCGTCGCCATAGGCCGTCTTCCAGCCCCAGGCGCCCGAGCCGTAGCCGCGGGTGACCACCCGCTCGCGGTAGATCTCGGCGATGATGTCGCCGTCGCCGGCCAGCAGCGCCTTGGTCGAGCACATCTCGGCGCAGAGCGGCAGCTTGCCCTCGGCCAGGCGGTTCGAGCCGTACTTGATGTATTCAGCCTCGGTCAGGTCTGCCTCCGGCCCGCCCGAGCAGTAGGTGCACTTGTCCATCTTTCCGCGCGTGCCGAAATTGGACAGCTTCGGATACTGCGGCGCGCCGAACGGGCAGGCATAGAAGCAGTAGCCGCAGCCGATGCAGGTGTCCTTGTTGTGCAGGACCACGCCGTCGTCGGTGGTGTAGAAGCAGTTCACCGGGCACACAGACGCGCAGGGCGCGTCGGTGCAGTGCATGCAGGCCATCGAGACCGAGCGCTCGCCGGGAAGGCCGTCGTTGATGGTGACGACGCGCCGCCGGTTGATGCCCCAGGGCACCTCGTGCTCGTTCTTGCAGGCGGTGACGCAGGCGTTGCACTCGATGCAGCGGTCGGCGTCGCAGAGGAACTTCATCCTGGCCATGGCTGGGGATCCCTGATTACGCGGCCGCGATCTGGCAGAGGGTCACCTTGCCCTCGTGCATGCCCGTCACCGGGTCGTAGCCGTATGTTGTGACGACGTTGACGCTCTCGCCCAGCACGATGGGGTCGGTCCCGGCGGGATAGTTGCCCCGCTGGTCCTCGCCCTGGAACCATCCGGCGAAGTGGAACGGCATGAAGGCCACGCCCGGCCCGACGCGCTCGGTCACCAGCGCCTTGACGCGGGCCTTGCTGCCGCCCTCCGGGCCCGTCACCCAGACCCAGCCGCCGTCGACCACGCCGCGCGACGCGGCGTCGGCGGGGTTGATCTCGACGAACATGTCCTGCTGCAGCTCGGCCAGCCACGGGTTCGAGCGCGTCTCCTCGCCGCCGCCCTCGTATTCGACCAGACGGCCGGAGGTGAGGATGATCGGGAACTGCTCGTGCAGACGCTTGTCCACGACCGACTGCTGCACGGTGCGCCCGATGTTCGGCACGCGGAACTGCCGCCCGTCGTCGCGGGTCGGGTAGTCCGCCACGAGGTCGGGGCGCGGCGAGTAGATCGGCTCGCGGTGAACCGGCACCGGGTCGGGCAGGTTCCACGCCACCGCGCGGGCCTTGCCGTTGCCGTAGGGGACCGCGCCGTGCTTGATCGCCACGCGCTGGATGCCGCCCGACAGGTCGATGGACCAGGACACCTTGGCGACCGCCTCGGGGTCGGCCCCGCCGATCCGCTCGATGGTCGCGCGCTCCTCCGCCGTCAGGTCGGCGTCCCAGCCGAGGCGCTGCAGCATGCCCATGGTGAATTCGGGATAGCCGTCCTCGATCTCGGAGCCCGGCGGGTAGCTGCCCTCGGCCAGCAGCGTCACGCCCTCGCGCTCGACGCCGAAGCGGGGGCGGAAGGCGCCGCCGCCCTCGGCGACGGGGATGTTGGGGTTGTAGAGGATGTGGGTGCCGGGATGGCGCATCTCCGGCGCGCCCCAGCAGGGCCAGGGAAGGCCGTAGTAGTCGCCGCCGACCTCCGGCACGTCCTTGGCGGCGCGCAGCGTCACCAGGTCGAACTTGTCCTGGTTGGCCATGTGCGCCTTGAGACGCTCGGGCGACTGGCCGGTGTAGCCGGTCGACCATGCGCCGCGGTTGATCTCGCGCAGGATCGATTCCGGCGTCGGCTCCATGACGAACTTGCCGCGCACCATCTCGTAGGGCTTGAACATCTCGTCGGCGAAGCCGAGCTTCTGCGCGAGCCGGTAGATCACGGCATAGTCGTTGTCGCTCTCGAAGATCGGCTCGACGATCTTCTGGCCCCACTGCACCGAGCGGTTCGAGGCCGTGCGCGAGCCAGAGCATTCGAACTGGGTGCAGATCGGCAGCAGATAGGTGTTGTCGGTGCGCGAATGCAGGGCGGCGAAGGTGGTCGGGTGCGGGTCGGCCACCACCAGCAGGTCGAGCGCGTTCATGCCGCGCTGCGCATCGGCCATGCGGGGCACGGTGTTGCCGCCATGCCCGAACACGATCATCGCCTTGATGTTGTCGCGCTGGTCGACGTCCTCGGCGTCCAGCAGCGTGGCGTCGAACCAGCGCGTGGAGGGGATGCCGGGCACGGACATGTTGGCCACCGGGTCGCGCGCGTCGCGCCCGCCCTTGGCCGGCACCGCGTCGAAGCGCGACACGAAGTAGTCGTAGGGCACGTCCCAGACGCGGGACCAATGCTTCCACGACCCCGCGGCAAGGCCGTAGTAGCAGGGCAGCGTGCCGATATCGAGGCCGAAGTCCGTGGCCCCCTGCACGTTGCAGTGGCCGCGGAAGATGTTGGCGCCGGTGCCCTCGGACCCGACGTTGCCGGTGGCCAGCAGCAGGTTGCAGTAGGCGCGGACGTTGGCGGTGCCGACCGTGTGCTGCGTGCCGCCCATGCACCAGATGAAGGTGCTGGGCTTCTGGGTGGCGAAGGTCTCGGCCACGCGGCGCAGCTGCGCCTCGGGCACGCCGGTCACGCGCTCGACCTCCGCCGGGGTCCACTTTGCGACCTCGGCGCGGACCTCGTCCATGCCGTGGACGCGCTCGGCGATGAACTTCCTGTCCTCCCAGCCGTTCTCGAAGATGTGCCACAGGATGCCCCACACCACCGCGATGTCGGTGCCGGAGCGGATGCGCACATAGTCGGTCGCGTGGGCGGCGGTGCGGGTGAAGCGCGGATCGATGACGATCACGTTGGCGCGCTGGGTCTCCTTGCCCGCGAGGATGTGCTGCATCGACACGGGATGCGCCTCGGCGGCGTTCGAGCCCATGAAGATGACGGTCTTGGAATTGCGGATGTCGTTGTAGCTGTTCGTCATCGCGCCGTAGCCCCAGGTGTTCGCCACACCCGCGACCGTCGTCGAATGGCAGATGCGCGCCTGGTGGTCCACGTTGTTCGTGCCCCAGAAGGCCGCGAACTTGCGGAACAGGTAGGCGCCCTCGTTCGACATCTTGGCCGAGCCGAGCAGATAGGCGCTGTCGGCGCCGCTGCTTTCGCGGATCGCCAGCAGCTTGTCGCCGATCTCGTCGATGGCCTGGTCCCACGAGATCCGCTGCCATTCGCCCCCGACCTTCTTCATCGGGTATTTCAGGCGGCGGTCGCCGTGAACCAGCTCGCGGACCGACGCGCCCTTCGCGCAATGCGTGCCGCGGTTGATCGGGCTCTCCCAGGCGGGCTCCTGACCGACCCAGACGCCGTTCTGCACCTCGGCGAGCACGGTGCAGCCGACCGAGCAGTGGGTGCAGATGTTCTGGCGCACCTCGACGGGCTGCGCGTGGTCCAGCGCGCCGGCCTGCGCCTCGCGCACCATGCCCGCGCCCATCGCGCCCACGGCCCCGAGGCCGCCGACGGCGAGGCCCGAGGCGCGCAGGAAGGAGCGGCGGTCGAGCGCGCGGCCGGCGAGTTCGCCGGCGGCGGGCGTCAGGCGGGTGCGGGCGGCCTCGCCCTGTCTGCGCTTCACCAGCATGGCTCAGGCCCCCTTGTAGTAGCGGTTGGTGCGGTAGAACGCCTCGACATGCGGCGTGACGCGGTAGCGGGCCTTCGTGCGCTCGTCGCCGGCCTGCGCCAGTGCGGGGCGCGCGCCGCCGGCCCCCAGCGCCGCGGCCGAGCCGAGCCCGATGGCGGCCCCGAAGAACGCGCGCCGGGCGATGCCGGTGCCCTTGGCGTCTTTGTCGTCGCTGTTCGCCATGTCCTGTCGTCCTGTGCTGTGGGCCGTCGCGCGCAGACCGTCGCGCTTGTCGCCCGCCATCGCCCCGCCGTCCACGCAACGCCTTGTCGCGGACGGCGTTTCACTTGTCCCCGGCCTCATGCCTCCAGCGCGAAGGCGCGGGTCTCGATCGCCATGAACGCCGATCCCACCCCCGCGGCCGCCGCGTAGAAGGCGGCCGAGGGCGCGCGGGCGAGATCGTCGAAGAAGGCCGGCGCCCAGGGGCGCAGGTGCCGCGCGAAGAAGGCGGCGTCGTCCAGCCCCTCGGCGGCGAAGCGGCCCGAGGCGAGCCCCGCCATGACCTCGCAGATCGCGGCGATGTGGTCCTCGGGCTCGTGCCGGTCCTCGGCGCGTGCCACGCGCAGCCGCGCGAGATCGCCGCGCAGTTCGGCCAGCGGCCGCTCGTTCAGGAATCCGGTGAGGTAGAACGAGGCGTAGGGCAGCAGTTCGCCCCGGCCGACGCCCACGAACAGCTCGAAGAACTCGCGCTCGACCTCGGCCGGCGTGGTGCGCGCCGCTGCCTGCGCGAGCGCGCCGTAGGCCAGACCCAGCGGCGTCGAATCGCCCTGCATCGCGGCGATCCGCGCCAGCAGCGCCGAATCCGGCGCTGCGCCTAGAAGGCGCGACAGGAATGCGTATTGCCGGCTGCGCAGCAGGTCGGGGTCGCTGATCGCTGGCTCGGCCTGCGCCGGGCTCGCCATGGTCATCTGGTTCCGGTCTTCCTGAATGCGGGCGGTTCGATCCGCACGGCGTTCTCTCCCAAGTGAACGCTACATGAGCAAAGCAGACACGCAAACCCGTTTTTTGCGACGACTTTCGGCATTGGCGACAGATTCGGGATTGATGCCGGAAAACGCGCGCTGCGTGGCGGTTCCGGCGCGCCCGGCACGCGACGCGCGCGCCTTGCGCACCCCCTCAGACCGGCCTCGCCGCTCCGTGGCGCCGCACCCGAGTCGCCGCGTGGCCGGCCTCGGGCGCGGCGGGATCCTCGGCGGCGGCCGGCGCCCCCCGGGGCGCTTCGGCCGCGCCCGTGCCCGTGCCCGTCTCGGCGCCGGCGACCGCATCCGCGGCGCACGGGCGCGCCGGGACGGGGCCTTCCGCCGCCGCGGTATCAGCCTGCCCGTCCGGCCGCGTCCCCTGCCCCTCCTCCGGCGCGCGCGCGGCGACAGGCGGCGCCGCGGGCCGGTCGAGCAGGTCGCGCAGGCTCTCCGCCACCCTTTCGGGGTTCATCGCGCCGCCGCCGCCGGGCAGGCCGCCGGGCGTGTTCCAGTCCCACGCATAGTCGAGCGCGAGGTCGCGATGGTCGCGGATCAGCGGGTCGACCGACCACATCCGCCGCAGGGCCGCGTTGCGCGTGGCCGCCGGCACCCCGGCGCGCAGCCATGGCGCGAGATCGGTCCCGGCCTCGATCCGCTCGACCGGGGGCGGCGGCTCGACCGGCGCGGGGTCGGCGGCGGCCGGCGCGTCGTCTCCGGGCGTCGGGGCGACGGCGGCCGTCTGCGTGTCCGCGCCGTCCGCGGCGTCGGGATCCTGCGCGGCGGCGGCGGACCGCTTGCGCCGCGACCAGCGCGACAGGAAGCCGTCCGCATCCCCGCCGCCATCCCCCGCCCCGCCGGTCATCCGCGGCCCCACTTGTCCTCGGGGCGCAGTATGCGCGGGGCGCGGGGGTCGCCAGGCGCGGTCGCGGGGCTGCGCCTGCGCTTCTCGAAGGGCACCTCGACGTGATGGGCGGCGATGAACGCAGTCATCTCGGCGGCGATGGCGGGCGGCAGGGGCGTCGCCTCGACCACCAGCGCCTCGTCGTCGGCCAGACCGCCGCCCTCGTAGGGGTCGACCGTCACCAGCCGCACGGCGACGGAGGCCGGGTCCCCGGCCTGCGCCAGCGCCACCCAGACCGAGGGGCGGGCCCCGGCGAGGTTGTCGCGCATGTGCCCGGTGTCGCCGGAATGCAGGGTCAGGCCATGCGCCCCGAGATGCCACAGCGCCGCCCCCCCCTGCGCCCCGACCGCGGCGGGCGCGGGCAGGTCGGGGGCCGGCCACACCACGGCGGACGGCACGAGCATCGCCGTCCCCCAGCGCGTGGCGGGCGGGCGAAGCAGGGCGAACACCCCTACGGTCAGCGTGCGCATCGGCATGGGCGGCACCCTAGCGCGGCGAGGCGGCGGGGCGAAAGGGCCACGGCCCGCCGCCCCCGGCACAGGGCGCCGCTCACGCGGGCGGGGCGGCGAGCGGCAGGCCCGCGACGAGGTTCTGGGGCTTCAGCCGAACCGCCCCGTCCGGCTCCATCCCGAGGATCAGCCAGACCGGCCCCGCGCCCACCGCCGGCAGGAAGGCGGCGGGGTCGCGCGGCGTCAGGGAGAACAGGCCGACCGGCGCGGAGGGCGGGGCCTCGCCGCGCCACAGCGCGTCGCCGATGGCGCTGCCGACGCGGTCGAGCCCGACATACCAGCGGAAGGGCGCGTCCGCGATCTTGGTCCGCGGCGCGACCGCGACGGCCACCCCCAGCAGGTGGCCCGCGAAGGCCTCGACGACGCGCGCCAGCCCCGCCCGCGCGGCCGGGTCGCCGCCGAAGTTCAGCACGGTGGTGTGGGCGTCGGAGCGGCTCCAGTAGGTCCAGGCGTTGCCCTCGCCCAGCACGTCGAGCGCGTCGAGCCCGCCCGACAGCATCGTGGTCAGGGGCGCGGCGTGCATGCCGCCCTCGATGGCCGCCGCAACCTCCGAATCGGCCATCAGCAGCGCGCCGTCGCGCACCCGCGCCCGCTGGGGGCGGAAGAAAAGCTCGGCCGCGCGCAGCGCGAGCGGGTCGTCGCAGCCGTCGAGCGCGTTGCGCAGGATCAGCTGCACCAGCCAGCCGTGGAACAGAGGCGGCAGCACGGTGCCCTCGCGCAGCAGGCGCAGCCAGCCGCCCTCGACCGTGCCCTCGGCCAGCAGCGCGTCGCGCAGGGCCAGCAGGAAGCCCCAGTTCTCGCGCGCGTCCGGATCGGCCATCGCCGCCACCTCGCCCTCGGAAACCGGCGCGCGCGGCGCGCGGCGCAGCCTGGCGTGCAGGGCGCGCTCGGCGAAGCAGGCGTCGTCGGGGGGCATCGCCTCCGGGCGCGCCAGCCAGGCGAGGATCAGTTCGTCCGTGACCGCCAGCCGCCCGGCCGCGTCGCGGCGGCACAGCTGGTGGCCGGAGGCGACCCAGAACTCCCTCATGCGCCGCCTCCCGCGACCGCCGCCCGTCCGGCGGCGTCGCGAAGGCGGACGATCCGGCCCCCGCTCACGGCTGCCCGTCCCGGCGCGCGTCGCCCAGCGCCACCAGGTCGATGCCGTGCCCGTCCTCCGCCTCGTCGGTCTCGACGAGGTGGAAGGCGCGGTCATGGCCGCGCAGGTGCCCGGCGGAGAAGGCGGTCTCGTCGCGCGGGCGCAGGGTGCGGAAGCGTTCGCGGATCGCGCCGCCGGGCTCGGCCGCGCGGTGCAGGGCCAGCAGCGTGCCGGGGGCGTGGTCGCGGCACAGCGTCTCGGCCAGCGCCGCCTCCTCCTCGGCCGCGGGCCGCGCCGTGGCGGTGTCGGGCGCGCCGAGCCGCGCCACGAATTGCGCGGACAGCCGCTCCACGAACCCCGCCCGCTCCGTGTCGGACGCCTCGGCCACCACCGCCAGCGTCGACCAGCCGAAGCTGTCGATCCCGAGGAACCCGCTGCGGAAGGCCACCCGCTGCTTGCGCGACAGCGCCTCCGGATCGCGCCCGGCGAACAGGAAGGTGCCGGGCACAGCCCATTCCCCGGGCGCCGCCGCGCGGTCGAACACGACCGTGTCCGAGGCGTCGAGCCGGATGGTGCGCGGCAGGCGCGTCACAGGCGCGGCCCGTCCGGCCCGCGCCAGGCGCAGGCCGCCAGCCCCTCGTCCAGCCGCCGCCAGCGCGTGGCGCCCGAGGGCGTGCGCTCGACGAGGTCGCCGCCCTCGATGGCGCGGCCCCCCGCCAGCATGGGCGGGTCGATGCGCTCGAGATAGCGCTCGGTCACGGCCGCCAGCCCCTGATGCGCCCAGCGGTCGAAATAGAGCATGAGGTAGGCGGCGAAGCTTTCGAGGATGGCCTCGGGGGCGTCGAAGCCTTCCTCCTTCAGCGAGGTCGTCTCCGGGTGCAGGCCGGGGTCGGCGAGGTGGTCGCGGTCGGCGATCAGCTCGAAGCCGAACGCCAGCCAGTCGGGCACGGCGTCATCCGCGCAGGGCGCGGACGCGAAGCGCGCCCCGCCCAGCCGCGCCTTGTCGTAGAGCACGGTCGCGGGCCAGCCGATGCGCGCCGCGCGCTCGGGCGGGCAACGGGCGGCCAGCGCGTCGGCCAGCGCCGCCATGCCGGCGAACAGCGCGTGCCGCGCCTCCCGCGCCGGGCGGTCGGGTTCCAGCGTCACCGCCGCCGCGAGCACGCCGCCGCCGAGCCGCCACAGCAGCGCGCCCGCGCCCTCGTCGCGCGCAACGGCCTGCGCGACCGCGAACGGGTCGCCGGCCTCCAGCCTTCGCTGGTCGTAGGGCGGGGGCAGGCTCAGGCGGGCGGCGTCGGCCATGGGCGCTTGGTCTCTGGCGGCGTCGGGGCCTTTGTGATGAAACTTCGCGCAACCCGGCGCAAGAGCGCGCCGCCCCCGTCCCGGAGCGCGCCATGGCCGACCGCCTGATCCTCGTCTGCGACTGCGAGGGCAGCATGCCGGTCGACGCGGGCGCCATCGCGCGCGCCGGCTGCGGGCGGGTCGGCCCCGTCGCCACGCAGCTGTGCCGGGCGCAGCTGTCGCGCGTGCAGGCGGCGCTGGCCGAGGGCGCGCCGGTGACCATCGCCTGCACGCAGGAACGCGCGGCCTTCGAGGAGGTCGCCGGCGACATGGGCTTCGAGGCACCGCTCGCCTTCGCCAACATCCGCGAGACCGGGGGCTGGTCGGCGCAGGCCGCGGCCAGCGGGCCCAAGGCCGCGGCCCTGATCGCGGCGGCCGCCGAGGAGGCCCCGCCGGTCGAGCTGGTCTCGCTGGAAAGCCGGGGCGTGGCGCTGGTGCTGGGGCGCGACGAGGCCGCGGTGCAGGCGGCGGCGGATCTGGCCGACAGCCTGGACGTAACCGTGCTGCTGCTGCCGGGGGCCGAGGTCGCCCCGCCCCGGCGCACGCTGTTCCCGGTGCTTCAGGGCCGCGCGGTGGCGGCGACCGGGCATCTGGGGGAATTCGCGGTCACCGTGGACGGCTTCGCCGATCCCGCGCCGTCCTCGCGCGGGGCGCTGCGCTTCGGGCCCGGGCGCGACGGGGCGGTGTCGCGCTGCGACCTGATCCTCGACCTGACCGGGGGCGCGCCGCTGTTTCCCGCGGGCGAGCTGCGCCCCGGCTACCTGCGCGCCGACCCGGGCGACCGGACGGCGGTGGCGGCCGCCGCGCGCCGGGCGGCCGGCATGGTCGGGACCTTCGACAAGCCGCGCTTCATCAGCTTCGCGCCGGACCTATGCGCCCATTCGCGCAACCGAAAGACGGGGTGCACGCGCTGCCTCGACCTCTGCCCGGCCTCGGCCATCCAGCCCGCGGGCGACACGGTGGCCATCGACCCGATGATCTGCGCGGGCTGCGGGCAATGCGCCGCCGCCTGCCCCACCGGCGCCGCGTCCTACGCCCTGCCCACGGCGGAGACGCTGGCCCGCCGCCTGCGCGCGGCGATCCGCGCCTGGCACGCCGCCGGGGCGAAGGCCGCGCCGGTGATCCTGCTGCACGACGAGGACCACGGCGCGGCGCTGATCGACGCCAGCGCCCGGCACGGCGCGGGGCTGCCCGCCCATGTCGTGCCGATCCTCGTCAACGAGATCACGCAGGTCGGGCCCGAGCTGGTCGCCGCCGCCATGGCCTGGGGCGCGGGGGCGGTGCGGCTGCTGGGCCGGGCGCGGCCGCGCCACGACATCGCCGGGCTGCGCGCGACGCTGGCGCTGTCGGCCGACATCCTGGCCGCGCTGGGTTACCCGCCCGGCACCGCGGCGCTGATCGAGACCGACGACCCCGACGCGCTGGAGGCCGCGCTGGCGGGCCCCGCTCCGGCGGCGCGGGCGGCGCGGTCCTCCTTCGCGCCGCCGGCCGAGAAACGGGGCCTGCTGGTGGCGGCGATGGTGGCGCTGGCCGAGGCCGCGCCCGCGCCTGCGGACCGCATCGCCCTGCCGGCGGGCGCGCCCTTCGGCGCGGTGGCCCTGAACCTCGACGCCTGCACCCTGTGCATGGCCTGCGTCGGCGTCTGCCCCGCCGGCGCGCTGCTCGACAACCCCGAGGCGCCGATGCTGCGCTTCACCGAAAGCGCCTGCGTGCAGTGCGGCCTGTGCGCCGCCACCTGCCCCGAGACCGCCATCGCGCTGGTCCCGCAGATCGACTTCCGCGCCTGGGAGGCGCCGAAGCGCGTGCTGAAGGAGGAGGCACCCTTCCACTGCGAAGGCTGCGGCAAGGCCTTCGGCGTCGCCTCCAGCATCGAACGGGTCAGGGCGCGGCTGGCCGGGCACTGGATGTTCGCGGGCGAGGCGGGCGCGGCGCGCCTGCGCGTGCTGTCGCTGTGCGAGGATTGCCGGGTCGAGGCGGTGGTGAACGAGGGCTTCGACCCCCACGGCCCCGAGACGCGCCGCGTGCGCATGGCCGGGGACATCGAGCCGGGCTGAGCCGTCAGCGCAGCGCCTGCGCCACCGGCAGGCCGTGCGCGCTCCAGGCCAGCATCGAGCCGTCGTAGAGCGCGACATCGGGCCAGCCGAGCAGCTCGGCCAGCACGAACCAGGTCATCGACGACACATGCGCGGTGTTGCAGTAGGCCGCCACGGGCCGCTCGCGCGACAGGCCCATGGCCGCCGCGGCCGCCTCCAGCGCCTCGGCCGGGCGGAAGGTGGCGTCGGGCATGAACAGCAGTTCGTAGGGCATCGGCGCGGCGCCGGGGATGTGGCCGCCCACGGCGAGGTCGGGCCGCTTGTCGAGACCGATGAACCAGGACAGCGGGCGGGCGTCCACCAGATCGCCCCCCGCCCCGGCCCAGCCCTGCACGGCCGGCGTCTCGACCGCCATGCCGGGAACCGGATCGGCGGCGGCGAAATCGCCCGGGTCGGCCTCGTCGCGCTCGCCCCAGATCTCGCGGCCCTCGTCGATCCAGGCCTTGGTGCCGCCGTCGAGCAGGGCGACCGGGCCATGGCCCATGCGGCGGAGCTGCCAGAACAGGTAGGTGGCGTAGCCGGTGTCCTCGATACTGCGGCCGCGATGGGTCAGCACCACCGGCATGCCCGCCGACAGCCCCGCCGCGCGCAGCGGCGCGGCCAGCGCCTCGCCCGTCAGGCTCATCTCGCCGACGTCCAGCCCGCCGTCCGGGGCGGGGCCGCGCAGGTCGCCGAAGCGCAGCTCGACCGCGCCGACGATGTGGCCCGAGCCCTCGTAGCTTTCGGCATCCTCGCGCACGTCGAGCACCAGCACCGCGTCGATGTGCTCGGCCAGCCAGGCGGTCGAGACCAGCGGGCCGGGCAGCTCGACCGCGGCGGCGGGAAGGGCGGCGAGCCACAGCAGGCCCAGGAGCGGGGCGCGGCGCAGCCGGGCGGCGGTGGGGCGGGTCATGGCGGGGTCTCCATCGGGATCGGCGGCTTTGTCGCAGCTTCGCGGCGCAGCGCAACGCCCTACCTCCATGCTCTGGCCGACCGTGCCCCGGAGGACCCGCACCGATGACCGACCTGTTGCTGTCGCACGAGCCGACCCTGCGGCTGGGGGCGTTCCTCGGGGTGCTGGCGGCGATGGCGGCCTGGGAGGTCGCGGCCCCAAGGCGGCGGCGCGAGATCCCGCGCCTGCTGCGCTGGTCGAACAACCTCGGCGTCGTGGCGCTGGACACGGCGCTGGTGCGCCTGCTGTTCCCGCTGGCCGCGGTGGGCCTGGCGCTGCACGCGCAGGCCAATGGCTGGGGGCTGCTGAACGCGCTGGAGGTCCCGGGCTGGGCGGCCTTCCCGATCGCGCTGCTGGCGCTGGATCTGGCGATCTACCTGCAGCATGTGATGTTCCACGCGGTGCCGGCGCTGTGGCGGCTGCACCGCATGCACCACGCCGATCTGGAGTTCGACGTGACCACCGGGCTGCGCTTCCACCCGGTCGAGATCCTGCTGTCCATGGGCATCAAGCTGGCCGTGGTCGCCGCGCTGGGCGCGCCGCCGCTGGCGGTGCTGGTCTTCGAGGTGCTGCTGAACGCCACGGCGATGTTCAACCACAGCAACGTCGCCATCCCGGCGCGGATCGACCGCTGGCTGCGGCTGCTGGTGGTGACCCCGGACATGCACCGCGTCCACCATTCGGTGGTCCCGGCCGAGACCAACAGCAATTTCGGCTTCAACCTGCCCTGGTGGGACCGGCTGCTCGGCACCTACCGCGCCCAGCCGCTGGCGGGGCACGAGGGCATGGCCATCGGCATCGAGCTGTTCCGCGACCGCCGCGAGCTGTGGCTGCACCGCATGCTGCTGCAGCCGCTGCGCGGCCCGGCCTCCGGCGGGGCGCTGGAGGGGGCGGGACCGGTCCCTGCGGCGAACCGTTGCGGCGACGGCGCGGCGCGTTGATGGCCCCATGACGCCTGCGTAGAACCGTTTCGTCGCCGAACGGGAGCCGCCATGACGACCGACCGACCGCGGGTGGCGCTGTTCGTCACCTGTCTCGTGGACATGTTCAGACCGACGATCGGCTTCGCAGCGGTCAAGCTGCTGCGCGATGCCGGCTGCGACGTCGAGGTGCCGGCGGCCCAGACCTGCTGCGGCCAGCCCGCATGGAATTCGGGCGACCGCGCGCGGGCGCGGGCGGTGGCGCAGGCCACGGTCGCGGCGCTGGAGGGCTACGACCATGTCGTGGTCCCCTCCGGCTCCTGCGCCGCGACCATCGCGAAGGACTATCCCGCGATCTTCGCCGACGACCCCGCATGGGCCGCGCGCGCCGGGGCCGTGGCCGCGCGCACGCATGAGCTGGTGTCGTTCCTGACCGATGTCCGGGGCATGCAGCGCGTCGATGCCGCCTGCGTGGCGGCGGCGACCTACCATGACAGCTGCTCGGGGCTGCGGTCGCTGGGGGTGAAGGACCAGCCGCGGCGGCTGCTGGCCAGCGTCGAGGGGCTGACGCTGACCGAGATGCGGGACCCGGAGGTGTGCTGCGGCTTCGGCGGCACCTTCTGCGTCAAGTTCCCCGAGATCTCGAACAAGATGGTCGGCGACAAGACCGCCGATGCCGCCGCCACCGGGGCGGACCTGCTGCTGGCGGGCGATCTGGGCTGCCTGATGAACATGGCCGGCAAGGCCCAGCGGGCCGGCCTGTCCCTGCGCGCGCGCCATGTGGCCGAGGTGCTCGCCGGGATGACCGACACCCCGGCCATCGGCGAGGGCTCGGCATGACGGTCGTCATCCACCACAATCCCGACTGCGGCACCTCGCGCAACGTGCTGGCCTTCATCGCGGCGAGCGGCGAGGCCCCCGTGGTGGTCCCCTACCTCGAGACGGGCTGGACGCGCCCGCAGCTGCTGGGCCTGTTCGCCGCGGCGAACCTGACGCCGCGCATGGCGCTGCGCGTGGCCCGCACGCCCGCCGAAGACCTGGGGCTGCTGGCGCCGGACATCGACGACGACACCCTGCTCGCCCGCATGGTCGAGCACCCGATCCTCGTCAACCGCCCCATCGTCTGCGCCCCGCGCGGCGTGCGCCTGTGCCGCCCCAGCGAGGCGGTGTTCGACATCCTCGACCGCCTGCCGCCCGGCCCGCTCGCCAAGGAGGACGGGGTGCTCGTCATCGACGCCGCGGGCCGGCGCGTGGAGACCGAACCGTGACCGCCCATCAGCCGACCTCGCGCTTCTTCAGGCGCAATGCCACCGCCGCGCTCGGCAACGCCAACGTCCAGCGCGCCATGCGCTCGACCCAGGCGGGCTTCGTCGGCAAGCGGGCGAAGGCGCGCGACGCCCTGCCGGAATTCGACGCCATCCGCGACGCCGCGCGCGACCTGAAGGACCATGTGCTGGCGAACCTCGACCTCTACCTCGAACGCTACGAGGCGCAGGTCGTGGCCTCGGGCGGCGTGGTGCACTGGGCCGAGACCGCCGAGGACGCGCGGCGCATCGTGCTGGACCTGTGCCGCAACGCGGGCGCGAAGGCGGTGAACAAGGGCAAGACCATGATCTCGGAGGAGATCGGCCTCAACGACCACCTTTCCGCCCATGGCATCCGCCCCGTCGAGACCGACCTCGGCGAATACATCATCCAGCTGCGCGGCGAGACGCCCAGCCACATCATCGCGCCGGCCGTCCATGTGACCGTGCCCGAGGTGGACCGGCTGTTCCGCGACACCCACACCCACCTGCCCGCGGACCGCGACCTGTCGGATCTGCGCACCATGCTGGCGGAGGCGCGCGGCGTGCTGCGCGCGAAGTATTTCGAGGCCGAGGTGGGCGTGACCGGCGCGAACATGCTGGTGGCGGAGACCGGGCAGAGCATCATCGTCACCAACGAGGGCAACGGGGATCTGTCCCAGTCGCTGCCGCGCGTGCACATCGTGCTGGCCTCGATCGAGAAGATCGTGCCGACGCTGGAGGACGCGGCGACCGTCCTGCGCCTGCTGGGCCGTTCGGCCACCGGGCAGGAGATGAGCGTCTACACCACCTTCTCGCGCGGGCCGCGCCGGGCCGGCGACCCGGACGGGCCGGAGGAATACCATGTCGTGCTGCTGGACAACGGCCGCACGGCGATGCTGGGGACCGAGTTCCAGGACATGCTGCGCTGCATCCGCTGCGGCGCCTGCATGAACCACTGCCCCGTCTACCAGGCGGTCGGGGGGCACGCCTATGGCTGGGTCTATCCCGGGCCGATGGGGGCGGTGCTGACGCCATCGCTGATCGGCGTCGAGGAGGGGGGGCAGCTGCCCAACGCCTCGACCTTCTGCGGGCGCTGCGAGAGCGTCTGCCCGATGCGCATCCCGCTGCCGAAGCTGATGCGCCACTGGCGCGAGCGCGAGTTCGAGAAGCACCTCAGCCCGCGCGCGGGACGCTGGGGGCTGGCGGTCTGGGGCTGGTTCGCGGGCCGTCCCGCCGCCTACAGGCTGGCGACGAGCGCCGCGATGCGGGTGCTGGGGGCGCTGGGCCGGGCGCGCGGGCGCTTCTCGCGCCTGCCGCTGGCCGGCGGCTGGACCGCGCACCGCGACTTCCCCGCCCCGGAGGGCCGCACCTTCATGGAGCGCTGGGCGGCCGGAGAGCGCCCGTGACCACGGCGCGCGCGGCGATCCTGGCGCGGGTGCGGCGCGCCACCGGCGGCGACCCCGCGCGCGAGGCCGCGGTCGCCGCGCACCTGTCGCGCCCGGCCCAGACCGCGCCGGTCCCGGCGCAGGGGCGCAGCGAGGGCGCGGCGCGGCTGGCGCAGTTCGAGGCCAAGACGCTGGCGGCGGCCGCCACCCTGTCGCGCATCGACGGCTGGGCGGCGCTTCCCGGGGCGCTGGCGACGGAACTGCGCGCGCGCAACTTGCCGGCCGCGATCCGGACGGGATCGGACCCGGCCCTTCGCGCGCTCGACTGGGGCGGGCTCGACCGATCGGAAGGGCCGGGCCGGATCGAGGAGCCCGCGACGCTGTCGCGCGCCGAATTCGCCATGGCCGAGACCGGGACGCTTGTGCTCGCCTCGGGCCCCGGCAATCCGGTGACGCTGACCTTCCTCGGCGAGACCCATTTCGTGGCGCTGCCGGCGGAGGATTTGATGGCCGGCTTCGAGGACATGTGGGCCGCCTGGCGCGCCCGCGGCCTCGACCCGCGCACGGTGAACCTGGTCACCGGCCCCAGCCGCTCCGCCGACATCGGCCAGACGCTGCAGCTGGGCGCGCACGGCCCGGTGGCGCTGCACGTCTTCCTGATCGGCTGACGCGCCCCCGCCGAAAGTCGTATTCCACCGCACTGCAGCATGGTCCTATCCTGCAACCGCTTACGCGCGCCGGTCGGGGGCGGCGCGGCAGCGGGCGACGGCGTCGGCGGCGCGCATGCGTCCGGTGTGGGTGTCCGCGCCGCAGGAACGCTGTGCCGTGACCCTTCAGGAAACCTCCCTCATCGGGCAGGCAGCGCTGGTTGCGCTGCAGGCCGGCTGGCTGACCATCGGCGCCTGGGGCAACATCCGCCACCCCGCGGTGAACCGGGCCATGGTCGCCGACGTGATGTCGATGCGCCCCCTGCGCGACCAGCCCGACCTGTTCGCCGAATTCGGACCCTATCGCGTCGAATGCGGCAGGGCGCACCGCCGGCTCTATGCCGCCATCGTCGCGGTCGAGTCGGTGGTGGCGCTCGCGCTCTGGGCCTCGGTCGGCATGCTGCTGACGGCGGCGCTGGGGCAGGCCGACGCCGAGGGCGCGCGGGTGCTCGCCGCCCTGTCGGTGATCGGCTTCACCGCCGTCTGGGGCGCGTTCCTCGTGGGCGGCGAATGGTTCCGCTACTGGATCGGCTTCGGCGAGGCCCAGCGCACGCATTTCCTGATGACGCTGTGGGGCGTGGCCACCTTCGCGGCGCTGACCTGAGCTTTCAGGGGCGTTCTTGAGCGTTTGCTGAGAAATGCCCCGATCTCGCCCCATTTCGCTGGCGCTTTGGCCCAGCCAAGAGGCGAAACAGGGAGAGACCCATGACATTCAAGACCTTGCGGGCCGCCGCGGCGGCCTGCGCGCTCGCGCTCGCCGTCCAGCCCGCCGCCACGCGCGCGGCCGAGCCGGTCACCGCCGAGACGCTGATGATCTACGCCGCCTTCGCGAAGCTGGAAGCCAACATCCAGGAAACCTCGCTGCTGGTCGCGCTGAGCGCTGTGCTGAGCGACGATCAGGCGGAGGAGCGCGCACGCCTCGCGCGCGAATACGACAGCGATGTCGAGAAGGTCGCCCGCTATGTCGCGGTGCTGCGCGGCGCCGGCATCACCGAGGCGCAGCGCGCGGTGCTGGACGAGTTCGAGGCAAAGTGGGAGCCGATCACCGTAAAGGGCCGCAGCCTGCTGGTCGAGCAGGCGAACACCGATGAATACCGCCGCAAGACCTACAATTACTGGCTGATGATCGACGCGGTCGACGACCTGATCGACGACAAGCTGGAAGAGATGCGCGAACGCCACGGTGCCGACTGGCCTTCATCGAGCTGATCCGGGACCACTGGGACTATGGCTGGGCGGTCCGCGACGCGCGGGCCGCCCAGCCCACCACCCTCACCCCTCGTACTCCACCAGCAGATCCTTGGCGTCGACCGCGGCACCCGCGGGCGTGACCACGCGCTTGATCACACCGTCGCGGTCGGCGTGCAGGGCCGTCTCCATCTTCATCGCCTCGATGGTCAGCAGCAGGTCGCCCGGCTTGACCGTCTGGCCCGCCTGCACGTTCACCGAGGCGATCACGCCCGGCAGGGGCGCGCCGACCTGGGCGGGGTCGCCGGGTTCGGCCTTCGGGTTGGCGCGCAGGCCGGCGGCCGACTTGCGGTCGGGCGCGCGGATGGTGCGCGGCTGGCCGTTCAGCTCGAAGAACACCTTCACCTCGCCGTCATGCGCCTCGCCGATGGCCGACAGGCGCACGATCAGGGTCTTGCCGGCCTCGAGGTCGACGGTGATCTCCTGCCCCGCCTCCATCCCGTAGAAGAAGATCGGGGTCGGCAGCTGCCGCACCGGGCCGAAGTCGCGGCGGCGGCCCATGTAGTCGAGGTAGACCTTCGGATACATGAGGTAGGAGGCGAGATCCTCGTCGTCGACGGGCTTGCCCTCCAGTTCCTCCGACACCGCGGCGCGCACCGCCTCGAGATCGACGGGCGCCATCTCGGCCCCGGGGCGGCCCGTGATGGGGGTCTCGCCCTTCAGCACCTTGCCCTGGATCGCCGCGGGCCAGCCGCCGGGAGGCTGGCCGAGTTCGCCCCGCATCATGCCGACCACGGATTCGGGAAAGGCGATGTCCTTCGCCATGTCCTCGACATCGGCGCGGGTCAGGCCCTGCGTGACCATCATCAGCGCCATGTCGCCCACCACCTTGGACGAGGGCGTGACCTTCACGATGTCGCCGAACATGGCGTTGGCCTCGGCGTAGGCCTTCGCCACCTCGGGCCATTTCTCCTCGAGCCCGAGGCTGCGCGCCTGGGCCTTGAGGTTGGTGAACTGGCCGCCCGGCATCTCGTGCAGATACACCTCGGCGGCCGGGGCCTTCATGTCGGTCTCGAAGCCGACATACTGGCCGCGCACCTGCTCCCAGTAATCCGAGATCTCGCGGATCGCGGACGGGTCGAGGCCGGTGTCGCGGGGCTGGCCGCGCAGGGCCGCGACGATGGAGCCCATGCAGGGCTGCGAGGTCATCCCGGAGAACGAGTCCATCGCCGCGTCGGCCGCGTCCACCCCGGCCTCCGCCGCCGCCAGCACGGACGCCCCGGAGATGCCGGAGGTGTCGTGGGTGTGGAAGTGGATCGGGATGGCGATCTCGTCCTTCAGCGCCGCGATCAGCCGGCGCGCCGCGGCGGGCTTGAGCAGCCCCGCCATGTCCTTGACGCCCAGCACGTGGGCGCCCGCGGCCTCCAGCGCCTTCGCCGTCTCGACATAATACGACAGCGAGTATTTCGCGCGGTCGGGATCGTCGATGTCGCCGGTGTAGCAGACCGCGGCCTCGCAGATCTTGCCCGATTCCAGCACCGCGTCGATGGCGACGCGCATGTTCTCGACCCAGTTGAGGCTGTCGAAGACGCGGAACACGTCCACCCCGGTCTTGGCGGCCTGGAGCGTGAAGTGGCGCACGACGTTGTCGGGGTAGTTGGTGTAGCCGACGCCGTTGGACGAGCGCAGCAGCATCTGCAGCAGCAGGTTCGGCATCCGCCGGCGCAGGTCGCGCAGCCGCTGCCACGGGCATTCCTGCAGGAAGCGGTAGGCCACGTCGAAGGTCGCGCCGCCCCAGCATTCCACCGAGAACAGGCCCGGCAGGTTGCGCGCATAGGCGTCGGCGACGCGCACCATGTCGATCGAGCGCATGCGGGTGGCCAGCAGCGACTGGTGGCCGTCGCGCATGGTCGTGTCGGTCATCAGCAGGCGCGGCTCGGCCAGCATGGCGTCGGCGACGGCCTTCGGCCCCTTCTGGTCGAGCAGGGTCTTGAAGCCCGGCGGCGGGGTCTCGACGCGCCAGGCGGGCGGGCGGGGAAGGCGCGCATGGGCGGGCGGACGCGGCCGGCCCCCGGTCTCGGGGTGGCCGTTCACGGTCACGTCGGCGATGTAGCGCAGGATCTTCGTGGCGCGGTCGCGGCGTTTCTGGAACTGGAACAGCTCGGCGTGGTCGTCGATGAACTTGGTGGTGTATTCGCAGCTGCGGAACTTGGGGTGCGCGATCAGGTTCTCGACGAAGGCGAGATTGGTGGCGACGCCGCGGATGCGGAACTCGCGCAGCGCGCGGTCTAGCCGCGCCACGGCCTCGTCGGCGGTCGGCGCCCAGGCCGTCACCTTTTCCAGCAGGGAATCGTAGAAGCGGGTGATCACCGCGCCGGAATAGGCGGTGCCGCCATCGAGGCGGATGCCGAAGCCGGTCGCGCCGCGATAGGCCGTGATGCGGCCGTAGTCGGGGATGAAGTTGTTGAGCGGGTCTTCGGTGGTTATGCGGCACTGCACGGCGTGGCCGTCCAGCCTGATCAGGTGCTGCGCCGGAACCCCCGAATCGGCCACGTCGCCGATGCGCGCGCCCTCGGTGATGCGGATCTGCGCCTTCACGATGTCGACGCCCGTCACCTCCTCGGTGACGGTGTGCTCGACCTGAACGCGCGGGTTGACCTCGATGAAGTAGAACTTGCCGTCGTCGGCGTCCTGGAGGAACTCGACCGTGCCGGCGCAGGTGTAGTTGGCGTGCCGCGCGATGCGCAGGCCGTATTCGCAAAGCTCCGCCCGCTGCGCCTCGTCGAGATAGGGGGCGGGCGCCCGCTCGACGACCTTCTGGTTGCGCCGCTGCACGGTGCAGTCGCGCTCGAACAGGTGGACGATGTTGCCGTGCTGGTCGCCGAGGATCTGCACCTCCACGTGGCGGGCGCGCATGACCATCTTTTCCAGATAGCCCTCGCCGTTGCCGAAGGCGGCCTCGGCCTCGCGCCGCCCCTCCTTCACCTTGGCCTCGAGTTCCGCCTCGCCGAAGATCGGGCGCATGCCGCGTCCGCCGCCGCCCCAGGAGGCCTTGAGCATCAGCGGATAGCCGACCTCGGCCGCCATGGCGCGCACGGCGTCCATGTCGTCGCCCAGCACCTCGGTCGCGGGGATCACCGGCACGCCGGCGGCGATGGCGGCGCGCCGCGCGCTGGCCTTGTCGCCCAGCATCCGCATGGTGGCGGCGGAGGGTCCGATGAAGGCGATGCCGGCCTCGGCGCAGGCATCGACGAAATCGGGGTTCTCCGACAGCAGGCCGTAGCCCGGGTGGATGGCGTCGGCCCCGCATTCGCGCGCGACGCGGATGACCTCGGGGATGCAGAGATAGGCGGCGATCGGCCCCAGCCCCTCGCCCACGCGATAGGCCTCGTCGGCCTTGAAACGGTGGAGCGAGAGCTTGTCCTCCTCGGCGTAGATCGCGACCGTCCGCTTGCCGAGTTCGGTGGCGGCGCGCATCACGCGGATCGCGATTTCGCCGCGATTGGCGACGAGGATCTTGCGGAAGACGGTCATGGGCGGCGTTTCCCCGTGCGGCGGCGTTTGCGGCAGGCTAACGGGTCGCGGGGCGGACCGCAGCAAGGTTTTCGCACCGCGCCTGCTGACAACCGGGCCCTGCGCGGTGCACTGTGGCGCATCGGCCGGAGACCGCGTCCATGCTGCTCGCACGCCCCTTCCTCTGGCTCGGCCATGCCGCGGGCGTGGCGGGGTCGGACAAATCCTTCGCCCGGAACCCGATCCTGGGCAGTCCGCGGCTGAACCGCCTCGGCCTGCACCGCACGCGCGTGGCCGCCGCCGCGCGCCTGTCGGCGTGGCGGCGGGCGCGGATGGCGGCGCGGCTCGATCCGGCCGACCGCGCCGCATTCGACCGCGACGGCTTCGTGCTTCGCCCCGATCTCCTGCCGCCCGAGGCCTTCGCGGCGCTGCGCACGGCCGTGTTCGACGCGCCCCTGCCGGCGCGCGAGATGCGCCAGGGCCCGACCGTGACGCGGATGGCGGCGCTGTCGGGACCGCGCCTCGCCCCCGCGCGGGCCTTCGCCCGGCGACGCGACATCGCGGCCCTGATGGGCTATGCGGCCGGGCGGGCCGGGGCGCCGGCGCTGTTCCTGCAAAGCGTCATCGCCCGGCCGGGCCGCGACGCGGCCGACCCGCAGACCGCCCTGCACGCCGACACCTTCCACCCCACCGCGAAGCTTTGGCTGTTCCTGACCGATGTCGGCCCCGAGGACGGCCCCTTCGTCTTCGTCCCCGGCTCGCACCGCCTGACGCCGCAGAGGCTTGAGTGGGAGCACGCGCAGAGCCTGACCGCCCGCGACGACCCGCGCCGCCACCATGCGCTGGGGTCGTTCCGCATCGGGGAGGAAGGGCTGGCGGCGCTGGGCTACGGGCCGCCGCGGACGATGGACGTGCGCGCCAACACGCTGGTGATCGCCGACACCTACGGGTTCCATCGCCGCAGCCCGAGCGCGCGGCCCACCACCCGCGTCGAGATCCACGGCTATCTGCGCCGCAACCCCTTCCTGCCCTGGAACGGGCTCGACCCGGCCGGCCTGCCCGGGGTGAAGGGACGTCAGGTGGGGTGGTTCTTCGCATGGCTCGATCTGCGCGCGCGGCTGTTCGGCGCATCCTCGATCTGGCGCGACGTGGGCGCGGTCGCCATCGACAGCCCGCCGCGGGTCTGACCGCGGCGTTGGCGATTCCTTCAGTTTCGCGCCGCTAGCGTCCCGGGCCATGGACAAGACCATGGCCGCGAACTTCGTCGGTGTGCTCGTCGCCTCGCTGAAGGCCGAGATCGCCGAGACATCCCAGCGGGGCGAGCGGCTGAGCGAGGCCGTGGCCCACAACGCCGGCGCGCGCGAGACGGCGGCGGCGACGCTCGACACCGTGCGGGCGCAGCGCGCCCGTCGCGAGGCGCGCGGACAGGCCCTCGACGGAGCGGCGCCGCCTGCCGAGGCGAAGGAGGATTAGGGTGGATTGGCTGCTCGCCTCGCTCATCGCGCTGCTCGACGAGATGTCGGACAAGCCGACGGGTGCCTTTCGCGAATTCCTCGACGAGCGCTCGCTGGGCCTTGCGGCGATGCTGTCGGAGGGGCGGCGCGACACCGCAGCCGCCGCCGACAAGGCCGCGGAGGCCCTGCGCGACGACAGCGAGCTGATCCTGCGGCTGACCGAGGAGATCCGGGCGCTGAACCGCGAGGTCGCCGATCTCGCGGCGCGCAACGTGGTGCTGGCGGCCAACCACGCCCGCCTGGAGACCCAGCACGAGAGCGACCGGGCCCACATCCGCGAACTGATCGCCGAGATGGTCCGCCGCGACATCCGCTGACGCCGCCCGGCGCGGGATGGCGGGACGCCGCCCCCGCCCGCCGGGCGCCGCCGCCGGCGGGCGGCGCGCCCTCCCCGCTTGCCCGGCAGGCGCCGCGCGGCCACCCTGCCGCCGATGAACCCCATCGACCTCAAGGGCGCGCGCATCTGGCGCGGGCTGCTCGACCGCCCCGCGCAGGCGGCGCTGCTGGCGGACGTGCGCGCCATCGCCGCGCTGGCCCCGCCGACGCGCTATGCCGTGCCGGGCGGGCGGGTCATGTCGGTGCGGATGACGGCGGCGGGGCGGCTGGGCTGGACCGCCTCGGCCGCGGGCTATGGCTACGCGCCGGTCTCGCCCGTCACCGGCCTGCCCTGGCCGCCGATCCCCGAGGCGGCGCTGGCGGTCTGGCGGCGCGTCGCGGACTGGCCGGCGGCACCAGACAGCATGCTGGTGAACCTCTACGACGCCGCTGCCCGCATGGGCCTGCACCGCGACGCCGACGAGCGCGACCCGACCGCGCCCGTCGTCTCGATCTCGCTGGGCGACCCGGCGTTGTTCCGCATGGGCGGGTTGCGCCGTGGCGACCCCACCGCCTCGCTTTGGCTCGAATCGGGCGACGTGGCGGTGCTGGCCGGCCCCGCGCGGCTGGCCTTCCACGGCGTGGACCGGCTGCGCGCCGGGGCCTCGACCCTGCTGCCCGAGGGCGGGCGGATCAACCTGACGCTGCGGGTGGCGGGCTGACCGACCCGAAGAAGCAGGATGGCGCGCCGGTGTGGCAGGCCGGGCCCGTCTGCTCGATCCGCAGCAGCAGGCAGTCGCGGTCGCAGTCGGCGCGCATCTCGACAAGGCGCTGGACATGGCCCGACGTGTCGCCCTTGCGCCAAAGCTCGCCGCGCGAGCGCGACCAGTACACGGCGCGCCCCTCGGCCAGCGTTGCGGCGACGGCGGCGGCGTTCATCCAGGCCATCATCAGCACCTCGCCGGTGTCATGGGCCTGGGCGATGGCGGGGATCAGCCCGCGCGCGTCGAATCGCAGGTCGGCCGGTGCGACGGCGACGGTCGGTGGGCGGATCACGGGGGCGGCCTTTCGGGCGGATGCGACGGCCCCCGTTTTATCCTGCGGCCGGCAGCGCTATCTAGAGGCCGCGCAAGCACGGGAAGGGACGATGCGATGTCTGACGGCCAGGACCTCATCCAGCTCTACAGCAAGCGCATCCTCGCGCTGGCGGCCGACATCCCCCATGCGGGACGGCTGGCGCAGGCCGACGGCACGGCCATGCGGCGCTCGCCGCTGTGCGGGTCGACCGTAACCGCGGACGTGCGGCTGGACGGCGACACCGTGATCGCCTTCGGGCAGGACGTGAAGGCCTGCGCGCTGGGCCAGTCCTCGGCGGCGGTGCTGGGCGGCGCGGCGCTGGGCCTGACACGGGCGCAGATCGCCGCGGGGCGCGAGGCGCTGGCGGCCATGCTGAAGGACGGGGCCGACGCCCCGCCGCCGCCCTTCGACGGGCTCGAGGTGCTGCGCCCGGCGCGCGACTACCGCAACCGCCACGCCTCGATCCTGCTGGCCTGGGACGCGCTGCTCGGGGCCATCGACGCGGCGCAGGCCCGCGCGGCGGGCTGAGATGGGCGCGGGCGATGCGGGCGCGGGGCTGTTCGTCGGGCTGGGGCTGGCCGCGGCCGCCTGGCTGGGCGGGCAGGCGCTGGTCGAGAGCCGCGCGCCGCAGCGCGTCGTGACGGTGAAGGGGCTGGCCGAGCGCGATGTCGAGGCCGACGTGGCCGCCTGGCGCATCGCCTTCCGCGGCGAAGGGGCGACGCAGGAGCAGGCCATCGCCGCGGCCGGGCGCGCGGCCGCGGCGGTCCGGGCCTTCGTCGCGGGCGGCGGCATCGCCGCGTCCGAGATCGGCGACGAACCCTTCGCCCTGCGGGTGGACCGGATCTTCGTCGATCAGGGCGCGTCGGAGCGGCTGCGCTACACCGCCGCCGGCGCGGTGCGGGTGCGCACGGCGGATGTCGCGGCGGTCGCGGCGCTGACGGCGCGCACGCTCGACCTGCTGACCGCAGGCGTGCTGCTGGGCGAGGGCGACTATGCCGAGGCCCCGCGGCCGCTCTACAGCTTCACCGGCATCAACGCGATCAAGCCCGGCATGATCGCCGACGCCACGCGAAGCGCGCGCGAGGCGGCTGACCAGTTCGCCGCCGACAGCGGCGCGCGGGTGGGCGCGATCGTCTCGGCCAACCAGGGCGTCGTGCAGTTCCTGGCCCGCGACGGCGATTTCGACGAACGCTTCGAGCGCCGGAAGATCGTGCGCGTGGTCAGCACGGTGGACTACCGCCTGACCGACTGACGCCGCGTCAGAACCGCACGCGCAGGTTCACGCTGCCGAAATTGCCCCAGTCGTCCTGCGCCTCGAATTCGGGGCTGCGGAAGACATGGGTGTAGCTGATCACGGTGTTCTCCCACGCATAGGAGGCGCCGAGGCTGAACTCGGCCACCAGCGCCTCCTTGTCGGTCGAGCGGCTGTCGCGGAAGGTGTTCCCGTCGAGGAACAGGTTGCGCGCCACGGCCAGCCCCTGCGCGCCGCCATAGATCTGCCAGCCGCCCGTGGGCGCCCCCAGCGACGGGCCGCCGAGGCCGCGCCGCACCCGGTCCGGCCCCCAGTCGCCGCGCAGGCTCTCGCCCAGCCGCAGCAGCACGCCCGCGCCGGCCGAGGTCTCGAGCGTGCCGAGCGCCACCGACGCGGTGGGCAGCGCGTCGACCTCGAGGCCGATCCCGAGCAGGCCGGTCAGCGGCACGCGCCGGGTCTGCTCATACAGCGCGCGGAAGGCGATCTCGTTCCCGAGCTGGGTGTCCCAGCCCTGCGGGTCGTCGCCGGTGATGGTGTCGTGGATGAAGGACTGGATCTCCTCGCCCAGGGCCGCCGGGCCGACGATGCCGACATCGAGCGCGAAGGTGTCGAGCCGGTCGGGCGCCTCGGCGAACAGCGTGGCCGTGCCGAACAGGAAGGCCGCATAGGGCCGGTCGTCGGGCGGCGGGTCGGGGTCGTTGATGTCGGAGGCGGTGAACAGCGCGTGCCCCAGCGCATAGGCGTGCGTCCAGTCCTGGGCGGGGGTGAAGCCCTGCAACTGTCCGCGCAGCCAGGACCCCCAGCCCGGCAGCGCGTTGGGCGGCGCGGTGTAGCGCAGGAAGGCCCCGTTGGTGTATTTGCGGTCCTCGCCCGCGAAGATGTCGTTCTCCCAGACCGCAGTCAGGAAGCCGCCGCCGAGGCGACGGCCATCCTCGGCGGCCAGGGCGGGCGGGGCCGCGAGGGCGGCGAGCAGACAGGCGGCGGCGCGCATGGGCGGGTCTCCGGGGGCGGGCGGCGCAGCATCGCGAGGCGCGGGCGCCCCGGCAAGACGGAAGGGACACTGCGATGCGGCTGACCGAGACGCGCTATGGCGGCGATGGCGACGGCGTGCCCCTGCTGGTCGCCCACGGCCTGTTCGGGGCCGGACGCAACTGGGCCTCGCTGGCCAGGCGGCTGGCGCAGGCGCGGCCGGTGGTCGTGGTCGACATGCGCAACCACGGCGACAGCGGCTGGAGCGCGGAGGCCGGCTACGAGGCCATGGCGGGCGACCTGGCCGAAAGCATCGGGGCCGCGGGCGGCATCGCCGATGTGCTGGGCCATTCGATGGGCGGCAAGGCGGCGATGGCGCTGGCGCTGACGCGCCCCGGCCTGGTGCGGCGGCTGATCGTGGCCGACATCGCGCCGGTGGCCTACGACCACGGCCATGGCGACTATGTCGCGGCGATGCGGGGGGTGGACCTGGCGCGGGTGACGCGGCGCTCCGACGCCGACCCGATGCTGGCCGCGGCGATCCCGCAGGCCCCGCTGCGCGCCTTCATCCTGCAGAACCTCGAGGTGGCGGAGGGACGCGCGCGCTGGCGGCCCAACCTCGACGCGCTGGCCGCGGCGATGGAGGACATCCTGTCCTTCCCGGCCCTGCCCGGCGCGCGCTTCGACGGGCCCGCCCTGTTCCTGCGCGGCGGCGAGTCCGATTATGTCGCCGAGCGTCACCATGCCGCGATCCGCGCCCGCTTTCCGGCCGCGCGCATCGAAGCTCTGGAGGGAGCGGGCCACTGGCTGCACGCCGACCGGCCCGAGCCCTTCCTTGCGGCGGTTGCGGACTTCCTCGCGGCCTGATCGCATCAGTTCGACATATTTTTGACCGGTAACATGGCTTTCGGACCCTTCGCCATGGCATAGGCCCCGCGGATCAACCGGGCCGGGACAGGCCCAGCGACAGGGTCAGACCATGAAGAAAGCCATCGCGGAATTCATCGGCACGTTCATCCTCGTGCTGTTCGGCTGCGGCGCGGCCGTCATCGCCGGAGAGCAGGTCGGCGTGCTGGGCATCTCCTTCGCCTTCGGCCTGGCGCTCATCGCCGCGGCCTACGGCATCGGCCCGATCTCGGGCTGCCACATCAACCCCGCCGTCAGCCTGGCGGCCCTGATCGCCGACCGCATGGAGATCGAGGATTTCGCCCGCTACGTCGCGGCGCAGATCCTCGGCGCCATCGCCGGCGCGGCGGTGCTGCTGCTGATCGTGTCGGACAAGGTCGCGGGCTTCTCGGTCGCCGAGTCGGGTCTGGGCCAGAACGGCTGGGGCCCGGGCTATCTGGGCGAATACGGCCTCGTCGCGGCCTTCGCGTTCGAGGCGGTGGCCACCTTCATCTTCCTCGTGGTCATCCTCGGATCGACCCAGCAGGGCGCGCCGGGGGCCATGGCGGGCCTCGCCATCGGCCTGACGCTGGTGGTGATCCACATCGTCGGCATCTGGGTGACGGGCGTCTCGGTGAACCCGGCGCGCTCGATCGGCCCCGCGATCTTCGTGGGCGGTCAGGCGCTGTCGCAGCTGTGGCTGTTCATCGCCGCCCCGCTGCTGGGCGCGGCCTGCGCGGGCTACCTGTTCCGCACCGGCACGCTCGAGGCCGACCAGGCCTGACGCGCGCCGCCCCGCGCCGCCCGGCACCGGGCGACGCGGGGCTGCATGCGTAAACCCTTCGTCAGTTTGTCGGGTCCACGGTCGCGCCGTATTCAGTGCGGCCCGGGGGTTCGACGATGGCGATGGGGGGCAGGGCGAATGCGCGGCTTGCGGGCCGGTTCGTGCTGTCCACCGCCGTCATCCTGCTGTCGCTCGCCGGGGCCGGGATCGTCGGCCTCAGCCGCCTTTCCGCGCAGGAGCAGCGCGGCGAGATCGGGCTGACCTTCTCGCATCTGGGCGAGGGGATCGCGCGCCTCGACATCGCAGCGCACCGCGCGCTGGATCGCGGTCTGGCCGCGGACCGCGCGCTGCTGCGCCGTTCGTATCTCGCGGTGCTCTACCACCTCGAGGAACTGCGGCAGGCCGAGCCCGAGCGCATCGCGGCGCGCGCCGCGCTGGCGGCCGTCGGCGAAATGCCCATGGGGCCGCCCGATATCGCCCCGAAGCCGATCGACCGCGTCATGCAGCAGCGTCTGCAGGCCTTCGAACCGCCGCATCGGCACGGCCTCGGGGCCATGGAGATGCCCCCGGCGCTGCATGCGCTGTGGAAGGGCGCCGCGGGAAGCCTCGGCCTCGAGGGCGCGATAACGCGCATCCTGATGCGGCTCGAACCCTTCGCTTTCGGCACGGGGCCGCTCGACATGCGCGAGCGCGCGGCCCTGGCGGCGCTCGAGCGCAGCGACACCGAGGCGCTGGTGGACATGCTGCGCGACGGCTCGATCCTGATGATCCGCGAACACCGCCGCGCCGCCGACGCCGCGCTCGAGGCGCTGGGCATGGCGCTGGCGGTGGGGGCCGGGGCGGCGCTGGTGAACCTCGTGGCGCTGCTGCTGCCGCTGGCGCGCACGGTCGAGGCCGACCGGATGGCGCTGGCCGCGGCGCGCGACGCCGCGCAGGCCGCCGACCGCGCCAAGGGCGAGTTCCTCGCGACCATGAGCCACGAGCTGCGCACGCCGCTGAACGGCGTGATCGGCATGGCCTCGGTGCTCGAGGCCACGGGCCTCGACGCCCGCCAGCGCGGCTGCATCGGCGTGATCCGCGGGTCGGCCGAGGCGCTGGGCACGGTGATCGCCGACATCCTCGAATACAGCCGCCTCGACGCCGGAAAACTGCGGCTGGAGCTCGAGCCCTTCGCCGTCGAGCGGCTGGGGCGCGAGCCCGCCGCCAGGCTCGCGCCCGCCGCCGTGCTGAAGGGCCTCGACCTGATGGTGCGGGTCGACCCCGCCTCGCCCTCGATGCTGGTGGGCGACGCCGAGCGGCTGGACCACATCGTGACCAACCTGCTGTCGAACGCGGTCAAGTTCACCGCGCGCGGCAGCATCCTCGTCGACATATCGGCGCGGGACCTTGGCGACGGGCGGGCCGACCTGCGCATTGCCGTGCGCGACACGGGCAGGGGCGTGGCGGCGGAGCAGGCCGGGCGCATCTTCGGCCTGTTCACGCAGGGCGACCAGTCGGCCACGCGGGCCGCCGGCGGGGTCGGCCTCGGCCTCGCGGTCTGCCGCACCCTGCTCGACATGATGGGCGGGCGGATCGCTCTGATGCCCCATGACGGGCCCGGCGCGACCTTCGAGGCGGCGCTGACGCTGCCCATCGCCTCGGCCGCGCCCTGCGTCGGCCGGGACGCGCGTCTGTTCGGCATGCGCGCGGTCGTCGTCAGCCCCTCGCCGGAGCGGCGGCGCTTCCTCGTCGAGGTGCTGTCCGCCCTCGGCATGCAGGCCGAAGGCACGCGCGACGCGGTGCTGCTGCCCCACGCGGCAGGACGGTGCGACATAGCGCTGCTCGACCATGCGCCGCCCGAGCTCGACGCGCTGGCGGCGCTGGCCGAATTCCGCGAAACGCCCGCGGGCGCCGACGCCGGTTCCCGCAGGCTCGCTTTCGCCGTGCTCGCCGGCACGCCGCTGGGGATGGAGGACGCGGTGGCCTGCACCGAGATCGCCAAGCCCGCCAGCCCGCTGGCGCTGCGCGAGGGGCTTGCGGCAGCGCTGGCGGCGCGCGACGGGGCGGCGCTGGCCGCCGAAGCCGCGCAGGATCGCGGGTGCCCCCAGGATCGGAAGGCGGGGCGGGCGATGCCGCCCCGCTGGCTCGAATCGGCCTGAGGGCGACGCGCGCCCCCGGGGGCCTCAGATGCGCTCGATCGCCAGCGCGATACCCTGGCCGCCGCCGATGCACATGGTGATCAGGCCGCGCCCGCCGCCGGTGCGCTCGAGCTCGGCCATCGCCTTCAGCACGAGGATCGCGCCGGTGGCCCCGATGGGGTGGCCCAGCGCGATGGCGCCGCCATTGGGGTTCACCTTCTCCGGGTCGAGCCCGAGACCGCGGTTCACCGCGCAGGCCTGCGCCGCGAAGGCCTCGTTGCTCTCGATCACGTCGAAGGCGTCGGCGCCCAGGCCCAGCCGCTCGAGCAGCCGCGTCACCGCCGGCACCGGCCCGATGCCCATGACCTCGGGCCGCACCCCGGCATGGGCATAGCCCAGCAGGCGCGCCCGCGGCTTCAGCCCGGCGCGCTCGGCCGCCCCGGCCGTCGCCAGCACCATCGCCGCGGCCCCGTCATTGATGCCCGAGGCGTTGCCCGCGGTCACCGAACCGCCCTTGCGGAACACGGGGCGCAGGGCCGCGAGGCTGTCGACGGTCGTTTCCGGCTTGGGGTGCTCGTCGGTGTCGAAGGCGACGCGCTGGCGCCGCACCTCGACCTCGATGGGCGCGATCTGGCCGGCGAAGCGCCCCTCGGCGATGGCGCGGGCGGCGCGGCGCTGGCTTTCGGCGGCGAAGGCATCCTGCGCGGCGCGGTCGATCCCATGCTCCTCGGCCACGTTCTCGGCGGTCACGCCCATGTGCATGCCCTCGAACGGGTCCGACAGCGCGCCCACCATCATGTCGGCCATGGAGGCGTCGCCCATCTTCACGCCCGCGCGGCCGGCCTGAAAGGCATGGGGCGAGCGCGACATCGCCTCCGCCCCGCCCGCCAACGCGAAATCGCAGTCGCCCAGCATCAGGTGCTGCGCAGCCGACACCACCGCCTGCGCGCCAGAGCCGCAGAGCCGGTTCAGCGTCAGGGCCGGGGTCTCGACCGGGCAACCCGCTTTCACCGCGGCCCAACGCGCCAGATACATGTCGCGCGGCTCGGTGTTGATGACATGGCCGAACACCGCATGTCCGATTTGCGCGGGTTCGACGCCGGCCCGCTCCATGGCGTGCCTGGCCACATGCGCCGCCGTCTGGGTCGGCGGCACGCCCGCCAGCTTGCCCCCGAACGCCCCGATGGGCGTGCGCGCGCCGTCAAGGATCACGATGTCCTGCGCCATGGTCTGTTCCCTCCCCGGGCGGGTTCGCCCCGCGTGGGGAGGGTTTAGCACCGCAGGACGCCATCCGTCTCGCGACGGGACGGCGCGGTCAGGGCCTCGCGGCGGGCCCGGAGCCTTCCCCGGGGCCGACCGCGAACCCGCCGGGCCCCTGAGGCGCCGCGGCGGTCTGGGAATGGCCGCCACGGGCGACGGCCACCTCGATGCGGTGCAGGTGATCGGTGAGCTTCTTCTCCACGATCCACACCGTGCGGGCGATGTGGTCCGCTTCCTCCCGCACGCAGGCGCGCACGTCCTCGGCGGCGGGGTCGACGGCAGGTTCGTCCATCATGCGCGGGCCGTGGACCTTGGGCTCCAGCTTGCGAAGCTCGGCGATCACGGCCACGACGCCCGCGAACAAGGCGCCCAGAAAGACGGACATCGCCGTGAGCATCTCGGGCTTGAGCAGGGTTTCAAAGACCATAGGTGCCAAGCCTCATCTTCGCCGCGTCCTGCCCGGCCACCGAGGCGCACCACGCGAAGCCGAGGGCCATGTAGGCGCACACGACCACCTCCCATCCGGGCGCCTGCGGGTGCAGGGCCAGGGCCACGGCGGCGACATAGGCGAAGTAGCCGGCATTGGCGGCCGTCGCGACCAGGCGCAGCAGCGGCGTCCAGGACGCCGTGCCGTTCACCAGCAGCCCGATCATGTGGATGAGGCCGAGCAGCACGCAGAACCCGGCCGAGCGGGCCGAGACCTCCGTCGGCTGGAGCGCCGCCACGCCCCAAAGCGCGGGGCCGATCGCCGCAGCGCCGCCCCACAGCACGCTGAACCCGGCGAGGAACCACTCGAGGGGCCGATCCTTCCTGCGATGCGTGGTGAGCATGGGCGTCAGGCGCGGCAGCCGCGATGGCGGATGTCGGCCATCAGGCCCAGCAGCCAGACGCAGGTGTCGGCGTCCCGCGCATGGGCGTCGCGGCGGCGCAGCAACTCCCAGTTCTGGCGGCGGTCCAGATGCTCGGAGCCCATCGACCATTCCGCGAACAAGCGCTCGGCGATCGGCCAGCGCGACAGCACGCGCAAGCCCTCGTGCCGGCTGTCCGCCACGAGCACGCCGTACATCCGGTCCAGCGCCGCCGCCGGCCCCTCCAGAAGCTGGGCGAAGCTGCGATCCGCCCACAGCAGCATGCCGGTGAGGTCGAGGCGCGGGTTGTTGCGATGCGCCGCGGTCAGGATGCGGTCGATGCCGCGCCGGGTGGGAAGCCCGGACGCCGACGAGACGTAGAGTAGCGCTTCCATGAATGCCTCGATGGTCAGAACACACCAGGTCCGCCGAAAAAATCCCCGGGCGGTCGGGATGGCGATGCCGTCAGCCGGTCGGGCGGACGGCCTTGAAGGACGGAATCAGAGCGAGGATCCGGCCGCACAGGCAGCCGTCGCACTGCACGGTCCGGCGCTGGCGCAGGCGGCGCGCGCGCTGGTCGGGAAGCCGCGAGAAAACCATTCGACCGCCGCGGAACCGACGCCCGGGGCCGGAGCGGCGGCCGAGCGGCCGGGCGTCGCGGCCACGAGACCCGCGCCGGATGCAGGCGGCGATGGCCGCTTGCATCCCGTTGGGCCGCGGGCGATCCGCGCCGCTCGAGCCCGGCATGCCGGAGACGCCACCGGCGGGATTGCCCGCGGTGGCGACGGCGAGGATCGGGGCCACCTCTGGCGGAATGGCCAGCGCGCAAGGGGTCGAGACATGAAGCGGACTGTGCACGCGGGTCTCCGGTGGCTGCATCCGGCCGGGTTCGATATAAAATGGAATGGTGTCGAAGAGGTGCATGGCCGCGCGCGGCGCAGAACGGCGCGACGATGACTGTCGCCGCGCGCGAGGCCGGCGCTATTTACGCTGTGGGGCGGCTTGGCCCCGCCCCTGCCGCAAGAGGTCATGACCCATGTCGAAGTTCGGCGTCAGCCAGCCGGTCGCGCGCGTCGAGGACGCCCGCTTCCTCCGGGGCACGGGATCCTATGTCGAGGACATGGTCTGGCCGGGCGAGGTGCGGGCAGTCTTCCTGCGCTCGCCCGTCGCGCATGCGCGGATCGTCTCGGTGGATGCCGACGCCGCGAAGGCCGCGCCCGGCGTGCTGCTGGTGCTGACCGGGGCCGATCTCGACGGCGAGATCGACAATTCGCTCGACACGACGCCGATCCGGAACCGCGACGGCAGCGCCTGCGCCCTGCCGCGCCGGCCCTTGCTGGCGGTCGACCGCGTGCGCCATGTCGGCGAGCCGGTGGCGATGGTGGTGGCCGAGACGCTGGCGCAGGCCCGCGACGCGCTGGACCTCGTGTCCGTCGAGTACGAGGAACTGGACGCGGTCACCGACACGGCCGGCGCGCTGGATCCGTCCGCGCCGCAGCTCCACGACACCGCGCCGGGCAACCTCTGCTATGACTGGGCCATGGGCAACGACTCCGCGACCGCCGCCGCCTTCGCCGCGGCGGCGCGCGTCGTGACGCTGGACCTCGTGAACAACCGCGTCGTCGCGAACCCCATGGAGACGCGCGGCGCCATGGCCGCCTGGGACGGGGCGCGCCTGCATCTTGCGGCCAACGGGCAGGGGCCGTGGGGCCTCCGCGACGAACTGGCCGCGAAGCTGAAGCTCGACCCCGCGCAGGTGCGCGTGACACATCCAGATGTCGGCGGCGGCTTCGGCATGAAGGCCGTGACCTATGCCGAGCAGCTTCTGGTCGGCTGGGCCGCGATCAAGCTGAGCCGTCCGGTCAAGTGGATCGCCGACCGCACCGAAGGCATCGCCTCGGACGCCATGGGCCGCGACCACGTCACCCGGGCGCAGGCCGCCTTCGACGCCGAGCACCGCCTCGTCGCGCTGCGCATCGACAGCGTCGCGGCGATGGGGGCCTATCTGTCGGGGTTCGGGGCCTACATCCCGTCGGTGCTGGTCTCGAAGGTGCTGACCGGCGTCTACGACGTGCAGACCTATTTCTTCGGCGTTAAGGGCGTGTTCTCGAACACCACGCCCACAGACGCCTATCGCGGCGCCGGCCGGCCCGAGGCGATCTATGTGATCGAGCGTCTGATGGATTTCGCGGCCCGCGAAATGGGGATCGATCCGGTGGCGCTGAGGCGCAGGAACTTCATCCGCAGCTTCCCCTACCGCACCGCGACGGGCGAGCTTTACGATGTGGGCGATTTCGACCGCGTCCTCGACCGCGCGCTGGTCGAGGCCGATGCGGCGGGCTTTCCCGCCCGGCGGGCCGCGGCGGCGGCGCAGGGGCGGCTGCTGGGCTTCGGCCTCTGCTACTACATCGAATCGATCCTCGGCGATCAGAACGAGACCACCGAGATCCTGTTCCGCGAGGACGGCGGCGTGGACCTGTGCGTCGGGACCCAGTCCAACGGCCAGGGCCACGAGACCGTCTTCGCGCAGTTCCTGCACGACCGCCTCGGCGTGCCGTTCGAGGCGATCCGCATCGTCCAGGGCGACAGCGACCGCATCCCCCAGGGCGGCGGCACCGGGGGCTCGCGCTCGGTGACCATGCAGGGCTCCTCGATCTGGGGGGCCGCGGATGCCTGGATCGAGAAGGTCCGGCCCTTCGCCGGCGACGAACTCGAGGTCGCGCCCGAGGACATCGAGTTCGCGGACGGCGCCTTCCGCGTCGCGGGCACCGATCGCACGCTCGGCGTGATGGAGGCGGTTGCCCGTGCCCGGGCCGCGGGCCGGACCGAACTGCTGGTCGAGCGGCGCGAGACCGTGGTGCCCGGCCGCTCATACCCCAACGGCTGCCACATCGCAGAGGTCGAGGTCGACCGCGACACCGGCGTGACCCGTGTCGTGCGCTACACCGTGGTCGACGATTTCGGCGTGCTGATGAACCCGGTGCTGGCCGAGGGGCAGGTGCATGGCGGCGTGGCGCAGGGCATCGGCCAGGCGATCACCGAGCATGTGGTGTGGGACGAGAACGGCCAGCTCGTCTCGGCCAGCTTCATGGACTATGCCATGCCGCGCGCTGCGGACGTGCCCAACATGCCCTTCCACCATGAGGGAACCCCTTCGACTGCCAATGTGATCGGCATGAAGGGTTGCGGCGAGGCCGGCACGGTCGGCGCGTTGGCCGCGGTGGTCAACGGGGCGCTCGATGCGGTGTGGGAGACGGGCGTGCGCCATGTCGACATGCCGCTGACGCCCCTGCGCATGTGGGGCTGGCTGCAGGACGCCGCCCGCCCCGTCGCCGCGGAGTGACGCCGTGGAGCCAGGCCGCGCCGGGGTCGTCGAGCGGCTGGACCGGTTCGCCTGGCTGGTGCGCGACCGGCAGGGGCGGCTTTACACGCTGCGGACGCTGAAGCCCGGGGACGCGCCCGCCCTCCAGACGGCCTTTGCGACGCAATCGCCCGAGGACAGGATGCTGCGCACGCGCTCTGCGTCGCCGAAGCTTCCCGACCGCGTCGCGCTGCGCTTCTGCACGATCGACGAGGCGCAGGATGTCGGTCTGGGCCTCTTTCCCCTTGACGATTCCGGGCGGCTGGTCGGCGGCGGGCGGGTCATGCGCGACGGCCCGGGCGAGGACCGGGGCGAATTCGCGGTCTCGGTCGCCTCGCACCTCAAGGGGGCCGGCCTCGGCCGTGTCGCGCTCGAGACCGCCATCGCCGCCGCGCGCGAGATCGGCATCGCGCGGGTCTGGGGATCGATCGAGCGCGGCAACGAGGCGATGCGGGCGCTCGCCCGCAAGCTGGGGCTGGCCGAGCGCCCCGACCCCGACGACCGCGCCCTGCTGATCGCGGAGACCGTGGCGTGAGCGGGCGCGTTCCCGCGGCCCCGCCCCGGTGCTAGACTCGCGCGCGCCAGACAGGAGTCCAGCCCCATGAACGCACCCGCCCGCACCGAGGCAGCCCGCGCGGCCTTCGACTGGGCCGACCCGTTCCGCCTCGAGGACCAGCTGTCCGAGGAGGAGCGCGCGATCCGCGACGCCGCGCGCGCCTATGCGCAGGACCGCCTGCAGCCGCGCGTCACCGCCGCCTGGCGCGAGGAACGCACGGATTCGGCGATCTTCCGCGAGATGGGGGCGCTCGGGCTGCTGGGCCCGACCATCCCGGAGGCCTGGGGCGGGGCCGGTGCCTCCTACGTCGCCTACGGCCTGATCGCGCGCGAGATCGAGCGGGTCGACAGCGGCTATCGCTCGATGATGTCGGTGCAATCCTCGCTGGTGATGCATCCTATCCACGCCTACGGCACCGACGACCAGCGCCGGCGCTGGCTGCCGGGGCTGGCGCAGGGCGAACTGATCGGTTGCTTCGGCCTGACCGAGCCGGGCGCGGGCTCGGATCCCGCCGGCATGACGACGCGGGCGGTGCGCACCGCGACCGGCTGGCGGCTGACCGGCGCCAAGACCTGGATCAGCAACGCGCCCATCGCCGATGTCTTCGTGGTCTGGGCGAAGTCGGACGCGCATGGCGGGGCGATCCGCGGCTTCGTGCTGGAGAAGGGCCTGCCGGGGCTTTCGGCCCCCAAGATCGAGGGCAAGCTGTCGCTGCGCGCCTCGATCACCGGCGAGATCGTTATGGACGGGGCCGAGGCTCCGGAGGATGCCCTGCTGCCGGGCGTCGAGGGGCTGAAGGGTCCCTTCGGCTGCCTCAACCGGGCGCGCTACGGCATCGCCTGGGGCGTGATGGGCGCGGCCGAGGCCTGCTGGCACGCCGCGCGCAGCTACGGTCTCGACCGGCATCAGTTCGGCCGGCCGCTGGCGCAGACCCAGCTTTTCCAGCGCAAGCTCGCCGACATGCAGACCGAGATCGGCCTCGGGCTGCAGGCCGCCCTGCGCGCCGGCCGCATGGCCGACGAGGGCGCGCTGCCGCCCGAGACGGTCAGCCTCATCAAGCGCAACAACTGCGGCAAGGCGCTGGAGATCGCGCGGACGGCGCGCGACATGCACGGCGGCAACGGCATCCACGAGGATTTCCCCGTGATGCGCCACATGATCAACCTCGAGACGGTGAACACCTACGAGGGCACCCATGACGTGCACGCCCTGATCCTCGGGCGCGCGCAGACCGGGCTGCAGGCGTTCTTCTGAGGGCCGGGCGGGGGCGGGCGGCTCAGGCCCGGCCGAACACCCGCGCGAACACGGTCTCGACATGGCGGGTGTGGTGGGCGACGTCGAACAGGCCGTCGAGCTCGGCCGGCGACAGCGCCGCCGCCACCTCCGGGTCGGCCCCCAGTTCCTCGCGGAAGTCGAGGCCCTGCTCCCAGACCTTCATCGCGTTGCGCTGGACGAGGCGGTAGGAGTCCTCGCGGCTGACGCCCTTTTGCGTCAGGGCCAGCAGTATGCGCTGGGAATGGACGAGGCCGCGGAAGCGGTTGAGGTTCGCCTCCATCGCCGCCGGATAGACCAGCAGCTTCTCGACCACGCCCGTCAGGCGGACCAGCGCGAAATCCAGCGTCACGGTCGCGTCCGGCGCGATGCCGCGCTCGACCGAGGAATGGCTGATGTCGCGCTCGTGCCAGAGCGCCACGTTCTCGAGCGCGGGGATGCACATCGAGCGCACGAGCCGGGCGAGGCCGGTCAGGTTCTCGGTCAGCACCGGGTTGCGCTTGTGCGGCATGGCCGAACTGCCCTTCTGGCCGGGCGAGAACCACTCCTCCGCCTCCAGCACCTCGGTGCGGCTCAGGTGGCGGATCTCGGTCGCCAGCCGCTCGACGGATGAGGCGATCACCGCCAGCGCGCAGAAGAACGCCGCGTGCCGGTCGCGCGGGATGATTTGGGTCGAGACCGGCTCGACCGCGAGGCCGAGCTTCGCGGCGACATGCGCCTCCACCCGCGGATCGACGTTGGCGAAGGTGCCGACCGCGCCGGAGATGGCGCAGGTGGCGATCTCGGCCCGCGCGGTCACAAGGCGCGCGCGATTGCGCTGCATCTCGGCATGGAAGCCCGCGAGCTTCAGCCCGAAGGTGGTGGGCTCGGCGTGCACGCCATGGCTGCGGCCGATGCAGACCGTGTCGCGGTGCTCGCGCGCGCGGGCCTCGAGCGCGGCCAGCAGCGCGTCGAGATCGGCCAGCAGGATGTCGCTGGCGCGCGCCAGCTGCACCGCGAGGCAGGTGTCGAGCACGTCCGAGGAGGTCAGGCCCTGATGGACGAAGCGCGCCTCGTCCCCCACCAGCTCGGCCAGATGGGTCAGGAAGGCGATGACGTCGTGCTTGACCTCGCGCTCGATGGCGTCGATGCGGGCGACGTCGAACTCCATGTCGCGCGCGCGCCAGATCGCGGCGGCGGCGGAGGCCGGTATCACGCCGAGATCGGCCAGCGCGTCGCAGGCATGGGCCTCGATCTCCCACCAGATGCGGAAGCGCGTCTCGGGGGCCCAGATGGCGGTCATCTCGGGGCGGGCATAGCGCGGGATCATCGGGCGGTCCTCCTGCGGCGTCGCGGCCGGGTAGCACCGCGGGCGCAGGCCGCGCAACGGCGCGCGGCGCCGCTGGACGCAGGCGGCGCGTTGCGGATACGGTCTGGCCCGACATTGGGTCTCGGGGAGCATGCGGACGATGGCGAGGGTTCTGAGCGAAGCGGTGGCGCCGGCCGAAGGCGCCGCGCTGTGGGTCAAGCGCGTGGCGCTGGTGGCGCTAGGCGTCGCCGCGCTGGCCATCGCCGCCAAGATCAAGGTGCCGATGTGGCCCGTCCCCATCACCATGCAGACCTTCGTGGTGCTGGCGGTCGGCGCGGCCTACGGCCTGCGCCTCGGCCTCGCGACCATGCTGGCCTATCTGGCGGTGGGCGTCGTCGGCTTCGACGTGTTCACCAATTCCTCCGCGGAGAAATCCGGCCTGTCCTACATGATGGGCACCACGGGCGGCTATCTGGCCGGCTTCGTGATCGCAACCGCCTTCATGGGCTGGGTGGCGCGGCTGGGCTGGGACCGCTCCTTCGGCCGCACGCTGGTGTCGATGACCATCGGCAACGTGCTCATTCTCGCGCCCGGCGTCCTGTGGCTGGGGATGCTGCTGGGCTGGGACAAGCCGATCCTCGACTGGGGCCTGTGGCCCTTCCTGCCGGGCGCCGTGCTCAAGACCGCGCTCGCGGCCGCGGTGTTCCCGGTCGCATGGCGGATGGTGGGCGACGCCCGCGCCTGACGCGCGGCCCCGCGATACCCGGAGCGCGCCGGGCGACCGGCGCGCCCCTGCCCTGCCCCGGGGTCAGCCGGCGGGGGCGTCGGGTTCGGGCGGCCACAGCGCCCCGAGCGGAAAGGCAGCCGCGTCGAAGGGCGCAAGGCTCACGTCTCGCGCGCCCGCCAGGCTCGCCAGCAGCACCCATTCGCCATTGCGCAGCATGAACGCCTCAAGCACCTGCGACCCAGGGTCGAGGTGCCAGAGATACGGCACCCCGTGCTCGGCGTAGAGATCCCGCTTCACGGTCAGATCGCGCTTACGGGTGGACGGCGACAGGATCTCGCACACCCAGTCCGGGGCGAGCCTGAAGGCTGGCGCGTCGGGATAGACCGGCATGCGATCGCGCCGCCACCCGGCGATGTCGGGCACCATCACCTCCTCGCCGAGATGCAGCTCCGGCTCGGCGACGATCCACCAGCCGCCCGGGCCGCCGCGGCCGCGCTGGAACGGCCCCGACAATTCGCCCACCAGGACACTGTAGGCGTAGGCATCGCGCGAGGCCGGGCGCGGCTGCAGGTGCAGTTCGCCGCGCAGGATTTCGGCGACCATGGTTTCGGGCGCGTCGAGCACGTCCTGATAGGTGGCCCGGCGCGGGACGATGGCGGTCTGATGGTTCACGGGCGCGATCCTCCTGCGCATGCGGCGAGCCTAGCACGGCCCGGCGCGCCGCGCGACGTCACTCGGCCTCGCCCACCAGCACCTCGCGCTTGCCGACATGGTTGGCGGTGCTGACCACGCCCATCGCCTCCATCTCCTCGACCAGGCGCGCGGCGCGGTTGTAGCCGATCTGGAGCTTGCGCTGGATGTAGCTGGTCGAGCATTTGCGGTCGCGCGCCACCACGGCGATGGCGCGATCCAGAAGCTGCTCCTCGCCGATCTCGCCGCCGAGTCCCAGCGCCTCGTCGGACGGCCCCTCGGGGTCGTCCCCGCCCTCGGTGACCGCGGACAGGTAGGAGGGCGGACCGAGGGTCTTGAGGTGGCGCACGACCTCCTCGACCTCCTCGTCGGTCACGAATGGCCCGTGCACGCGCGTGATGCGCCCGCCGCCGGACATGTACAGCATGTCGCCCTGGCCCAGCAGCTGCTCCGCCCCCTGCTCGCCGAGGATGGTGCGGCTGTCGATCTTGCTGGTGACCTGGAAGCTGATGCGGGTGGGGAAGTTGGCCTTGATCGTGCCGGTGATCACGTCCACCGAGGGGCGCTGGGTCGCCATGATGATGTGGATGCCGGAGGCGCGCGCCATCTGCGCCAGCCGCTGCACGCAGGCCTCGATCTCCTTGCCCGCCACCATCATCAGGTCGGCCATCTCGTCGACGATCACGACGATGTAGGGCAGCGTCTCGGGCGCGAAGCTTTCGGTCTCGTAGACCGGCTCGCCGGTGTCGTCGTCGAAGCCGGTCTGGACGGTGCGCGTGAAGGGCTCGCCGTTGTCCACGGCCTCGCGCACGCGGGCGTTGTAGCCGTCGATGTTGCGCACCCCGAGCTTCGACATCTTGCGGTAGCGGTCCTCCATCTCCTGCACCGTCCATTTCAGCGCCACCACCGCCTTGCGCGGGTCGGTGACGACGGGGGACAGCAGATGGGAGATGCCGTCATAGACGCTGAGTTCCAGCATCTTGGGGTCGATCATGATAAGCCGGCATTCCTCGGGGCCGAGGCGGTAGAGCAGCGACAGGATCATGGTGTTGATCGCCACCGACTTGCCCGAGCCGGTGGTGCCGGCGATCAGCAGATGCGGCATGCGGGCGAGGTTCGCCACCACCGGCTCGCCCGCGATGTCCTTGCCGAGCGCGAGCGCGAGGCGGTAGCCCGCATCCTCGTAGACCGGCGAGGACAGCAGCTCGCGCAGGAACACCTTCTCGCGGGAAAGGTTCGGCAGCTCGATGCCGATGACGTTGCGCCCCGGCACGGTCGAGACGCGGGCCGAGATGGCGCACATCGACCGCGCGATGTCGTCGGACAGGCCGATCACGCGCGACGCCTTGAGGCCGGGCGCGGGCTCGAGTTCGTAGAGCGTGACCACCGGGCCGGGACGCACGGCCCCGATCTCGCCGCGCACGCCGTAGTCGTCGAGCACCGATTCCAGCATCCGCGCGTTCTCCTCCAGCGCCTCGGCGCTCAGCGGCGGGGCGGCCCCGACGACGGGGCGCGCCAGCACCGACAGGGGCGGGGCGTCGTAGGAGGCGGGGGCCTCGGCGTCGAAATCGAGGCTCGGCTGCTCCTCGGCGCGGGCCCGGCGGCTCTTGCGCGCGGCCGCGCGCGGGGGGGCGGCGACACGGGGGGCGAGCGGCTCCGGCGCGTCGTCCGCGGGCGGGTCGGCGACCGCGGCGCGACCGAGCTGCGGCTCGCGCCGGGAGCGCCCCGCGGGTTCGGGCGGGGCCACGCGGCCCGACCGGGGCCCCGCCGCCCGGGCGCGAGCGGCGGCGATCAGCCGGGCGCCGCCCGTTGCGGCCGCCGCCCCGCCGCCCCTTGCCGTGGCACCGAGTCCCGCCCACAGGAAGCCCGCCATGCCCCGCGCCTCGTCGCGGTCGAGGCCGAGCGCCAGCGCCCCCGCGACCAGCGTCAGTGCGGCCAGCGCCAGCGTGACCGGCAGCAGCGCCGCCTCGGGACCCAGCGGGACGATCCGCAGCAGCTGTCCCAACGCGAGGTCGCCGAGGATGCCGCCGAGGCCCACGCCTGGATGCGGCCAGCCCGCCCAGGGGGCATGGGCCGCGGCGAAGGCGGCGCCAAGCGGGATTGCCAGCGCGCCCAGCGCCATGCGCGACCACACCCGCTCGTCGCCCCGGTGCAGCATCAGGCGCAGGCCCCAGACGAGGCACAGCGCCGCAAGGCCCCAGCTCGCGATGCCGAGGCTGCGCATCAGAGGATCGGCCAGCAGGGCCCCCGCCTCGCCCATCAGATTGCGCGCGGGCTCGGCGGTGGCGACGAACCAGGACGGGTCGCGCGGATCGTAGCTGCCCAGCGCCAGCGCCGTCGCGATGCCTAGGACCGCCAGGATCAGCCCGGCGAATTCGGTGCCCCGGCGGCGCAGGAAGGCGGCCACGGGGCCGGGCAGCAGCGGGGCGCGCGGCGCCTCGGCAGTCCAGTCGCTCACGCCTCGCCCTCCCGTTCCAGAACGCGCGCCAGCGCCGCGAGGCCCCGTCGCAGGGCCTGCGGCGCGGGTGTCAGCGCCACCCGCAGCCAGCCCGCGCCCGGATCGCCCGCGGGCGTCGGCCGCGACAGGTACGCCCCCGGCAGAACCCGCACCCCGGCCTCGCGCCACAGGCTCAGCGCCGCCGCCTCGCCGTCCCCGACCTTCACCCACAGAAAGAACCCCGCCTCCGGCGCCGCATAGCCCGGCAGCCCCTGCAACATCTCGTCCGCGATCGCATACTTCTCGGCATAGAGTGCCCGGTTGTCCGCGACATGCGCCTCGTCCGCCCAGGCTGCCGCCGCGACAGCCTGCGCGGGCAGGGGCAACGGCGCGCCGCCATAGGCGCGCAGCCGCCCCACGGCGGCTATGGCGCCGGCGCCGCCGGCCGCGAAGCCCGAGCGCAGGCCCGGCAGGTTGGACCGCTTGGACAGGGAATGGAAGGCCAGCGCCCGCTCCGGGTCCGCGCCCGCCGCCTGCGCCGCCTCCAGCGCCCCCGTCGGCGGGGCTGCGCGCCAGATCTCGCTGTAGCATTCGTCGGCGAGGATGCGGAAATCATGCCGCTCGGCCAGCGCCAGCAGGTCGCGCCAATAGGCGGCGGAGGCCACCGCGCCCTGCGGGTTGGCGGGCGAGCACAGATAGGCGAGCGCCGTGCGCGCCAGCACGGCCTGCGGCAGCGCGTCGAAATCGGGCAGGTGGCCGGTCGCCTCGGTCGCGGGCAGGTAGACGGGCTCGGCCCCCGCGGCCAGCGCGGCGGCCGCATAGCACTGGTAGAACGGGTTTGGCAGCAGCACGACCGGCGCGCCGCCCGCCTTGCGCTCGGGGCAGAGCGCGAGCGCCGCCATGAACAGCCCCTCGCGCGTGCCGTTCAGAGGCAGCACGCAGCGGTCCGGGTCGGCGCGGCCTGGCGACAGGCCGTAGCGGCGGATGAGCCAGCCGGCGATGGCTTCGCGCAGCGCGGGCGTGCCCTCGTTGGGGGGATAACGGCCCCAGCCCGAGGCCTCAGCCGAAAGGATGTCGGCCACGAAGGGCGGCGGCGGATGCGTCGGCTCGCCGATGGACATCGACAGGGGTTCGCCCCCCGGGGGGTGGGGGTCGAGCAGCGCCCGCAGGCGCGGAAACGCGTAATCCGGCAGGTTCGAGAACCGCTCGGGAAGCTGCATCGCTGTCGCCTCAAGACACGGCGCGTCTGGCGCGCACCTATGGTGTCGAAAAGGTAAACGCGGCAAGGGTTACGAACAAGTTGACGTGAACCGTCCCGCCGCCCGCGCCCCCGCGCGTTGCGCCCCCGCCTCAGGCGGGCGCGAGCGCGTGGGCCTGCCGGCCCAGCGCGGCCGCGTGCAGCTCGCGCGTATAGGGGTGGGCCGGCGCGTCGAACACCGCGTCGGCCGGCCCCGCCTCGACCACCTCGCCCTGGCGCATGACCAGCACGTGGTGCGCCAGCGCCCGAACCACCTTCAGGTCGTGGCTGATGAACAGGTAGCCGAGGCCCCGCCGCGCCTGCAGGTCGCGAAGCAGGTCGACGATCTGGCTCTGCACCGTCATGTCGAGCGCCGAGGTCGGCTCGTCCAGCACCACGAAGCGCGGCCGCAGGATCATGGCGCGCGCGATGGCGATGCGCTGGCGCTGGCCGCCCGAGAACTCGTGCGGGTAGCGGTCCATCGAGGCGGGGTCGAGCCCCACCTCAGTCAGCGCGTCGGCGACCTCGTCCTCCTCGCTGCGCGTGCGGTCGCGCAGGCCGTGCACGCCCAGCCCCTCCGCCACGATCTGGCGCACCGACAGGCGGGGCGACAGCGATCCGTAGGGGTCCTGGAACACCACCTGCATCTCGCGCCGCACCGGGCGCAGGGCGCGGCCGTGCAGGCGGCTGAGGTCGCGCCCGACGAAGGCCACCCGGCCCTCGGAGCGGATCAGGCGCAGGGCGGCGAGCGCCAGCGTGGTCTTGCCCGATCCGGACTCGCCCACCACGCCCACCGTCTCGCCCGCGCGGACCCGCAGGCTGACATCGGTGACGGCCTTCACATGGCCCACGGTGCGGCGCATCAGGCCGCGCCGGATCGGGAACCAGACGCGCAGCCGGTCGACATCGAGCACGGTCTCGGCCGTCTGCGGCACCGGCCCGGGGCGGCCGCGCGGCTCGGAGGCGAGCAGCTTCTGCGTGTAGGGGTGGCGGGGCGCCGCGAACAGGTCGGCCGTCGCGCCCTGCTCGACGATCAGCCCCTGCTGCATGACGCAGACGCGGTCGGCCATGCGCCGCACGATGCCGAGGTCGTGGGTGATGAACAGCATCGCCAGCCCCTCCTCGGCCTGGAGCTGTTTCAGCAGGTCGAGGATCTGGGCCTGGATGGTGACGTCGAGCGCGGTCGTCGGCTCGTCGGCGATCAGCAGCTTCGGGCGGTTGGCCAGCGCCATGGCGATCATCACCCGCTGGCGCTGGCCGCCCGACAGGGTGTGGGGATAGTCGCCGAGCCGGGTCTCGGGGTCGCGGATCCCGACCTTGGTCAGAAGCTCGACGATCCGCGCCCGCGCCGCCTCGCCGCGCAGGCCCTGATGCAGCGCGATGCTCTCCCCGATCTGCCGCTCGATGCTGTGCAGCGGGTTCAGCGAGGTCATCGGTTCCTGGAACACGAACGCGATATCATCGCCGCGGATGGCGCGCAGCGTCCGCGCGTCCGCCGTCAGCATCTCGCGCCCCTGCCAGCGGACCGAGCCCGTGAAGGCCGCCGCATCGGGCAGCAGGCGCACCGTGGACAGCGCCGTGATCGACTTGCCCGAACCGGATTCGCCCACCAGCGCCAGCGTCTCGCCGGCGTCCACATGGAACGACACGCCGCGCACCGCCTCGCTGACCGCGCCGCCGGCGCGGAAACCGATGCGGAGATCCCGAACGTCGAGCAGGCGGGTCATGCGAAGGCCCCGGTCATCCGAACGCCTTGCGCGGGTCGAAGGCGTCGCGCACCGCCTCGAACACGAAGACCAGCAGCGACAGCATCACCGCGAACACCGTGAAGGCGGTCAGCCCCAGCCAGGGCGCCTGCACGTTGTTGCGCCCCTGAAGCGCCAGTTCGCCCAGCGATGCGTTGGTCGACTGTAGCCCGAAGCCCAGAAGGTCGAGCGCGGCCAGCGTCGAGATCGCCCCGGTCACGAGGAAGGGCAGCATGGTGATCGTCGCCACCATGGCGTTTGGCAGCAGGTGGCGGAACATGATCGTGACATTCGACACGCCCAGCGCCCGCGCCGACATGACGTATTCGAAGTTCCGCGCCCGCAGGAACTCGGCCCGCACCACGCCCACCAGCGCGGTCCATGAGAACAGCGCCACGATGGACACCATCATCCAGAAGTTCGGCGCGATCACCGACGAGACTATCATGATGATGTAGAGCGAGGGAATGTTGGTCCAGACCTCGACCACGCGCTGGAACAGCAGATCGACCCAGCCGCCGAAATAGCCCTGCAACGCCCCGGCGACGACGCCGATCACCGAGGACACGACAGTCACGATCAGCGCGAAGAACACGCTGAGGCGGAAGCCATAGATGACGCGGGCAGTCACGTCGCGGGCCTGGTCGTCGGTGCCCAGCCAGTTGACGGCATCGGGCGGAGACGGCGCCCTCGGCACGTCGTAGTTGATGGTGTCGTAGCGGAACGGGATCGGCGGCCAGATCGTCCAGCCCGCCCGCGCGTCCGGTGCCGGCTGGGCGGTTTCGTCTGCATCGCAGCGTTCGTCGTCGCCGCCGGTGCGGATCAGGCACTGCACGTAGGGGTCGCGGAAATCCGCCCGCGTTCCGTGGAAGCCGCCGAGGTCGCGCTCCGAGACGAAGGTGATCATCGGGAACACCAGCCGGCCCTGGAAGGACATCAGGTAGGGCCTGTCGTTGGCGATCAGCTCGGCGCACAGCGAGATGGCGAACAGCACCCCGAAGATGCGCAGCGCCCAGAACCCGCGGCGGTTGGCGCGGAAATTGGCCAGCCGACGGCGCTGCAGGGCATCGAGCCTCGGCCATGGGATCGCCGGCAGGCGGCGCGGCGGGGCGGGCGCGCGGGCATCGGCGACGGCCATGCTCTCACGCCTCCCGGCTTTCGAAGTCGATGCGCGGGTCGACCCAGACATAGACCAGATCCGTCAGCAGCTGCAGCAGCAGCCCGATCAGGCCGAAGATGAACAGGGTGCCGAACACGATGGGATAGTCCCGGTTCAGCACCGCCTCGTAGCCGAGCAGGCCAAGACCGTCGAGCGAGAAGATGACCTCGATCAACAGGCTGCCGGTGAACAGGATCGAGATGAAGGCGGCCGGAAAACCGGCGATCACGATCAGCATCGCATTGCGGAACACATGGCCGTAGAGCACCTGTCTTTCGGACAGGCCCTTGGCGCGGGCGGTGGCGACATACTGCAGCTTGATCTGGTCGAGGAAACTGTTCTTCGTCAGCAGCGTCAGCACCGCGAAGCCGGAGATCGCCATGGCGCTGATCGGCAGGGCGATGTGCCAGAAATAGTCGACGACCCGCGCCCAGAAGCCGAGATCCGCCCAGTTCGACGAGGACAGGCCGCGCAGCGGAAAATACGGGAAGAACTCTGAACCTTCGGCGAACAGGGTGCGCAGCAGGATCGCGAACAGGAAGCCCGGGATGGCATAGCCCACGATCACCACGCCAGAGGTCCAGACGTCGAAGCGCGAGCCGTCGCGCACCGCCTTGGCGATGCCGAGCGGGATCGACACCGCATAGGCCAGCAGCGTGGTCCAGAGCCCGAGCGTGATCGAGACCGGCAGCTTCTGCCAGATCAGGCCCACCACCGAGGACGACCGGAAATAGCTGTCGCCGAAATCGAAGCGCACATAGTTCCACAGCATCAGCAGGAAGCGTTCGACCGGCGGGCGGTCGAAGCCGAACTGCCTCTCGATCTGGGCGATGAAAGCCGGGTCGAGGCCCTGGGCACCGCGATAGCCGGTGGCGCTGCCGCCGCCGGCCTGCGCTTGGGCCGCGCCGCCGCCCATGTCCGCACCTCCGCCCGAGAACCGCTCGGTCGCCCCGCCGCCGACGGCGGTCAGTTCGGCGATGACCTGCTCGACGGGCCCGCCGGGCGCGAACTGGATCACCACGAAGTTGATCAGCATGATGCCGAACAGCGTCGGCACGATCAGCGCCAGTCGGCGCAGGACATAGGCCCCCATCTCAGCCGCCGCCACGCCGGCCGAGGGCGGCCTCGCGCGCGGGGTCGACCCACCAGTTGTCAAGGATGCCCCGCGAATATCTGGGCTTGACGGCCGGACGGCCGAACTTGTCCCAGTAGGCGATGGTGTGGCTGGCCTTGTACCAGTGCGGCGTCCAGTAATGGCCGGCGCGCAGCACCCGGTCGAGCGCGCGGCCCGCGACATGCAGGCTCTCGCGATCCGTGGCGGAGATCATCGTCTCGACCAGGCTGTCCACCGCCGGGTCGCGCACGCCGGACAGGTTGTAGGAACCGGGCTGGTCGGCGCTGGAGGAATGGAAGAAGTTCAGCAGGCCGACGCCCGGGGTCGAGCCGAGCGTGAAGCGCGCCGTCGTCACGTCATAGTCGAACTCGCGCATCCGCTGCTGGTTCTGCGCGGCATCGACAAGGCGGAAGCGGGAGTCGATGCCCAAGGCGCGGAGGTTCTGCACATAGGGATTGACGATGCGCTCGAAGGCCGAGTTGTCGTCGAAGAACTCGATGCTCAGCGTCTTTCCAGCCGCATTCTTGCGGCGGCCGACGCCGTCCAGTTTCCATCCGGCCTCGTCCAGAAGGCGCGCCGCCTCGCGCATCGCCGTGCGGTTGCGCCCCGACCCGTCGCTGACCGGGGGGCTCCAGGCCGCGTCGAACACCACAGGATCGAGCCTGTCCCGCATAGGCTCGAGCAGCGCGCGTTCGTCCGCGGTCGGGAGCCCCTCGGCCGCCATGTCGGTGCTCTGGAAAAAGCTCGTGGTGCGGGTGTAGAGATCGTAGAACAGGGTGCGGTTGGACCATTCGAAATCGAACGCCAACCCCAGCGCCTCGCGCACGCGCAGGTCGGACAGCCCTTCCCTTCGCGTGTTCCACCAGAAACCCTGAGTACCGGACGGACTGTCGTCAGGCAGGGTCTCCCTGATCACCCGGCCGTTGCGGATGTCTTCGAACTCGTATTCCGTCGCCCATTCGCGCGAACTGAAGCTCTCGTGAAGGTCCAGCGTGCCCGCGCGCAGCGCCGGGACGGCGGCGGAGCGGTCGCGGAAATACTCGAACGTTATCCGGTCGAAATTCCAGCGCCCGCGATTCACAGGCAGATCCGCCGCCCAGTAGTCCGGGCGCCGCCTGTAGGTCACGAACCGCCCCGCCTCCACCGCCTCGATGGCGTAGGGGCCGGACCCCATCGGTTGCTCCATGGTCGGTTCCGAGAATTCGCGTCCCTCGAACCATGCCTTCGACAGGACCGGAAGACCGGCGACCAGCATCGGCAGATCGCGCTTCGAAGCCTCCGGCGCGAAGGCGAAGCGCACGCGATGCGGGCCCAGCGCCTCGGCCCCGATCACGTCGCGCAAAGCCAGTCGCCAGCGGGGCGACGCCCCCTCGCCCTTCAGCGCATCGAAGCTGAAGGCCACGTCATCGGCGGTCACGGGGGACCCGTCGGCGAAACGCGCCTCGGGGCGAAGCGCGAAGATGACCCAGTCGCCACCCGGCACATACTCGGCGTGGGCAGCCACGAGACCGTAGACCGCATCGGGCTCGTCCGCCGCCGCCGCCATCAGCGTGTCGTAGACGAGGTTCTCGGGCGCAGAGAGACCGGCCGGAGGATCGCCGCGAAGGGCGTAGGCGTTGAGGGTGTCGAAGGTCTGGTTCGCCCGCGTGCTGGTCGTCACGATGGCGCCGCCCTTGGGCGCGTCCGGCTCGACATAGTCAAAGTGCTCGAACCCGGGGGGGTATTTCAGGTCTCCGAAGGCGGACAGCCCATGGGTGACGACGATCTCCGCCCTCAGGGGCAGGGCGGCCAGCGCGACGAGGGCCGCGGCGAGCAGGCCCCTCACGAGCGGCGCTCCAGCGCGGACGCGCGGTCGGGATCGACCCACCACACGGTCGGGAAGCCGATGGCGCGCGACGGCAGCGGGTCGGGATGGCCGAACATGTTCCAGTATGCGATCCGTTCATAGGGCGTGTAGAGCTGCGGAATGGCATAGTGCCGCCACGTCAGCACGCGGTCGAGAGCGCGCGTCGCGGCAGCCAGTGCCTCGCGCCCCTCGGCGAAGATGATGCGGTCGATGAGCGCGTCCACGGCAGGATCCTGCACGCCGGACAGATTGCGCGATCCCATCCGCGTCGCGGCCTCGGAGCCCCAGTATTCGCGCTGCTCATTGCCGGGACTTTCGGAATTGCCGAGGCCCGAGATGATCATGTCGAAGTCGAACTCCGGGTCCTGGCTGACCCGGCGCACGTATTGCGGCGCGTCGACCACGCGGAAGCGCGCATCGATGCCCAGCGTGGCGAGGTTGGCGATGTAGGGGCCGATGACCCGCTCCTGCGCGTCCTGCGCCGAGAGGAACTCGATGGCGAAGGGGCGGCCGTCGGCGTCCTGCAGACGCCCGCCCGGCCCCTGCGCCCAGCCCGCCTGCTCGAGCAGGCGGGCGGCGGAGCGCAGACCGCCGCGGTTGCGTCCCGTTCCGTCCGTGACGGGCGGCGTCCATGGCGGGCCGAACACCTCCGGCGGCAGGCTGTCGCGAAGCGTCTCAAGATATTCAAGTTCCAGACCCTGCGGCACCCCCGCCGGCATCAGATCGTCCGTGCCCTGGAAGTAGCTGCGCGGACGGGCGTACTGCTCGAAATAGATGGTGCGGTTGGTCCATTCGAAGTCGAAGGCCAGCGTCAGCGCCTTGCGCGTGCGCGGGTCGCGGAACTTCGGCCGGCGCAGGTTCATCACCAGGAACTGCACCCGCTGCGGGCCGTCCAGCGCCACCTCCTCGCGCAGCACCCGCCCGTCGCGCGCCGCGGCGAAATCATAGCGCTGGGCCCAGTTCGACGCCGAATTCTCGAGGCGGTAGTCCACCAGCCCCCCGCGGAAAGCGTCGAGCGCCGCGGCGCTGTCGAGGTAGATCTCGTAGCGGATGCGGTCGGCATTGTGCTGGCCGCGGTTCACCGGCAGATCGGCGCCCCAGTATTCCGGCACGCGCTCGTATTCGACGAAGCGCCCCGGCTCGAAGGCGCCGATGCGGTAGGGGCCGGAGGCGAGCATCGGCTCGAGACCCCCGGCCTCGAAGTCCCGCCCCTCCCACCAGTGCTTCGGCAGCACGGAGAGCTGGCCCATGATGTGCGGCAGTTCGCGGTTGCCGGTCTGGTCGAAGTCGAAGCGGACCACGCCGCCGCCCATGTCGCGGACATCGACCACGTTCTTGTAATAGAAGCGATAGAGCGGCGCACCCTTTTCGACCAGCGTCCGGAAGGTCCAGATCACGTCGTCCGCGGTGATCGGCCGTCCGTCATGCCAGCGCGCGCCCTCGCGCAGCTTGAAGGCGACCCAGCCGTGATCGGCGGGATGCTCGAACCATTCCGCTAGCAGCCCGTAGTGGGTCGAGCCCTCGTCGAGCGACGAACTCATCAGGCTGTCGAAGATCAGGCCGATGCCCGTGGGCGGGTCGCCGCGGACGATGAAGGGGTTGAAGCTGTCGAACAGGCTTTCGGTCGCGAGCCTGATGGTCCCGCCCTTCGGCGCGTCGGGATTGACGTAGGCGAAGTGCGGGAAATCAGCCGGGTAGCGCGGCTCGCCGATCAGCGAGCCGCCATGGGCGCGCAGCACGGTCCCGGCCGCACGCGCCGCCGGGAACCGCAAGGTTCCGAGCGTGGCCGCACCGAGGCCCAGCCGTCCCAGCCCGCGCCGCGTGAACTGCATGCCGATCGCTCCACGCCATTCCCGTTACACTCAGGGGTAGAGCGCCCCCCCGGCGGTTTCAAGGCATGCGGAGGGCCGAAAACGGCACGCGCCGCGTTCCCCTGGGGAAACGCGGCGCGCGGGTGGCGGCGCAGGAATGCCCGCAACGTCAGGGGGCGGGCAGGGCGGAGCCGCCGGCCTCGTTGAGATAGCGGATCACCGCTGCGCGTTCCTCGAGCTTGCGAAGGCCGGAGAAGGCCATCTTGTTGCCCGGGATGTAAGCCTTGGGGTTCTCGAGATACGCGTTGAGCTGCTCGTAGCCCCAGGCACCGCCGAAACCCGCCGTCGCGTCGGAGTACTTGAAGCCGTCGACGGAGGCCACGTCCCGACCGACCACGCCCCAGAGATGCGGGCCGACTGCGTTCTTGCCTTCCTCGAGCTTGTGGCAGGCGGCGCATTTGCGGAACACCTTCGCGCCCTCGTCGGCCGTCGCGGCAGCATAGGCGGCAGCGAAGGCAGCATCGCCGCCGGCCGCCGCGGGGGCCGCCTCAGGTTCCGGCTCCGGCGTCGCCGCGGCGACCTCCGTCTCGGCCGGTTCGGTCTCTGCCGGGGCCTCGACGACCGGCACCTCAGTCGTCGCGGGCCCGACATCTGCGACCGGCGCCGCCTCGGATGGCGCGGCATCGGCGGCGGCCTCATCGGCGGGAGCGGCGCCGGCGACAGCTTCAGGCGCCGCGGCGGCGGGCTCGGGCGCGGCAGGCTCGGGGACGGCGGCCTCGGCTGCTGGTTCGGCCGGCACCGCGTCGGTCGACTTGGCTTCGGTCGGCTCCGCGTCGACCGGCAGGCCCGCAAGCAGCGCCTCGACGGATTGCGGCGCGGGGCCAGCGGCGTTCAGGTAGGCGATCACCGCAGCGCGGTCCTCCACCGCCTTCAGGCCGGTGAAGGCCATCCGCCCCCCCGGGACATAGGATTGCGGGTCGGCAAGGTATGCGTCGATCCGGTCGACGCTCCAGACGCCTTCGACAGCCGCCATGGCCGGCGAGTAGGGGTAGAAGGCGGCGGATGCGACGTCGCGACCAATCACGCCGTAGAGGCTGGGGCCGATGCCGTTCCGGCCTTCCTCGTTGCGGTGACAGAAGCCGCAGGTCGCAAACAGCGCCTCGCCGCGAGCGGGATCGGCAGCAGCCAAAGCCGCCGCGAAGCTGAGCGCAAGCTCGGCCTCGGCCTCGGCCTCGGCGGTCTCGACCGCGTCGGCCGTGGACTCGGCCCCGGCATTGGCCTCGGCGATCTGCTCGTCGGTCGGTGCCGCCGTGTCGGCTTCCGACGCAGCGACCTGGGCTTCGGCCACAGGCTCGGCATCGGCGACCTCCGGGACGGGTTCGGCCGCAGGCTCGGCCTCTGCGGCGGCTTCGGCCGCAGGCTCGGCATCGGCAGCGGGCTCGGTCTCCGCGACAGCTTCGGCCTCGGGCTCGACCTCGGACGTTGCCTCCTCCGCCGCGGGCGCGGCGGCGGGCAGCGGCAGCGGCGCGCCGCCGGCGTCGTTGAGGTAGGCGATGACGTTGGCGCGGTCCTCGGACTTCGGAAGTCCCGCGAAGCTCATCGAGGTGCCGGGGGCCCACGCCTTCGGATTTTCCAGATAGGCGTAGAGGTTGTCGAAGGTCCAGACCTCGCCGGCGGGCAGCGCGCCCGAATAGCGGAAGCCGTCGATCGTGCCGATGTCCCGCCCGACGACGCGCCACAGATGCGGCCCCACGGCATTCGCGCCGTCCTCGACCTTGTGGCAGGCCGCGCATTTCTTGAACACGTTGGCCCCGGCATCGGGATCGGCGGACGCCATCACCGTCGCGATGTCGGCGGGCGCGGCGTCTTCGGCCTCGGCCGCGTCGCCGCCCGCATCGGGCAGTTCGACCGCATAGGCCAGCGCTGGCGGCTCGCGCAGCGCGAACAGCGATCCGCTCGCCCAGCTCGCGACGAGGTAGATCAGCAGCGCGCCGCAGGCTGCGCCGAACACCTTGATCAACGTCATGTTCATGATGGGAGCAACCCTCGGACACGGCCCCCCCGGAAGTCGGGAGACCGCGCCGGAATATGCCCTTACCCCCCCACCCGGCAACCCGTAAGGTGCGCGACCGAATGTCGATGGGCAGGAAAATCGCCCCGACACGCCGCCCGGAGACCGCGCCCGATGTCCGACGACCCCGCCAGCCGCATCGCCTTCCAGGGCGAACTCGGCGCCTATTCGCACCAGGCCTGTCGCGAAGTGTTCCCCCAGATGACGCCCCTGCCCTGCCCCACCTTCGAGGAGGCGATCGCGCGGGTGAAGGCCGGCGAGGCGAAGCTCGCGATGCTGCCGGTCGAGAACTCGCTGTACGGGCGCGTCGCGGACATCCATCACCTGCTGCCCGACAGCGGACTCTACATCATCGGCGAACATTTCGTGCCGATACGGCTGCAGCTTCTTGGCGTCCCGGGCGCCACGCTCGAGGGCGTCGTCGAGGCGCAGAGCCACACCGTCGCGCTGGGCCAGTGCCGCCGCTTCCTCAAGGCGCGGGGCATCCGGCCCGTCGTGGGGGCCGACACGGCCGGATCCGCCGAGCAGGTCGCGCAGCGCGGCGATCCCGCGCGCGCGGCCATCGCCTCGCGGCTGGCCGGCGAGCTTTACGGCCTCGCGCCGCTGGCCGAGGACATCGAGGACGCCGACCACAACACCACGCGCTTCCTGGTCATGTCGCGCCAGAAGATCGAGGCCGACCCCCATTGCGGCGCCGCGATGACCACCTTCGTCTTCGAGGTGCGCAACGTTCCTGCGGCATTGTACAAGGCGATGGGGGGCTTCGCGACCAACGGCGTCAACATGACCAAGCTCGAAAGCTACATGGTCGACGGGTCGTTCACCGCGACGCGCTTCTATGCCGACGTGGAAGGCCATGTCGAAACCGAGCCGCTGCGGCTGGCCTTCGAGGAACTCGGCTTCTTCACCGCCATGATCAAGGTGCTGGGAGTCTATCCGGCGGCGCCGTTCCGATCGCGCTGAACCGGCGGCCGGCGGGGCCGGGAACGGCCCGACTCAGACCGGCGGAAGGCCCCGTCCCGCCCGCTCGGCGTTGAGCGCGGAGAGCCGGGGGGGCGGCCTGCCCGGGCTGAAGGCGCTGGGCCCGACCGTGCCGGCAAGGATGCGCGCCGCCATCGCCGCGGCGGCGCAGGCACGGCCCCGCGGCTCGTAGAACGAACCCTTGACCTGGATTTCATCCGCCAGGGTCGCCGCGAAGGCGCGCGCCAGGTCCGGGTCCGGGGGGGCGGGATCGGTCCAGAACGCCGCCAGCGGGCGCTGGTCGGCGAGGCCTTCCATCGCGAAGACCGCCGGGCCCAGCGCCTTGACCGGGCGGCCCGCGAGGATGGCGTGAACGCCCACGGTCGAGTTGATCACCACCACGCCGCGGGCTGCCCGCGCCAGCGGCCCGAGATCGCCGCCCTCGACCGTCTCGACCCGTCCGGTCAGCCCCGACGCGGCGGCCGCGCGCGCAATGACGCGGGGCCAGCCTTCCCAGCCATTGTCGAGCGGGTGCAGCTTGACCGCGAGGCGGCAGTCGGGCGGGGCATGGGCGGCGAAATCCGCCATCACCGCCGCGATGGCGTCGGCCTGATGCGGCCAGGCCGATGAGGCGCGAAGCTGGTAATCGCTCTGGATCTGCAGCGCCATGAGGAAGAAGGGGGCCTTGCCCGCGAGCAGCCGCGCCTGCGCCGCCGCCGCGCGCCGCCCGGCCCCGCCGCCGCGCAGAAGCCGCGCCAGCCAGCAGGCATAGTCGAACAGCGGCGGATACCGGCGATCGGAGACGTAGAACGGGAACAGCGGTCGCCCGAAGGTCAGCGCGAGCCCGAAGATCACTTCCCCAAGCGCCTCGGTGCCGAAGGCATGGGCGTGGCGCGGCGTCATGTCGGGGGCCGGGAGGTCGGCGCGCAGGCCGGACGGCTGGTCGGGGAAATGCGAGAACGCCCCCGTTCCCTCGCGTTCGAGGGTGATCCAGTCGGGCCGCAGATAGCCGAACTCGACCGCATGCGCGCCGATCCCCTCTGCCCGCGCCACGCGCAGCGCCGCGCGGTGATAGGGCAGCTGGTCGGCATAGTAGAGGATGTCGGTCACGCCCTCGGCGCGGACGAAGCGGGTCAGCCACGCCTCCCACCGCGCCAGCCGCCCACGATACGAGACGCCGTCGCCGCGCCGCCAGAACAGCCGGTCGGCAAGGCAAAGGTGCACCCGCCGCACCGCGCCGCCCTGCGCCTCGACAGCATCGGCAAGCTGGGACCAGAAGCCCGAGGGCGGCCCCTGCAGGAACAGGACGGTGCGGGAATGGGCCATGACGGCGGTTCCGGGCCTTCGCATGGCGGGGGCGGTGCCGGGCCTTACGGGGCGGCACAGGGGGCGTCAATGGCACCGGCCGCGCGGCGGCGCCGGCTGCCGTGCATCCGCCATCGCATCGTCGCGACGGGGCCCGACGGGCCGGGCGCGACGTGCGCGGCGCGGCGCGGCGCGCAGGCGGGCGCGGTCCGGCGTCGCGGCGGCAACGGAGCCCGCATCGCGACGGCACGGGGGGGCGTCTCCGGCCCACCACCCCTGCGCCGATCCGCCCGCGGCAGGGCGCCCGGGCGCCCGGGCGCTCGGGCACCCGGATGCGCGCGGGCGGGCCGGCGGACCCGGAGGCGGGCGCGCCCGCGGGTGCGCGCAGGGGCGCCGTCGCGCCGCCGCCGACGCGCTTGCACCGCACGGCGCCGCGCGATACCGCCCGGGCCATGGCGAAAACCTTCGACCGCCCCCCCTGCGTGCTGCTCCTCCAGGGGCCGCGCTCGCCGTTTCTCGCACATCTCGCCGACGCGTTGGCCGCGCGCGGCGCATCGGTGCGGCGGGCGCTGGTCTGCGCGGGGGACGAGCTGTTCTGGCGCGGCCGGCCGGCGCTGCGCTTCAGGGGGCGGCCCGATGGCTGGCCCGGCTGGCTGGCCGAGACCTGCCGGCGCGAGGGCGTCACCGATGTGGCGGGGCTCGGGGACGGTCGCTTCTGGCATGCGGCGGGCTATCCCGCCGCCAGGGCGGCCGGGGTGCGCGTCCACGTCTTCGAACAGGGCTGGCTGCGCCCAGGCTGGCTGACCGTCGAACGGGACGCGCTCGGCGCGTGGCGCCCCGGCGAGGCGGCGCTCGCCGGGACGGCGCCGGCGGCGCCCGTCTCGGCCGAGAAGGGGGCCGGCTTCGCGGCCTTCGCCGCGATGGACGTGGCGCATCACCTCGCGGACCTCGCGCTCGGTCCATGGCTCTATCCGCACGCACGCCGGCACGAGCTGCGCCACCCGGTCGCCGAATGGGCCGGCTGGGCGCGCCGGGCGGCGGGCTGGCCGCTGCGCGCGGCGGCGCGGCGGGCGGCGCTGGAACGGATCGCGCTGGCGGACGGGCCGCTGTTCATGTTGGCGCTTCAGCTCGAGACCGATTTCCAGATGCGACGCCACGGCCCGCCCGGCGGCGGGCGCGCGGCGCTGGAGCAGGTGCTGGACAGCTTCGCGGCGCAGGCCCCGCGGAACGCGCAGCTGGTCGTGAAGCCCCATCCGCTGGATCCCGGGCTGGACCCGTGGCGACGGATCATCGCCGCGAGCCCCGCGGCCGGGCGTGTCGTGTGGCTGGACGGCGGATCGGCCGAGGCGCTGCTGCCGCGCCTGTCGGGCGTCGTCACGGTCAACTCGACGCTGGGGCTTTCGGCGCTGATCGCCGGGGTGCCGGTCGCGACGCTGGGCACCGCGGTCTACGACGGGTTGGCCTGGCGGGGGCGGCTGGGCGCGTTCTGGCATGCGCCCGAGGCGCCCGACCGGGCGCGGGTCGCCGCCTTCGTCGTGGCGCTGGCGGCCGAGACGCAGGTGCCCGGAAGCTTCGACGGGCCGGGCATGGCGGCGGGCGCGGCGGGCGTGGCGGCGCGCATCCTCGCGGCGGCGGAGCCGGGAGCGGCATGCGCGGGGGCGGCGGGAACGGGCGAAGGGACCGCGGGCGACAGGCCGGCAAGCGCGGGAGCGGCGGCGGCATGAACGCGGACCATCCCTTCCGGCGCATCGCGCTGACCGGGGCGTCGGGCGGCATCGGCGCGGCGCTGGCCGCGCGGCTGGCCGCTCCGGACGTGACGCTCTGGCTGTCCGGACGCGACGGCCATCGGCTGGCGGCAGCGGCCGATGCGGCGGCGGCGCGGGGCGCACGGGTCGAGACGGCAGTGCTTGACGTGACCGAAGGGGCGGCGATCGAGGCCGCGCTGCTGGGCTTCGACGCTCGCGGGCAGGTCGACCTCGTGATCGCCAATGCCGGGGCTTCCGCCGGTCTCGGCCCCGGCCGAGACCCAGAGGACCGGGCGGCGTCCCGGCGGCTCTGGGCGGTGAACGGGCTGGGGATGCTGAACACGGTCGAGCCGCTGCTGCCCGCCTTCCTCGCGCGCGGCCGGGGCCATGTCGCGATCATGTCCTCGCTGGCGGCGCTGCGGCCCCTGCCCGACATGCCCTCCTACAGCGCCACCAAGGCCGCCGCGCGCGCCTATGGCGAAAGCCTTCGGGGCTGGCTGCGGCCGCGGGGCATCGGCGTCAGCGTGATCTGCCCGGGCTTCGTCACCTCGGCCATGTCGGCGCGGCATCGCGGCTTCAAGCCCTTCGAGATCGGGGCGGACCGCGCCGCGGACCGCATCGCGCGGGGGCTGGCGCGCGGCGAGGCGCTGATCACCTTCCCCCGCGCGCTGGCGGCGCTGTGCTGGCTCGACCAGCGCCTGCCGCCGCGCCTGTCGGACCTGTTCATGGCCGGCTTCGCCGCGGAGATCGCACCGGACGACGCCGCGGACGACCGCGGATGACATCGCCGGCCGCAGGCGTCGCTGCGATGCTGGTCGCCGTGACGATCTGGGCGGGCTGGATCCTGCTGGTGCGCGCCACGGTCGGAGCCGGGCTGTCGCCGCTCGACATCGCGCTGCTGCGCTATGGCGCGCCGGCGCTGCTGCTCGCGCCGCTGTGGCTGCGGCGCGGGCCCCTGCCCCGCGGCGTGGCGCGCTGGCGGATCGCGGCGATGAGCCTCGGCTGGGGCGCGCCCTTCGCGCTGTTCGCGGCGCATGGGCTGAAATCGGCCGATGCGGCGCTGTTCGCGGCGCTTGTGCCGGGCTGTCTGCCGCTCTGGGTGGCGGCGCTGGCCGCGGTCTCCGGCGGGCCGCCGCCGCCGCCGCGGGGGCGGCTGGGCCTGGGCCTCATCGCGGCCGGGGCGGCGCTGGCGGTGCTGCCGCGCATGGCGGGCGGCGAATGGGCGGTGCTGGCCGGCGCGCCCTGGCTGGCCACCGCCTCGCTGGCCTGGGCGGCCTATGCGGTCGCCTATCGCGGCTCGGGCCTGTCGCCGGCCGAGGCCACCGGAATCGTCGGCTTCTGGTCGACCCTGGCGCTGGCACCCGCGGCGCTGGTCTGGGAGCAGGGCCTGTCCGCGCTCGGGCCTGCGGCGCTGGCGGCGCAGGTCGTGCTGCACGGCGTGGTGTCGGGCGTCGTGTCAGTCGCGGCCTTCGCGGCGGGGGTGCGGGCGCTGGGGGCCGCGCGGGCGGCGGCCTTCTCGGCGCTGGTGCCGGTGCTGGCGACCCTGGGCGGCGCGCTGATCCTTCGCGAGACGGTGGCACCGAGCTCCGCCGCGGCCATCGCGCTGGCGGCCTGCGGTGTCTATCTGGTCAACCGCGCCGCGACGGGGCCGCTCAGGCCGGGCTGAGCGCAGCCATCAGGCCCGCGAACAGCGGTGCGCCGTCGGTCCCGCCCAGCGCGGGGTCGGCCGCGCGCTCCGGATGGGGCATCAGGCCCAGAACGCGGCGGTTGGCCGACAGCACGCCCGCCACGTCGTCGACCGACCCGTTCACCGGCTCGGCATAGCGCAGGGCCACCCGGTCCTCGGCGCGCAGCCGGGCGCGCGTATCGTCGTCGGCGATCCAGCATCCGTCATGGTGGGCGACCGGCAGGCGGATCGCGGCCCCCGCCGCATAGCCGCTGGTGAAGGGGCTGTCGGCGGTCGCCACCGTCAGGGCGACGTCGCGGCGCACGAAGCGCAGACCGGCGTTGCGCATCAGCGCGCCGGGCAGCAGGCCCGCCTCGGTCAGCACCTGAAAGCCGTTGCAGACCCCCAGCACCGCGCCGCCGCGCCGCGCGAAGCCGGCCACCGCCCGCATGGCCGGGGCGCGCGCGGCGATGGCCCCGCAGCGCAGGTAGTCGCCGAACGAGAACCCGCCGGGGATCGCCACGAGGTCGGTCCCCGCCGGCAGCGCGTCGTCCTTCCACCAGATCATGGCGACCGTCGCCCCCGCGGCGCGCAGCGCCACGGCCATGTCGCGGTCGCAGTTCGAGCCGGGAAAGACGATGACCGCCGCCCTCATCCCAGCACCTCGACCGCATGGGTCTCGATCACGGTGTTGGCGAGCAGCTTTTCCGCCATGGCGGTCGCCTGCGCCTTTGCCGCCTCGGGGTCGGCCTCGTCGAGGTCGAGCTCGATGATCTTGCCCTGCCGCGCCGCCTGCACGCCCGCGAAGCCGAGGCTCCGCAGCGCCCCGGCGATGGCCGCGCCCTGCGGGTCGAGCACGCCGGGCTTCAGGGTGACGGTGACGCGCAGGCGCATGGGGCGGACCCTTCCGAAGCTGCCGGGCGGCCCCCGGGCTCGGGTCCGCCGTCAGGGGGGAGGCCGCGCCCGCGGAGCGCGGCCGTCTGCATCAGTGGACGAGCTTCGGGCCCTGGCCGCTCTTGGCCCCGCCCTCGGGCATGATGCCGAGCCGGCGCGCCACCTCCGCGTAGGCGTCGGACAGGCTGCCGAGGTCGCGGCGGAACACGTCCTTGTCGAGCTTGGCGCCGGTGCGCGCATCCCACAGGCGGCAGCTGTCGGGGCTGATCTCGTCGGCGACGATCACCCGCTGGAAGTCGCCCTCCCAGATCCGCCCGCACTCGATCTTGAAATCCACCAGCTTGATTCCCACCCCGAGGAACAAGCCGGACAGGAAATCGTTCACCCGCAGCGCGAGACTGATCATGTCGTCCACGTCTTGCTGGGCGGCCCAGTTGAACGCGAGGATGTGCTCCTCGGTGACCAGCGGATCGCCGAGCTTGTCGTCCTTGTAGTAGAATTCGATGATGGGGCGGGGCAGCGGCTCGCCCTCCTCGATGCCGAGGCGCTTGGACAGCGACCCGGCGGCGACGTTGCGCACCACGATCTCGATCGGAATCATCTCGACGGCGCGGATCAGCTGCTCGCGCATGTTCAGGCGTCGGATGAAATGCGTCGGCACCCCGATGCCGTTCAGCGCCGACATGATATGTTCGGAGATGCGGTTGTTCAGGACGCCCTTGCCTTCGATGACCTGCTTCTTCTGGGCATTGAAGGCGGTGGCGTCGTCCTTGAAATACTGGATCAGGGTGCCGGGCTCCGGCCCCTCGTAAAGAATCTTGGCCTTGCCTTCGTAGACGAGCCTTCGGCGGGCCATCGGCGTCTCCGCAAAACGAATGGGGCGCGCGCGGATGGTCCGCGCGCGCCGTGCCTTCCTCATAGGCCTGCGCCAGTCCACGCGCAAGCGCGCCACCGCGCGGGGCGTGCGCCGCCGGCGCGTCTGCGGCGGCCGGGCCGACAGGCGGGGCGGGCCGGCCGGACCGTCGTCGCGGCATCCGCAGGACGCGCCGGACGGCCGTCGCGGCCCCACATCTCGCGGCAAGAAACGGCCCCTACCCAAGCCCTCGGCGCGCCGGTATGGTCGCGCGGTGCGAAACCGCCCCGGAGGGCCAGATGCGCTGCCCCTTCTGCGGCAACGCCGACACCGCGGTGAAGGACAGCCGCCCGGCCGAGGACCACGCCGCGATCCGTCGGCGGCGCTTCTGCGCCGCCTGCGGCGGCCGGTTCACAACCTATGAGCGCGTGCAGCTTCGCGACCTGATCGTCGTGAAGAAGTCGGGCCGGCGCGAGGATTTCGACCGCGACAAGCTCGCCCGCTCGATCCGCATCGCACTGCAGAAGCGACCCGTGGAGGCCGAGCGGATCGAGCAGACGATCTCGGGGATCGTGCGGCGGCTGGAATCGATGGGCGAGAGCGACATCCCCAGCGGCACCATCGGCGAGATCGTGATGGAGACGCTGGCGCGGATCGACACCGTCGCCTACGTGCGCTTCGCGAGCGTCTACAAGAATTTTCAGGAAGCGGGCGATTTCGAGGATTTCGTGGCGGAACTGCGCCCGCCCGCCCCCGGCGGCTGAAGGTCCGGGATGGCCCAGCAGCTCGACATCGCGCGGATGCGCGCCGCGCTGGCGCTGGCGCGTCGCGGCCTCGGCACGACCTGGCCGAACCCGTCGGTCGGCTGCATCATCGGGCGCGGGGAGCTGGTGCTGGGTCGCGGCCACACCAGCCCGGGCGGGCGGCCCCATGCCGAGCAGATGGCGCTGGCCCAGGCGCGCGCGCGCTTCGGGGCCGAGGCGCTGCGCGGGGCGACCGCCTGGGTCACGCTCGAGCCCTGTTCGCACCACGGCATGACGCCGCCCTGCGCCGGGGCGCTGGCGGCGGCCGGGATCTCGCGCGTGGTCTCGACCTTCGAGGACCCGGACCCCCGCGTGCAGGGTCGCGGCTTCGCCGCGCTGCGCGAAGCGGGCGTCGCGGTCGCGACCGGCATCTGCGCAGCCGAGGCGCGCGGATCGCTGGAAGGTTTCCTGTCGCGCATCGAGCGCGGGCGGCCGCACCTGACGCTCAAGCTCGCCGCCAGCCTCGATGGCCGCATCGCGACCGCAACGGGCGAAAGCCGCTGGATCACCGGCCCCGCGGCGCGGGCGCGCGCGCATCTCATGCGCGCGGAAAGCGACGCGGTGCTGGTCGGCGGCGGCACGGCGCTGGCGGACGACCCCGCGCTCGACGTGCGCCTGCCGGGCCTCGAGGGCCGCGCGCCTGTCGCCGTCGTGGCGGACGGATCGCTGGCCCTGCCCCCGACCGCGCGCCTCGCGCGCGGCGCGGCGACCCGGCCGCTGTGGGTGCTGTGCCGCGAGGGAAGCGACCCGGGCCGGCGCGCGGCGCTTGAGGCCGCGGGGGCGGTGGTGATCGAGACGCCGACGCGGCCCGACGGGACGCTCGACCTCGGCGCGGCGATGGCGGGGCTCGGGGCGCGCGGGCTGACGCGGGTGCTGTGCGAGGGCGGCGGGCGGCTGGCGGGCGCGCTGCTGCGCGCGGGGCTGGCGGACGAGCTGGCGTGGTTCTCGGCGGGCCTCTGCCTCGGGGCCGACGGCCTGCCCTCGGTCGGTCCCGCGGTCCCGACCCGGCCCGCGCTCGCCGATGCGCCGCGCCTCGCCCTGCTGTCGGTCGAGACTCTGGGGCCGGATGTGATGACGCGTTGGCGGCCGGCCTGACGGCTTGCCGCGCCGGTCCCCGCGGACTAAGCCCCCGGGAAGGGGCGGGAGGCTTCGCATCATGTTCACCGGCATCATCACGCAGGTCGGCGAGATCGCCGAGATCGAGCGTCGCGGCGACCTGCGCGCCCGCATCCGCGCCGCCTATGCGCCCGAGAGCGTGGCGCTGGGCGCGTCCATCGCCTGCGACGGCGTCTGCCTGACGGTGGTCGACAAGGGGGCAGACGCGCCGGGGCCATGGTTCGCCGTCGACGTCTCGGGCGAGACCGTGTCCAAGACGACGCTGGGCGACTGGGCCCCCGGTCGCGGCGTCAACCTCGAGCGGGCGCTGAAGGTCGGCGACGAACTGGGCGGGCACATCGTCTCGGGCCATGTCGACGGTGTCGGCACGGTCGTCGCCACGCGGCCCGAGGGCGACAGCACACGCGTGACCATCGAGGTGCCCCCGGCGCTCGCGCCCTTCATCGCGCCCAAGGGCTCCGTCGCCGTGGACGGGGCCTCGCTGACGGTGAACGAGGTGGACGGCGCGCGCTTCGGCGTGAACCTGATCCCGCACACCAAACTCTGGACGACCTTCGGCGGGCTCGCGGCGGGTCGTCGCGTCAACATCGAGATCGACGTGCTCGCGCGCTATGTGGCGCGGCTCCGCGAGATGATGGGGTGATGCGCATGCCGGCCGGGACATCCGAAGAGGTCCATTACCGCGATTACCTCGCGACGGTCGAGGAGGTGATCGAGGAGGCGCGCAACGGGCGCATGGTGATCCTCGTCGACCACGAGGACCGCGAGAACGAGGGCGACCTGGTGATCCCGGGCCAGATGGCCACGCCCGACGCGATCAACTTCATGGCCATCCACGGCCGCGGGCTGATCTGCCTCGCGCTGACGGGCGAGCGCATCGACCAGCTGGGCCTGCCGCTGATGTCGGCCGCCAACGCCTCGCGGCACGAGACCGCCTTCACCGTGTCGATCGAGGCGCGCGAGGGCGTGACCACGGGCATCTCGGCCCATGACCGCGCGCGCACCATCGCGGTGGCCATCGACCCGCGCTCGGGACCGCAGGACATCGCGACGCCCGGCCACGTGTTCCCCCTTCGCGCCCGTGACGGCGGGGTGCTGGTGCGGGCCGGACACACCGAGGCGGCGGTGGATATCGCTCGTCTGGCGGGGCTGAACCCGTCCGGCGTGATCTGCGAGATCATGAACGACGACGGCACCATGGCGCGGCTCCCGGATCTCGTGGCCTTCGCCCAGAAGCACAACCTCAAGATCGGGACCATCTCGGACCTCATCGCCTATCGCCGCCGGCACGACAGCCTCGTGCGCGAGACGGCGGCCGAGACGCTGCGCAGCCATGGCGGCGACTGGCGTCTGCAGGTCTTCACCGACTCCCCCGGCGGGGCGGAGCACATGGCGCTGGTCAAGGGCGACCTGTCCGAGCCGGGGCCGGTGCTGGTGCGCATGCATGTGCTCGACGCGCTGGACGACGTGCTCGGCGCGCATCCGGACCGCTATGGGCAGGTGCCCGACGCGATGCACGCCATCGCCGCCGCCGGGCGCGGCGTAGTGGTCCTGCTGCGCGACCTGTCGCCCAACGCGCTGACCGACCGTCTGCGCCCGCGCACCGCCTCGCCCAAGGAACTCCGGCAATACGGGGTGGGCGCGCAGATCCTGCTGGGCCTGGGGGTGCGCGAGATGATCCTGCTGACCAACAGTCCCGCCATGCGCATCGTGGGCCTTGAGGGATACGGCCTGTCCGTCGTAGAGACCCGCTCCATTCCCAGACGCGAGACGTGAGTTCCGTGGCCGATCAGGACGAGGCGATGCCCCCGCCGCGCTTCGAGGCGCATGCGCCCCGGGTGCTGATCGTCGCCGCCCCCTTCTACCGCGCCATCGCCGACGACCTGATCCGCGGCGCGCGCGCGGTGCTGGACGGCGTGGCTGCGCCGACCGAGGTGATCGAGGTGCCCGGCGCGCTGGAGATCCCCGTCGCAATCGGGCTGGCCGCGCGGCGCTTCGAGGCCTTCGTCGCGCTGGGCTGCGTGATCCGGGGCGAGACGACGCATTATGAGACCGTCTGCGCCGAGAGCGCGCGGGGCCTGATGGCGCTGGGCGTGGACCGCGGGCTGTGCATCGGCAACGGAATTCTGACCTGCGAGACGCTCGCCCAGGCCATGCGACGGGCCGACCCCGGCGACATGGACAAGGGCGGGGGCGCGGCGCTCGCCGCGCTTCATCTCGCGGCGCTGGCGCGCCGCTTCGCCGAGCCGCTGGGCAGCCTGCGCGAGCCCCACGTCCAGTTCGCCGGCCAGCCCCGGACCACGGCCTGAACATGGCCGGACCAGGCACCGCCCGCGACGCGGGAAAGCGGGCGCGGTCGGCCGCACGGCTGTCCGCATTGCAGGCGCTCTATCGCATGGAGCTGACCGGCGGCGGCCTGAAGACCGTCGAGCTCGAATTCGAAAGCCGCTGGATCGGGGCCGAGATCGAGGGCGAGCGCTATGTCGAGGCCGACATCGACCATTTCCGCACCCTGCTGCGGACGGCTGTCTCGGAACAGGCGCGCATCGACCAGATGACCGATGCGGCGCTGGTCGAGCGCTGGCCGCTGGCGCGGATCGACCCGACGCTCCGGGCGCTGTTCCGTGCAGCGGGTGCCGAACTGCTGGCCACGCGCACGCCGCCGAAGGTGACCATCGTCGAGTTCGTCGACGTGGCGAAGGCCTTCTTCGATGCGGGCAGAGAGGCGCGCTTCGTCAACGCGGTGCTCGACCACATGGCTCGCGCCGCGCGCCCCGAGGCCTTCGAAGGTCCCGCGCCGGTCCTCGACTGACCGCAGGCGCGGCGCGGCGCCGCCGCGCCGCCCGGCCGGTCAGCCGACGATCTCGGTTCCTGCGAAGAAATAGGCCATCTCGATGGCCGCGTTCTCGGCGCTGTCCGAGCCGTGAACCGAGTTCTCGCCGATGGAAAGCGCGAATTCGCGCCGGATGGTGCCCTCGGCGGCCTCGGCGGGATTGGTGGCCCCCATGGCCGTGCGGTTGGCGGCCACGGCGTCCTCGCCCTCGAGCACCTGCACGACCACCGGGGCCGAGCACATGAACGCGCACAGTTCGTCGTAGAATGGCCGGCCCGCATGGACGGCGTAGAACGCCTCGGCCTGGGCGCGGGTCATGTGGATGCGCTTCTGCGCGACGATGCGCAGGCCCGCGGCCTCGAGCCGGGCATTGATCGCGCCGGTGAGGTTACGCCGCGTCGCGTCGGGCTTGATGATCGAGAAGGTGCGGGTCACGGCCATGGGAGCGTCCTTCGGGGGGATGGCGACGCCCACCGGGGCGCGCGCGGGGTGAATCTGCGCGGGGCGCATAGCATGCCGCGCCGCAGCAGGGTAGGCTCCGGGCTGCGGACGGGGGTTCGCCATGGGGGGACGATGCTCGCACACTGGCGCATGATGGCGCATTACAACGCCTGGGCGAACCGAAGGCTCTACGACGCCTGCGCCGGCCTCAGCGAATCCGACCGCAAGGCGGGGCTCGGGGCCTTCTTCGGGTCGCTGCATGGAACGCTGAACCATCTGCTGGTGGCGGACCGCATCTGGATGGCACGCTTCACCGGCGAACCGGCGCCGGGCCATGCGCTCGATGCCACGCTGCACGAGGCCCTGCCCGCGCTCCGCGCCGCGCGCGAGGACGAGGACGCGCGCATCTCGGCCTTCGTCGCGGGGCTCGACGCCGCGGCGCTCGCGGCCCCGGTGACCTATGTCACGACGTCGACGGGCCTCGCCGTCACGCAGCCGCTGGGGGCGGCGCTGGCGCATGTGTTCAACCACCAGACCCATCATCGCGGCCAGTGTCACGCCATGCTGACCCGCCTCGCGGTCGATGCCCCGCCGCTCGATCTCGTCTACTACCAGCGCGAATCGGGCGAGGGGATCGCCGCCTGAACCTGCCGCCGCAGACGGCGCCGCGGACCGGGGCTGTGGACGGGCGCGGGACGAGGGGCTATCCCCTGCGCCATGCTGACCATCACCGACATGAGCTTCACGCTGGCGGGACGACGCCTGTTCGACGGGGCCTCGGCGCGGGTGCCCGACGACGCCAAGGTTGGCCTCGTGGGCCGCAACGGCACCGGCAAGTCCACGCTGTTCCGGCTGATCGAGGGCGTATGGGAGCCCGAGCAGGGCTCGGTCGAGGTGCGCGCCGGCGCGCGCATCGGCGGCGTGGCGCAGGAGGCCCCGGCCACGCGCGACAGCCTGCTCGACACGGTGCTGGTCGCCGACCGCGAGCGCGCGGCGCTGCTGGCCGAGGCGGAGACCGCGACGGACCCGCACCGCATCGCCGAGATCCAGACCCGGCTGACCGACATCGACGCCCATTCCGCCGAGGCGCGCGCCTCGGCGATCCTCAACGGTCTCGGCTTCGACACGGCGGCGCAGGCGCGGCCCTGCGCCGAGTTCTCGGGCGGCTGGCGCATGCGGGTGGCGCTGGCGGCGGTGCTGTTCGCCCGCCCCGACCTGCTGCTGCTGGACGAGCCGACAAACTATCTCGACCTCGAGGGCACCGTCTGGCTTGAAAGCTTCCTCGCGAAGTATCCCGCCACCGCGCTGGTGATCAGCCACGACCGCGGCCTGCTGAACCGCTCGGTCGGCGCGATCCTGAGCCTGGAAGGCGGCAAGCTGACCTACACGCCCGGGCCCTTCGACACCTTCGACCGCATCCGGCGCGAGCGCGCGGCGCAGCAGCAGGCGGCGGCGGCCAAGCAGGCGCAGGCCCGCGCCCACATCCAGAGCTTCGTCGACCGCTTCCGCGCCAAGGCCAGCAAGGCCAAGCAGGCCCAGAGCCGCCTCAAGATGCTCGAGCGCATGACGCCGATCACGACGTCGCGCGAACAGGCGGTCGCCCCGTTCCGCTTTCCCGCCCCCGACGAACTGGCCCCGCCGCTGATGGCGCTGGACGGCGCGGCGGTGGGCTATGGCGGCGCGCCGGTGCTGAAGGGCCTGTCGCTGCGCATCGACCCCGACGACCGCATCGCGCTGCTCGGGGCCAACGGGCAGGGCAAGTCGACGCTCGCCAAGCTGATCTCGCGCCGGCTGAAGCCGATGGCCGGGTCGCTGACCGTGTCGCCCAAGCTGCGGGTGGGCTTCTTCGCCCAGCACCAGCTCGACGAGCTGACGCCGGGCGACAACGCGGTCCAGCACATCCAGCGCCTGCGCCCCGGCGAGAAGCCCGCGGCGCTGCGGGCGATCCTGGGCGGGGCGGGCATCGGGTCCGACATCGCGATGGCCCCGGTCGAGACCCTGTCGGGCGGACAGAAGGCGCGGCTGCTGATGTGCCTGATGGCGCTGGACCGGCCGCAGCTGGTGATCCTGGACGAGCCGACCAACCATCTCGACATGGAAAGCCGCGAGCAGCTGGCGCTGGCGCTGAACGACTATCCCGGCGCGGTGATCCTCGTCAGCCACGACCCGTTCCTGGTCGAGGCGGTGGCCGACCGCCTGTGGCTGGTGAAGGACGGGGCCGTGCGCCCCTTCGAGGGCGACATGGACGACTACCGCGCCCTGCTGCTGGGCGAGCGCGGGGCCGGCGGGCGGCTGTCGGAGGCCGCGCCCGCGCGCGCCCCGAAGCGCAGCGCGAGCGAGCGGCGCAAGGCGGCCGCGCCCCTGAAGGCCGAGGTCGCGGCCTGCGAGGCGCGGGTGCAGAAGCTGGCCGAGATGAAGGCGAAGGTCGACGCGCTGCTGGCCGACCCGGATCTCTACCACGACCCCGACCCGTCGCGCTTCGAGAAGCTGACCATGAAGCGCGCCGAGATCGAGGCGGGTCTGGCGCGCGCCGAGGCGCTGTGGCTGGCGGCGGCCGAGCGGCTCGACGAAGCCGGGGCGGGCTGATGGAGGGCCTCGACCCGGGATCGCAGGCGCGGCTGTTCTACCTTGTGATCCTGGGGATGGCGCTGACGGCCGGGCTGTTCGTGCATTATCGCGGCCGGATGGCGACGGGCCTTCAGCATGCCGCGATCTGGGGGCTGATCTTCGCGGGCGTCGTCATCGCCTATGGTTTCCGCGGCCAGCTTTCGGAGGGCCTGTCGCCGGCCGGGGCCATGGTCGTGCAAGGCGAGCGCATCGTGCTGCGCCGCGGCCCTGACGGGCATTTCGCCGCCACGCTGCGCGTCAACGGGGCCGACATGCGCTTTCTCGTGGACACCGGGGCCACCTCGATGGTGCTCACGCGCCGCGACGCCGCGCGCGCGGGGCTGGACCTGTCGGGGCTGATCTTCAGCGTTCCGACCATGACCGCGAATGGCACGGTGTTCAGCGCACCGGTCCGGCTGGCGGAGGTGCGCTTCGGCCCGCACCTCGACCGCGATGTGCGCGCCATGATCTCCGGCGGCGAGCTCGGGCAGTCGCTGCTGGGGATGAGCTATCTCGACGGGTTCCGCTCGATCGCCATCGAGGGCGAGCGGATGGTGCTGACGCGCTGAGCGGCGATCATCGCCGGCGGTCGATCTTGGCGGTCAGATGGATGAGGCTCTCCATGCCGCGCACGCCGTCCATTTCGCCGATGCGGTCGAGGGCGGTGTCGAGCGCCGGCGTGCCGGATGCCGCAAGCTGGATCGCCATGTCGAAGCGCCCGGCGGTCGTGAACAGCCCCTCGACCTCGCGCATCCGCCCCAGCGCCGCGACGATGGCCGCGGTGTGGCGCGGCTCGACTTGGATCAGCACCGTCGCGCGGATCACGCCCGGGTCGTAGGCGTCGCCCGTGAGGATGGTGTAGCCGCCGATCACCCCGTCGCGCTCCAGCCGTTCCAGCCGCGCCTGGACCGTGGTGCGGGACACGCCGACACGGCGCGCGAGCTCGGCCGTGGGAATCCGGGCGTCGCGACGCAGGAAGCGGATCAGCGCATGATCGGTGTCGTCGAGGGCAGTTTTCGTCATAACGCCACATTAACGGCGATACGCCGAAAAATGGACAGCAAAATGTCGGATAGGCTGGTCACAATCGTCACAACGGACCCGTATACCATGCCCCTGCCGAAGGTTCGGCTGAACCTCTTTCCGAAAGGTCACCCCAATCCGATGAGCACCCCCGCCGAGATCTGGCGCACCCCCGAAGCCTACCTCGCAGCCGAGCGCCCGGACGCGCCGGTCCTGTTCTTCGCGCCCGCCCTGCTCACGCAGGCCGCGCGGCGCTTTCTGGACGGGTTTCCCGGCCTCGTGACCTATGCGGTCAAGGCCAACAGCGAGCCGGCCGTGGTGATGCAGCTGATCGCCGCCGGCGTGCGGGCCTTCGACGTCGCCTCGCCCGAGGAGATCGCCCTGCTGCGCCGGCTCGACCCGGACGCGGTGCTGCACTACCACAACCCCGCAAAGTCGCGCGGCGAGATCGCCTTCGCGCTGGGCCAGGGCGTGCGCGTGTTCTCGATGGACAGCACGGTCGAACTCGAGAAGGTGGCGTCGGTCGCCGCCGAGCACGGCGTGGCCGCGGGCGACATCGAGGCATCGGTGCGCTTCCGCCTGCCGGTGAAGGGCGCGGCCTATGATTTCGGCTCGAAGTTCGGGGCCGACCCGGACAAGGCCTCCGCCCTGCTGCGCCGCGCCGCGGAACACGGGTTCCGCGTGTCGCTGACCTTCCACCCCGGCACGCAGTGCGAGACCGCGGATGCCTGGGTCGCCTACATCCTGCGGGCGGCGGACATCGCGGCCGATGCAGGCGCGACCATCGCGCGGCTGAACGTCGGCGGGGGCTTTCCGGGTGGCCTCTACGGCGAGGACCACGACCTCGAGGCCTTCTTCGCGGCCATCGGCGCAGCGCGCGACGCGGCCTTTCCGACCGACCGCCCCGCACTCGTGTGCGAGCCGGGCCGGGCGATGGTCGCGGACAGCATGGCGCTCGCGGCGCGGGTGAAGCTGGTGCGCGAGGACGGGGCCATCTTCCTGAACGACGGCATCTATGGCGGGCTCGACGAATTCCCGGTGCTGGGCCGCACCCATTCCTTCCGGGTGCTCGACCCCGAGGGTCAGCTGCGGACGGGCGCGCCGCAGGCTGTGGTGCTGTTCGGCCCCACCTGCGATTCGCTGGACCGCCTGCCCGGCGCGCCGCTGGTGCCGTCGGACGTGGCCGAAGACGATTTCTTCGTGTTCGACGCCATGGGCGCCTACGGCTCCGTCACGGCGACGCGGTTCAACGGCTATGGCGGACTGCGCACGGCGCTGGTCGCGCAACTCTGAGGCGACGGGGCGGCCGAACGGGCCGCCCCGCCCCGTCGATGCGGCCATGGTCAGACGCCGCTGCCAGTGCCGGCGGACCCCGTTGCCGTTTTGGCCGATGCGAAGGCCAGCGAGACCTCGTCGCGCACAAGGGCGCGTATGCGGGCAGTCAGCGCCTCGCCCAGCGCGCCGCCCAGTTCCTCGCGGAGAACGGCGCGGACGATGTCGGCGACGACGGCCTCGTCGAGACCGGGCGTCGCGGCTTCCAGAACGGCCATTCCATCGCTTCGCATCGCCGGGGTCAGCAACAGCACGCCTTCCGGTTCGCGGGGCGCGCTCTCCTCGTTCACGATCCTGCGGATCGAGGCGAGGATGTCGGCCATGGCGGGATCGGGCCGCCGCGAACCGCCCGAATCCCCTGCTCCGCCGGTGTCGCTCACGGGCGCCACAGTTCTTCCCAGACCGTGTCCTCGGTGCGGTCATAGCCGAACCAGCGCGCGTTGTTGCGTTCGAAATTGCCGTTCGGGTCGTAGATCGCGACGTCGACGGCAAGATCGGCAGCGGTCAGCGCGCCGATGGCCGACAGGAGGCCATAAGCCGCAAGACGCTCGTTGCGCTGGCTGTCGACCAGCCTCGTGCGCGCGTCCAGCAGTTCCTGTTCCGCGTCGAGCACATCGAGCGTGGTCCGCGATCCGACGATGGCTTCCTCGCGCACGCCCTCGAAGGCGAGGCGCGCCGCGTCGACCTGCTCGGTCGCGGCGCGGATGTTGGCGCGCGCGACCAGCAGTTCGGTCCAGGCGGCCTCGGCCACGCGCTGCCGCTCGCGCCCCTCGCTCAGGATGGCGGCCCGCGCCTGACTGGCGCGCGCCTGGTTCTGCCGAATCCGGCTGTAGGCGACCCCGCCCTGATAGAGCGGGACGGTCGCGCGAAGCCCGATCGACGCGCCGATCGTATCGTTGCTCGCGCCGTCCTTCAGCACCACGCTGCTGTCGAAACCGACATTCGCCACGGCCGAAACCTCGGGCAGCAATTCGGCGATCGCGGCGCGCACCTCGCTCGAGGCCGAGGATTCGTCGAACCTCGCCGCGGCGATCAGCGGATGGTTCTCGACCGCGATGCGGCGCGCCTCGTCAAGAGACGCGGGCAGCGACGCCGGGGCGGGGGCCGGCTGCAACCCGGTCGGTTCGAGCCCGGACACCGCGCGGAGGTTCTGTCGCGAGCGCTCGAGTTCGCCCGTGCGCAGCGCGAGGTTGGCGTTGGAGTCGGCCAGGCGGGCCCGCGCCTGGCTCACGTCGGTGCGGGTCACCTCGCCGACCTCGAAGCGATCCTCGGTGGCGCGAAGCTGCTCGGCGATGACGCGCACGTTGTTGCGCGCCAGCGCCTCGCGCTGCGTGTCGCGGAGGATGTCGAGATAGGCGGTGATGACCTCGAAGAAGGTTGTCTGTTCGAGTTGCACCAGCCGGGCGCGCCCGGCCATCACGTCCGCCGTGCGTGCGCGAACGCTGTTCTCTGTGCGTCCGAAATCGAGCAGCGGCTGCGTGACGTTGAGATCCAGCGCGAACGGATCGCTGGCCTCGTTGGCTGATCTGCCCAGGTCCGAATTGTCCCAGAACAGGCCATAGCGGCTGTCGATTTCGGCGCGCGGCCGCAGACCGGCCCGCGCGGCCGAAACGCCCTCGTCCGTGGCCTGCAAACCGGCGCGCGCCGCCACGATGTCTGGATTGCTCTCATAGGCGGCGGCCAGCGCTTCGGCCAGTGTCAGGGCCCGCGCGCCGCTCGCGCCGCCAAGAAGGGCTGCAACCACCAGGCCGCACCCCATCGTCCGCGTCGTCATGCGCATCTGCACGCTTCCTCGCCATCCGTCTGGATCAGGACGGTAGCGCGCGAGCCGCGCGGCACAAGCCGTTCGCGCACCTAGAAGGTGAAGGCCGGGGCCGCGTCGAAACCGGGCAACACCGGCGCGGTCGCGTCGAAGGCGCGCCGGGCCGACAGCGCGCCGCCCGCGCGCGTCCAGACCGTGCAGCGCCCGACCGGACCGTCTCGTTCGATCGCGGCCAGCCTGCCGCCCTCCTTGAGCTGGTCGAACAGCGCCTCGGGAATGCGCTCGACGCCGCCTTCGACGAGGATGGCGTCGTAGGGGCCGGATTCGGGCGCGCCCTCGGCCAATGGTCCGGTCTCGAAGGCGACATTCGCGACCCCGATTTCGGCCAGCAATTCAGGCGCCGCGGCCGCAGCCTCCGGCAATTCCTCCAGAGCCACGACCGCCGCCGCCAGTCGGGACAGGATCGCTGCGGAATAGCCCCAGCCCGAACCGACATCGAGCACCAGATCGTCGCCGCCGATGTTCAGCGCGTCCACCGTCTTGGCGAAGGTGCGCGCGTCCAGCAGCACGCGGCCGGGGCCCAGCGGGATCTGGGCCTCGGCATAGGCGATGGGCCGGTGCGCCCTGGGCACGAAGCGTTCGCGCGGTGCCCACAGCATCGCCTGGATGATGGCGAGCCGGGTCACGTCGGACGGGCGGACCTGGCTGTCCACCATGGCCGTGCGCGCGATGTCGTGATCGACCATCCCCATCTCCCCCGCCGCTTCGAGAGGCGACATGCCATGGCCGGCGCGGCCGGGCAACGGGCCGCCGCGCCGCACGGGCTGGCGGGCCGGGGCGTCAGCCCCGCGCGGCGTCGAAGGCCGGCGCGCCGCCGACCCAGCACCGCAGCACGCGCCCGGTCATGCGACGGCGGTCGAACGGCGTGTTCTTGGATTTCGAGCGCAGCGCGAAGCGGTCGAGCACGAAGGGCGCATCGGGGTCGAACAGGACGAGGTCGGCCGGCGCCCCCGCGGCCAGCCGCCCGCCGGGCAGACCCAGGATGCGCGAGGGGTTCAGCGACAGGGCCCGGAACAGCGCCGGCAGGCCCATGAGCCCCGCATGCGCCAGCGTCAGCGCCGCGGGCAGCAGCGTCTCCAGCCCCACGGCCCCCACCGCGGCCTCGGCGTAGGGAAGGCGCTTGCTCTCCTCGTCCTGCGGCAGATGGCCCGAACAGATCACGTCGATCAGCCCCTCCGCCACCGCCTGCGCCACGGCGGCGCGGTCGTCCTCGGCGCGCAGCGGCGGGTCGAGCCGGAAGAAGGTGCGATAGGCCCCGATGTCGAGTTCGTTGAGCGCGAGGTGGTGGATGCTGGTCCCCGCCGTGACCTTCAGCCCCGCCGCCCGCGCGCGGCGCAGCGCCTCGATCCCGCCGCGCGTGGTCACCATGTCGAGATGCAGCCGCGCGCCGGTCAGCTCCGCCAGCGCGAGGTCGCGCTCGACGCCGATGCGCTCGGCCATCGCCGCGCAGCCGGGCAGGCCGAGCCGGCCCGAGAACTCGCTCTCAGTCGCCACGCCCTGCGACAGCGCGGGCTCCTGCGGGTGGTGAATCACCAGCGCGCCGAGGCCCCCGGCATAGGTGAGGCAGCGGCGGAACACCTGCGCGTCGGCCACGGGACGGTCGGCGTCGCCGAAGGCGATGGCGCCCGCGTCGGCCATCAGACCCAATTCAGCCATTTCGCGGCCCTGCAGCCCCTTGGTCAGCGCGCCCATGGGCAGCACGCGCACCGGGGCCGCCGCTTCGGCGCGGCGGCGTACGAACTCGACGATGGCGGGGTCGTCCACGGGCGGGGCGGTGTCGGGGCGCACCAGCATGGCGGTCACGCCGCCCGCCGCCGCCGCCGCGCCCGCGCTGCGGAAGCTCTCGCGGTGGCGCGCGCCGGGCTCGCCCACGCTCACGCCCATGTCCACGATGCCCGGCGCCAGCGCCATGCCGCGGCAGTCGACGACCTGCGCGCCCCGGGCGGCGGGGGCGCGCTCGCCCCAGGCGACCTCCGCGATGGCCCCGCCCTCGACGCGCAGGCTGCCCGGGGCGTCGCGGTCGCCTTCGGGGTCGATCAGGCGCGCGTTGAGCAGCAGGAGCGGCGTCATTCCTCGCCCCCGCCGATGTTGCGCGCCAGCAGATCCAGCACCGCCATGCGCACCGCCACGCCCATCTCGACCTGCTCGGTGATGGTCGACCGCTCCACGTCGTCGGCCACCAGCGCGTCGATCTCGACGCCGCGGTTCATCGGGCCGGGGTGCATCACGATGGCGTCGGGCCGCGCCTTGGCCAGCTTCTCGCGGTCCAGACCGTAGCGGTGGTGGAACTCGCGGACGGAGGGGACGAAGGCCCCGGCCATGCGCTCGGTCTGCAGGCGCAGCATCATCACGACGTCCGCGCCTTCGAGGCCGGCGGCCATGTCGTTGAACACCTCGACGCGCCAGCGGTCGATCTCGGGCGGCAGCAGGGTCGGCGGCGCGATCACCCGCACGCGGTTCTCCAGCTTGTCGAGCAGCGCGATGTTCGACCGCGCCACGCGGCTGTGCAGGATGTCGCCGCAGATCGCCACGGTCAGGCGCTGCAGCCGCCCCTTGCGCCGGCGGATGGTCAGCGCGTCGAGCAGCGCCTGGGTCGGATGCTCATGCGCGCCGTCGCCGGCGTTGATCACGGCGCAGTTCACCTTTTCCGCCAGCAGGTCGACCGCGCCCGACTGGGCGTGCCGCACCACCAGGATGTCGGGGTGCATGGCGTTCAGCGTCACGGCCGTGTCGATCAGCGTCTCGCCCTTCTTCACGCTCGAGGCCGCGACGGACATGTTCATCACGTCCGCGCCCAGCCGCTTGCCGGCCAGCTCGAAGGAGGCCTGGGTGCGGGTCGAGGGCTCGAAGAACAGGTTGATCTGGGTGAGGCCGCGCAGGGTGGCGCGCTTCTTGTCGCGGCGGCGGTTCAGCGCGACGTAATCCTCGGCGAGGTCGAGGATCGACAGCGCCTCGGCCGGCCGGAGCTGGGCGACGCCGAGCAGCGAGCGATGGGCGAACACGGCGGACCCCGGCGATGGCGCGACGCCCGCGGTATAGGCGCGCGGGGCGCGCGGGGGCAAGCGGCGCGGGGGAAGCCGGGCCGTGGGCGGGTGCGCTCGCAAGCCGGGACGGTCGCGGCGATGTGCATGGGGCCGTCGCCGGTCAGGCGGGTGGTCTCGACGCCACCCAGCCGGGCGCGGAAGCGGTGGCCGGGCTTCATGTGTCGGAGGCCGGGATGGGCGGCCGCCGGCAGCGCGTCTGCGTGGGCCATCGGAGGCGGCGGTCTTGAGAGTGAAGGCCCCGGGGGACGCATGTCCGCACGCGGGACCGTTGTTTTTAAGAGAGGAATTCTGGTTAATCTTCTGCCATGGGCCAGTTTGTCCCGACAACGGGGGCGTTCACGCATCCCCAATGCGCCGATGGCCTGCCACGCAAGCGGGCGCGCGGGGTGTCGGGCCGGCGGCACCCATATTTTTGTTATACGCCACGGGGCCACAAAATCGATCACGATAACGGATTTAGGAATGCCACTTTTTTCTGAAATCAGAGTTCACCTGTTCTGAAGCGAAACTTCGTCAATAACGCGCCTGTCATCATCCGTTTCAACACGCAATATCATCTTTGCGAAATCAAGAGCATTTATAGTCGTGAAACGATACCCGACATCTCTGCGCA
>DAIPIU010000036.1:26122-27661 GCA_036770645.1 Rubrimonas sp. | reverse complement strand
GGGCGAATTCCTTGACGTCGACGCGGCCTTCCATCTTGTAGCCGATGTCGATGATCGCCTGGCCGTTCTCGATGGCGATCACGCGGCCCTTGACGACGGCGCCCTCTTCCGGCGTGTCGAGCGTGAAGCTTTCGTCGAGAAGGGCCTCGAATTCGGCCCGGGAGGCTTGCGCCATGTGTGTCGTCTCCTGAACGATGCTGGCCGGCCGGTTGTGTCCGGCGGTCTTGCAGGGTGTGTCCGTCGGGGGTGCGCGGGGTCAGCCGCGGGTCCGGGCCGCGTCGAGCGCCGGACGGACGATGCCCGATGCCAACGCAACCGCGGCGGCTATAGCCAAATCGGTGGTGTCGAGCAAGACGGCGTCGGCCGCCATCGCCATCGGGGCCTGCGCGCGGCCGGCGTCGCGGGCGTCGCGGCGCTGCAGGTCGGCCAGGACGGCCTCCGGCGCCGCGTCCAGTTCCGCCGCGCGACGGGCGGCGCGGGCGGCCGGCGCGGCCGTCACGAACAGCTTCACGTCCGCATCGGGGCAGACCACCGTGCCGATGTCGCGGCCGTCGAGCACCGCCCCGCCCGGGCGGGCGGCGAAGGCGCGCTGGAAATCGAGCAGCGCGGCGCGGACCGCGGGCTGGGCGGCCACGAGCGACGCCCCCTCCCCCGCCGCCGCCGTGCGCAGCGGGCGGGCGAGGTCGGCATCGGACAGGGCGCGCGCGGCGGCGGCGGCGGCCTGCGCGTCGGCCGGGTCGCCGCCTTCGGCAAGAAGCCGCGCCGCAACGGCGCGGTAGAGCGCGCCGGTGTCGAGATGGGCGAGGCCGAAGCCTTCCGCCAGCGCGCGGGCGATCGTGCCCTTGCCGGCCGCCGCGGGACCGTCGATGGCGACGACGAACCTCACCCCCGCAGATCCGCCCCGAGGGCGCGCATCAGGGCCGTGAAGCCCGGGAAGCTGGTGGCGATGGGCGCTGCGTCGTCGACGGCGACCGGCGCGCGTGAGGCGAGGCCGAGGCACAGGAAGGCCATGGCGATGCGGTGGTCGAGCCGGGCGCCCACGGTCGCGCCGCCCGGCACCCCGTCGGGGCCGCGGCCGTGCACGACGAGGGTGTCGGCATCCTCCTCGACCCGGACGCCGCAGGCCTCGAGGCCCCTCGCCATTGCGTCGATGCGGTCGCTTTCCTTCACGCGCAGCTCGTGGACGCCGCGCATCACCGTGGTCCCCTCCGCGAAGGCGGCGAGCGCGGCGAGGACGGGGTATTCGTCGATCATCGACGGCGCGCGCTCGGGCGGCACGGCGATGCCGCGCAGGGCCGAATGGCGGGCGACGAGGTCGGCGACGGGCTCGCCGCCCTCCTCGCGCGGGTTCTCGAAGTCGAGATCCGCGCCCATCTCGCGCAGCGTGTCGTAGAGGCCGGCGCGGGTGGGGTTGAGGCTGACGCCCGGGGCGCGGACCTCCGAGCCCGGCACGATCAGCGCGGCGCAGATCGGAAACGCCGCCGAGGACGGGTCGCGCGGCACCGACAGCGCGACGGGCGACAGTTCGGGCTGCCCGGT
>DAIPIU010000036.1:0-26022 GCA_036770645.1 Rubrimonas sp. | reverse complement strand
CCCCCGGCGCGCCCCACCGCCTGCGCGCCGAACAGCGCCAGCGGTTCGGTCACGCGCCCCATCGGGCGGCGGCGCAGCGAGGCGTCGCCGGTGAAGGTCGCGCAGATCGGGGTGGTGGCCATCGCGCCCATGATCAGCCGCACGCCGGTGCCGGCATTGCCGCAGTCGATCACGTCCTCGGGCTCGGCGAAGCCGCCCGTCCCGACGCCGCGCACGCGCCAGGAGCCCGGCCCGAGACGTTCGACCTCCGCGCCGAAAGCCTGCATCGCCCGGGCGGTGCCGAGCACGTCCTCGCCTTCGAGAAGGCCCTCGATCCGGGTTTCGCCCACGGCGAGCGCCCCGAGGATCAGCGCGCGGTGCGAGACCGACTTGTCGCCGGGGATGGCGGCCTCGCCGCGCAGCGGCCCGGAGGCATGCGCCGCGAGCGGCGCGGGATCAGCGGCGGCGGACATGCGGGGCCCTGCCCTGGCCGCGGCGGTCGGAAGGGGTGGTCATCGGTGGCGCGCTCCGGCTCTGGGGCCGGAGCGGCTCTTACGCGCGAGGGGCGGCGCTGTCGACGCCCTTCGTGAAGCGGGGGCGGCCGCAGGGGCGCGTGGTCAGAAGGATCACGGCCCCGAGCAGGGCAAGCCGGGCGATGTCGACCATTCGCATCGTCCTCATGTTGCTGGATGCACCTTGCGAGATAGCGCGATGCCGCCCCGGTCAATGGGTCGCATGCGGGATCAGCGCGCGGTCGTCGCCCGGTCGCGCACCAGCCAGGACAGGGCGAAGGACAGCAGCGCGGTGACGAGCGCGACGGTCGCCTCGCCGGGAGCGAAGCCGGGCGCGACGAGCTGGACCGCGAAGATCGCGCAGGTCACCAGCGCCCCGGCCAGCCCGCCGGCCATGACCTTGTTGGTGGGCGCGAGGCCCGGCTGGTCCACGAGCGGCGGCCGTGCGGCCGGACCTGCGCTGCGGAAGGATGCGGGAATGAACATGGCGGGCTCCTGCTGCGGGGGAAAACCGCGTCGAGCCATATCGAAGAAAAGTTGAGGGACCGTCCCCAGAGCGGACCCGGCCTCAGGGCAGGCGGGCGAAGCGCAGGTAGGCGGGGCTGCGGCCCTCGCGCAGGGCCTTCGCCTCGTAGCGGGTGCCGGGCCAGCCCGCCCATGGGCGGGCCTGCGCATGCGGCGGGGTCAGGCAGGCGAAATCGGTGCGCGCCTCGGCCACGGCACGGGCATGGGCGACATAGGCGGGCACGTCGGTGGCCAGCCGCAGCTCGGCCCCGGGGCGCAGGACGCGGGCCAGCGCATCGAGGTTGGCGGGGCCGAAGAAGCGGCGCTCGATGTGGCGGCGCTTGGGCCACGGGTCGGGGTAGAGCAGGTATGCCCGGCCCAGCGATGCGGGCGGCAGCACGTCGAGCAGGTCGCGCGCATCGCCCGCATGCAGCCGCAGGCCGGGCAGGTCGCGCCCCTCGAGCGCCGCGAGGCACATGGCGACGCCGTTCACGAAGGGCTCGCAGCCGATGAGCGCGATGCCGGGATTCGCCTCGGCGGTGGCGATGAGGTGTTCGCCGCCGCCGAATCCGATTTCGAGCCAGAGGTCCGCGGCCCCCGGAAACAGCCGGGCGGGGTCGAGCGGGCGGCGAGAGGGGTTGTCGGCCGGCGCGACCCCGGGCACGGCGCGCGCGGCCAGCGCCGCGTCGAGCATGCCGCGCCGGCGCGCGCGCAGCGTCTTGCCGCGGCGGCGGCCGTAGAAATTGCGCCAGACGCCGCCCTCCGGGGCCGGCGATATCCCGGAAGGGCGCGGCGCCGGCAGGGTCATGCGCGGGGCGCTGTCGCGGTCATGCACGCGGGCCGCCGGGTCGTCGGACGCGACATCGCGGTCGGGGTCGAGCGTGCGGGGCGCGCCGCCGCGATCAGGCGGCGCCGGGCGGGTCGCGTTCCGGCCGCCGTCGGGGACGCGGGCCGCGGATTGCGCCCCATCCCGCGCGCGGGGGGCCGGCGGGTCGCCGTCCGGCCCGCTCAGATCGCCGCCTTCAGCGCCGCGGCGAGGTCGGTCCGCTCCCACGAGAAGCCGCCGTCAGCCTCCGGCATCCGGCCGAAATGCCCGTAGGCGGCGGTGCGCTTGTAGATCGGGCGGTTAAGGCCGAGATGGGTGCGGATGCCCCGCGGCGTCAGCGACATCGAGGCGCGGATGGCCCGCTCGATGGCGGCGTCGGGCGTCTCGCCCGTGCCGTGGGTGTCCACGTAGATCGCCAGCGGCTCGGCCACGCCGATGGCGTAGGCGAGCTGGATGGTGCAGCGCCGCGCCAGCCCCGCCGCGACGACGTTCTTGGCGAGGTAGCGCGCGGCGTAGGCGGCCGAGCGGTCCACCTTGGTCGGATCCTTGCCGGAGAAGGCGCCGCCGCCATGCGGGGCGGCACCGCCATAGGTGTCGACGATGATCTTGCGGCCCGTCAGCCCGGCGTCGCCGTCCGGCCCGCCGATCACGAAGCGCCCGGTCGGGTTGACGTGCCAGACGGTGTCCGCGTCGATCCAGCCCTCGGGCAGCGCGCCGCGGATGTAGGGCGCGACGAGGTCGTGCACGTCGGCGGGGGTCATGCCCTCGTCGAGGTGCTGGGTCGACAGCACGATGGTGTGGGCGCGCACCGGGCGGCCGTCGCGGTATTCGACGGTGACCTGGCTCTTGGCGTCGGGCCCGAGCTGGCGGGCCTCGCCGGAATGGCGGGCGTCGGCGAGGGTCTTGAGGATCCTGTGGCTGTAGAGGATCGGCGCCGGCATCAGCTCCGGCGTCTCGTCGGTGGCGAAGCCGAACATGATGCCCTGGTCGCCCGCGCCTTCGTCCTTGCTGTCCGAGGCGTCCACGCCCATCGCGATGTCGGCGGACTGCTCGTGCACCAGCACCTCGATGCGGGCGGTGCGGTGGTGGAAGCCCTTCTGCTGGTAGCCAATCTCGCGGATGGTCTCGCGCGCCGCATGCGCGAGTTCCTCGGGGTCCACGGCGTTCTCGTCCGAGACCTTGATCTCGCCCATCATCACCACGGTGTTCGTGGTGGCGGCGGTCTCGCAGGCGACGCGCGCCTCGGGCTCACGCGCGAGGATCAGGTCGACCACCGCATCGGAAATCTGGTCGCACACTTTGTCGGGATGGCCTTCGGAAACCGATTCGGAGGTGAACAGGTAGCTGTCGCGCGCCATGCCGACGATCTCCCGAAAACGCGGCCGCGTCCGCTGCGGCGCGGCGTCATCTACGGGAGCGACATGGCGAGCGTCAACGTCAGCCGGCGCCGGAGGACCCCATCGACGACAGCGACTGCACCAGTTCGACAATCTTGCGACGGGCGCCGGGGTCGCGGATGCGGGAGAAGGCGAGATTGAGCTCGTAGCCCTCTGTCGAGGAGAGGAAGGCGAGCGACGCCGAGCCGGCCGGGTTCGCCGCGTCCTCGCCCTCGGACAGGCCCTCGAAAAAGGTCGAAACCGGCACGTGCAGGATCCGCGAGAGCTGGAACAGCCGACTGGCACCGATGCGGTTCTGGCCCTTCTCGTATTTCTGCACCTGCTGGAATGTGAGGCCGAGACGGTTGCCCAGCGCCTCCTGGCTCAGCCCTGCCTGCATGCGCAGCAGGCGCAGCCGGGAGCCGACATGACGGTCTACAATATCTGGGTTCTTCATATGTATCACCTCACACCACCGAGACAGTGATACAAAATTGACGAAAGCTTTACACTGTTTTTGTTTCTCGTTTACCAAAAATGCAATTCTACACGTGCGTTTTTACACGCGATACGAGAAATATTAGAGGCAACAACACGAACAGCGCGAGTCCCGGCCAGGGGCCGAGGCGGCGGAAAGGTGTCGGGGCCAGCGCATCGGGCAGCGGCGAATCGAGCGCGCCGGCGGCGCCCAGCGGCAGGAAGGCCCGGACCCGTCCATGCGCGTCGATCATGGCGGAGATTCCGGTGTTCGCGGCGCGCGCCACGGGCAGGCCGAGTTCGACCGCGCGGGCGCGCGCCTGGGCCAGATGCTGCCACGGCCCCGCGCTGTCGCCGAACCAGGCATCGTTGGTGACCTGCAGGATCCAGCCGGCCCCGGCCGCGGCGCGGCGGGCATCGCGCGGAAAGATGATCTCGTAGCAGATCAGCGGCGCCGCGGGCGGCAGGCCGGGCAGGACGAAGGGACCGTCCGTCGCGCCGGGGGCGAAGCCGCTGAGCCCCTCGCCCAGCGTGCCGATCCCGAGCCGCGCCAGAACCGAAGCATAGGGGACGTATTCGCCGAAGGGCGTCAGGCGTCGCTTGTCATAGGCGCCGGCCGGCGCGCCGTCGGGGCCGTGGAACAGCAGGCTGTTGAACAGGCGCCAGTCCGGGGCCTCGCCTTCGGCCCGCACCGACCCGACCGCCAGCGCGGCGCCCCGGGGCAAGGCCTCGAGAGCGAGGGCATGGGCTTCGGGGCTGCGGTCGTAGAGGAAAGTCACCGCGACCTCGGGCCAGACCACCAGCGCGGGGGACGGACCGTCATGCGGGGCCGCGGTCAGCGACAGCAGCGTGTCGAAGATGCGCCTTGCGCGCCCGCCCTCCCATTTGTCGCCCTGGGCGATGGCGGGCTGGACGAGGCGGATCACCGGAGCGCCGTCCGGCAGCGGCGCCGGCGCAGCGAGCCGAGCCGCGCCCCAGGCCCACGCGGCGGCGAGCGCCGCGGCTGCGAGCAGCGCGGGCCAGGGCCGGCGCGCGGTCGAGCCCGCGGGGGCGGCCGCCGCGGCGAGGGTGAGGGCGGCGAGGACGGGCGAGCCGACGAGCGCCGCGACCTGCATCACCGGCGTGTCGGTCCATGCATAGGCCTGCAAGGCCCACGGAAAGCCGGTGAGCAGCGTGCCGCGCGCCGCCTCGGCCGCCGCCATGGACCAGGCGAGGATCAGCGGATCCGCCCAAGGCGGCGCGCCCAGCCGCCGGCGCGCCGCATGCGCGAGCGCGAAGCCCCCCGCCCAGAACAGCGCGCAGGCCGCGGCAAGCGCCGCCACGGCGAGCGGCATGACGGGCGCATACCACCAGACGCGATGCGCCTCGACGAGGAAGGCAGCGCCGACCCAGTGCAGCCCGGCGAGGAAGAAGCCGAAGCCCGCGAAGAAGCCGGTCGCGGCCGCCGCGCGGGACGAGGGCGCGGCAGCCAGCAGCAGCGCCAGCGCGGACCAGCCGGGGACCAGCAGCGGCCACAGGCCCCAGGGCGGCTGGGCCGCGGTCAGCAGGGCCCCGGCGCCCAGCGCCGCGACCGCGCGCGCGCGGGGGCCGAGCGCCGCGGGCGCGAGCGCGGCGGCCGCGGCGCGGACCCTCACGCCGCCGCGGGCGCCGCAGGGGGCGTTGCAGGGGGCGGGGCGGCGGGCGCGGCCGCGCGGCCGGCGAGCGTCACGCGCAGGCGCTTGATGCGGCGCGGATCGGCGTCCACGACCTCGAACTCGTGGCCGTCGGGGTGGGCGATCACCTCGCCGCGCTCGGGCACGCGGCTGGCGAGCATGAACACGAGGCCGCCCAGCGTGTCGACCTCCTCGCTCGCGTCCTCGGCGATCAGCGCGACGCCGGCGGCCTGCTCGAACTCGGCGAGCTCGGCGCGCGCATTGGCGACGTAGACGCCCGGGGCCTCCTCGCGCCAGGGCGCGGGGTCGGCGTCGTCGTGCTCGTCCTCGATGTCGCCGACGATCTGCTCGACGATGTCCTCGATGGTCACCAGGCCGTCGACGCCGCCGTATTCGTCGATGATCAGCGCGAGGTGCTTGCGGCTCGCCTGCATGCGCTCGAGCAGCTTGGCGGTGGGCATGGAGGGCGGGACGTAGAGCGGCTGGCGCAGATGGCGGCGCACGTCGAAGCGCGCGCGGGCGTCGGCCCCGTCGAAGCCGTATTCGAAGGACAGATCCTTCAGGTGGATGAAGCCGATGGGATCGTCCAGCGTCTCGCGGAAGATCGGCACGCGGGTCAGCGATGCCTCGCGGAACACCGAGACGAGCTCGTCGAGCGTCGCGGTGTCGGGGGCGGCGACGATGTCGGCCCGGGGGATCATGATGTCGGCCACGCGCTGGTCGCGCATGCGGATGACATTGAGCAGCAGCGCGCGCTCCTCGGCCGCGGCGCGGCGCGCCAGGTCGCGCAGGCCCGGCCCCTCGTCCGCTGCGGCGGGATCCGCGTGGTTCCGGCCCTGGCGGCGGCGCCCGAAGGGCAGCGGCCACCAGGGCCTGGGCTGGGGTTGCGGCGCGTCGGCGCCGTCGTTCTGGCCCGTCGGCGCGCCGGGCAGCGCGGGGGGCGTCACGTTTCCGTCCATCCGTTCCTTCTCGGGCCCTCAGGCGGCATCGTCGGCCGCATAGGGGTCTGGCAGACCGAGGCGGGCCAACGCCCGTGCTTCGGTCGATTCCATGCGCTCGGCGTCCGCATCGGCCTCGTGATCATAACCGAGAAGATGCAGCGTGGCATGCACGATCAGATGCGCGACGTGATCGCGAAGCGCAAGGGCGCGCGCGCCGGCCTCGGCCGACACGACCCCGACGGCCAGCGCCACGTCGCCGAGATGGCACGGAACGCCCGCGGGCCCCTGCGCGGGGGGCGCCGGCGGAACGCTGCCCGGCGCCGCGGGGGCAAGCGGAAAGGCCGGCCACGACAGGACGTTGGTCGGCCTGTCGATGCCGCGGAACCGCGCGTTGAGGTCGGCCACAGCCGCATCGTCGGTGAACAGCACGCTGATCTCGGGGGCGAGCCCCGCCAGCGCCGGACGGGCGGCGATGGCTTCCTGCAGCGCCGCGCCGGCGGCGGCCTCGGCCAGCGCCTGCGGATCGGCAAGGGCGCTCCAGTCGCCCGCCTCCACCAGCGCCTCTACGAGGATCGGGGGCCTCGCGCCTGCTTCGGTCATGGTTCGGGCGGCCCGGCCCTGTCATAGGCCTCGACGATTCGCGCCACGAGCGGGTGGCGCACGATGTCGGCCGAGCCGAAGCGGCAGAAGGACACGCCCTCGACACCGTCGAGCACCCGCAGCGCCTCGACCAGCCCCGAGCGCGTGCCGCGCGGCAGGTCGATCTGGGTGGGATCGCCGGTGATGGCCATGCGCGAGCCCTCGCCCAGCCGGGTGAGGAACATCTTCATCTGCATCTCTGTGGTGTTCTGAGCCTCGTCCAGCACCACGAAGGCGTTGGCGAGCGTGCGGCCTCGCATGAACGCCAGCGGCGCGACCTCGATGTTGCCGAGCTCCATCTCCCGGGTCAGCTGCTTGCCCGGCAGCATGTCGTGGATCGCGTCGTAGAGCGGGCGCAGATACGGGTCGATCTTCTCCTTCATGTCGCCCGGCAGGAAGCCGAGACGCTCGCCCGCCTCGACCGCGGGGCGGCTGAGGATGATGCGGTCGACCCGCCCCTCCAGATACATCGACACGGCGGCGGCCACCGCGAGATAGGTCTTGCCGGTGCCGGCCGGGCCGGTGCCGAACACCAGCTCATGGGAGAACAGGGCGCGGGCATAGGCCTTCTGGGCGTCGGTGCGCGGCTCGACGGTCTTCTTGCGCGTGCGGATCTCGACGCGGCCGCCCTCGAAAAGCTCGAGCTGGTCGGCCCCGCGCCGCGGCGCGGCAGCGGCGGCCCGCGGCGGCGCGGCGCGCATCCGGATGGCCGCGGCGACATCGCCGGGTTCGACCGTGCGCCCCTGCTCGGCCCGCGCATAGAGCGCGCCCAGCGCCGCCCCGGCAAGGCCGCGGGCGTCCGCGTCGCCGTGCAGCATCAGCACATTGCCGCGTCGGGTGATCTGGACGCCGAACCCCGCCTCGATGGCCGCGAGGTTGCTGTCATAGGCGCCGCACAGGTCGACGAGTTTGCGGTTGTCGGCGAATTCGAGGCAGGTTTCGGACGTGTCGCCGCCGTCGGGCGGGCTCGTCAACATTCTCGTCGCCACCCGGCCTCCCGCGCCAGACATGATTGACTGCCTCGATGGTGGCCGAGGGAGCGACCGGGCTGCAAGAAGAATCGGCGCAACAGAACCGTCACGCGGGTTCGGGCGCGACGGCGAGGCTGTTCGGTTCGCCCCGCAGCACGCGGGCGCGGACCACCTGTCCGATCAGCGCGGGGTCGGCGACGGCATGCGCCGCCTGCAGCCAGGGCGTGCGGCCGGTGAGCTGGCCCGGCTCGCGCCCGCGCCGTTCGAACAGCACGTCGACGGCAGCGCCGGCGAAGCGGGCGTTGAAGGCGGCCTGGTCGGCGGCGAGCCGCGCCTGCAGCCGCGCGAGGCGGTCGGCCTTCTCCGGCTCGGGGACCTGCCCGCCGGCGTCGGCGGCGGGGGTGCCGGGACGCGGGGAATACTTGAAGCTGTAGGCATGCGCATAGCCGACCGCCCCCGCCAGCGCGAGCGTGTCGGCGAATTCCGCCTCGGTCTCGCCGGGAAAGCCGACGATGAAGTCGCCGGACATGGCGATGTCGGGCCGCGCGGCGCGGATGCGTTCGATCAGGCGCAGATAGGCCTCGGCCGTGTGGCGGCGGTTCATCGCCTTCAGCACCCGGTCCGACCCCGACTGCACGGGCAGGTGCAGATAGGGCATCAGCTTCGGCACCTCGGCGTGCGCGGCGATCAGGTCGTCGCCCATGTCGGCCGGGTGCGAGGTCGTGTAGCGGATGCGCGCCAGCCCCTCGACGCCCGCCAGCGCCCGGATGAGCCGCGCGAGGGACCAGTCCCGCCCGTCGGGACCCGCCCCGTGATAGGCGTTGACGTTCTGGCCCAGCAGCGTGATCTCGCGCGCGCCGCGTCCGACGAGGGCGCGGGCCTCCCCGAGCAGCCGCGCGGCGGGGCGCGATACCTCCGCCCCGCGGGTGTAGGGCACGACGCAGAAGCTGCAGAACCTGTCGCAGCCCTCCTGCACCGTCAGGAAGGCCGAGGGCGCGGACCGGCCCCGGCCCGCGGGGATGTGGTCGAACTTGTCCTCCGCCGGCATGTCGGTGTCGACCTGCGGCCCTTCGGCCGCGCGGGCGAGCAGCGCCGGCAGCCGGTGATAGGCCTGCGGGCCAACGACGAGGTCGACGCGCGGCTGGCGGCGCAGGATCTCGGCCCCTTCCGCCTGCGCCACGCAGCCCGCGACGCCGATGGTCATGCGCGCGCCGCCCGCGGCCTCGCGCGCGGCGGACAGGTCGCGCAGGCGGCCGAGGTCGGAATAGACCTTCTCTGCGGCCTTCTCGCGGATGTGGCAGGTGTTGAGAATCACCAGGTCGGCGCTGTCGGCGGCCTCGGCGCGGGCATAGCCGACCGATGCGAGCGCATCGCCCATGCGCTCGGCGTCGTAGACGTTCATCTGGCAGCCATAGGCGCGGATGAAGGCGGTCTTGCCGGCGGCGTCGGTCATGGGCCTCTCCCGCAACCGCGCCGACGGGTCGAGCCGGGGGCGCGTTGCGGCTGCCCGATAGCAGTCGCGATGCGCCCCCGCAACGGTCGCGGCGCGATCAGTCCCGCGTTCGGTTGCGGCCGAGCCCGTTCTCCTTCGCCAGCCGCTGGCGCTTCAGCGAATAGTTCGGAGCCACCATCGGATAGTCTGCGGCGAGACCCCACTTTTCGCGGTACTGCTCGGGCGTCATGTTGTAGGATGTGGCGAGGTGCCGCTTCAGCATCTTCATCTTCTTGCCGTCTTCAAGGCAGATGATGTAGTCGTCCGTCACCGACTTCTTGATCGGCACGGCCGGGCGCAACTCTTCCTTGGGCACCTCGGCGGGGCCGGTGAGGCCCTGCAGCGCGCCGTAGACCTGCGAGATCAGCTGCGGCAGGTCTGCCATGGCGACCGTGTTGTGCTGCACATGGCTTGCCACGATTTCGGTGGTCATCGTCAGGAGTTCGGATACGTCAATCTGCTCGTCAGCCATGTTTTTTCCCTTCTGCCTCATGTCCCGGCGCGCCCGCCGCATCGCGCGACGGGACGGCCGGATCATCTTGGGCCCAACTCCGCACGAATGCGTCGGACTTGGATCGTTTCGGCACATTACAGATGCAGTGGGTGGTGTCAAATCTCCGCATCGTGTAATTCGTAAAAGCCCGCGATCTTGATATTGCACGGCCAAGACTGGCGGGTCCGCGTCGCAGCATCGCGACAAGCAGATGCGCCTGCAGCGGGACGACAGGAAAATCATGGCCAAGCGCGGCGGGGCATACCGCGCCGCGACGACTGCGCGGCGTCTCGACGGTCAGAGGGTTCGCGCAAGAAGGAGCGCGTCCTGCGGGACGGCGCCGGGGCGGCGGGCGGGGTGGTAGCGCGGACGCCGCCCCGCCTCGGCCCAGCCGGCGCGCCGGTAGAGCGCGCGGGCGGGACCGGCGCACTCGGCCACCTCGAGGAACAGCCGCACGGCGCCGGCGGCCGCCAGCGCCGCCTCGAGCGCGCCGAGCAGCCGACCGCCGAGGCCGGCGCGGCGCAGGGCGGGGCGGACGGCGAGCGCGAGGATTTCGCCCTCGTCCGCCGCCAGCCGACCGAGGGCGAAGCCGCCGGGCGCGTCCGCGTCGTCGACCAGCAGCACCGCGCCCGGCATGGCCGCGACGGCGCCGATGGCGGCGGCGGACCACGGGGCCGGGGCCTCGGCGGCATAGGCCTCGGCCATCAGCTCGGCGAGACGGGCGCAGAGCGCGGCATCGGGCGCCGCGACCGCGATCACGGCAGCAGCGCGACAGGCCCGGCGGCGGGGGCCGCGGCGTCGGGCGGGCGGAGATAGAGCGGGGCCGGGCGTTCGGGGGTGCCGGCGGCAAGCCGGCGGGCGGCGGCGGCGGCGAGGCGCGCGAGACGCTGCGGAGACCCGGCGGCGTCGGGATGCGGGGCGGATCCGGGGTCCGCCGGCGCCGGCGGACCCGCGGCCACGCCCCCCGCGAAGCGCTGCGACCACAGCGCGCCGCCCCCGCCCGGCAGGGTCACGACCGTGTCGGCGGAGCCGGCCAGCGCCGCGAACAGCGACACGCCCACCGACGGCACGCCCCGCGCCATCGCGAGGCCGCGCGCGATGGCGACACCGGCCCGCGCCCCGGCGAAGCCGCCCGGGCCCGTGGCGACTGCGATGGCATCGAAGGGCGGATCCCCGGCAAGCAGGTCCGACAGGAGCGCCGCGAGGCCCTCGGCCCGGCCATCGGCCGAGGATTCGGCGCGGACCGTGCCGCCTTCGACGAGCCCCGCGACGGCGGTCGGGCCGAGGGCGTCGATCACGAGCAGGCGCACGGGCGCGCGCGGGGGTGCCGGGGGCCGGATCGCGGCGGGTCAGACCCCGACGGGGCGGACCTCGAGCACTTCGGGGATGTAGTGGCGCAGCAGGTTCTCGATGCCCATCTTCAGCGTCATGGTCGAGGACGGGCAGCCGGCGCAGGCACCGCGCATGTTGAGGTAGACCACCCCCTTCTCGAAGCCGTGGAAGGTGATGTCGCCGCCGTCCTGGGCCACCGCCGGGCGCACGCGGGTGTCGAGCAATTCCTTGATCTGCACCACGATCTCGGCGTCCGGCCCGTCATGGGCGGCGTGGCCGGCCTGGGCCGCGGCATCGCCCATGACCGGCTGGCCCGAGGCGAAATGCTCCATGATCGCGCCGAGCACGGCGGGTTTCAGGTGGTTCCATTCCACCGCGCCGCGCGTCACGGTGATGAAGTCGGCGCCGAAGAACACGCCCTCGACCCCGTCGATCCCGAACAGGCGCGCGGCCAGCGGCGAGGCGGCGGCGGCGTCGCGGGTCGGGAAGTCGGCCGCGCCGTCGGCCAGCACCGTCAGGCCGGGCAGGAACTTGAGCGTCGCCGGATTCGGCGTGGCTTCGGTCTGGATGAACATGGTCGCGGGCCTCCCAATTTCCCCCCCTAGATGCGCCCGCGGCCTCGCGACTGCAAGGCCGCAGTCGAGAACGATTCCAGATCCGCGGGGGCGCGGCGCTGCCGCAGGGCGCGCGGGACGGCTGGCCGGACGGTGCCCCCGGCCCGGACAGGCGGAGTTCAGGCGATGGCGTCGATCTTCTCGAGCGCCATGCCGCCGGGCACCACCGTGACGGGCACCGGCATGCGCCCGCCGCGCTTGCCGACCAGGGCCGCGACCAGCGGCCCGGGCCCCTCGCCCACGCTCGCGCCGAGCACCAGCACGGCGATGTCGTCGTGTTCGGCGATGTGGGCCAGCACCTCCTCGACTGTGTCGCCCTCGCGCAGGGCGAATTCGGGCAGCACGCCCGCCAGCGCGTGCACCTCGCCTGCCAGATGGCTGAGCCGCGCCTCGGCCTCGTCGCGCTGGTCGCGGCGCATCGCCTCCGCGACGCCGGGCCAGTGCTGCACCTCGCCGGGCTCGATGACATACAGCATGGTGACGCCGCCCCCGGTGCGGGCGGCCCGGCGCGCCGCGAATCGCAGCGCGCTCATGCATTCGGGCGTGGCGTCGACCACGCACAGGAACTTGCGCATCGCCCTCTCCCCGCAACAGCCGGTCAAGCGTGCCGGATGCGCCGCGCAGGCGCAACCTTGGCGCGAGCGGGGTCAGGCGCGGGTGCGCAGAAGCCCGGCGCGGGCGTAGGCGTCGCGGACGATGGGCCGGGCGATGGCGTCGGCGCGCGCAGCCCCGTCGGCCAGCACGGCGTCGATGCGGGCGGTGTCGGCCAAGATCGCGCGCATGCGCGCGCCGATGGGCGCGAGGGTGGCGACCGCGAGTTCGGCCAGCGCGGGCTTGAAGGCCGAGAAGGCCTGCCCGCCGAACTGCGCCAGCACGCCGGCGCGGTCGGTGCCGGCGAGGGCCGCGTAGATGCCGACGAGGTTGGCCGCGCCGGGGCGGCCCTCGAGGCCCGCGGGCTCGGACGGCAGCGGCTCGGGGTCGGTCTGGGCCTTGCGGATCTTGGCGGCGATCGCGTCGGCGTCGTCGGTGAGGTTGATGCGGCTGAGATCCGAGGGGTCGGACTTGGACATCTTCTTCGTGCCGTCGCGCAGGCTCATCACGCGCGTGGCCTCGCCCTCGATCAGCGGTTCGGGCGCGGGGAAGAAGCCGGGCGCGTCGAAGTCGCGGTTGAACTTCTCCGCGATGTCGCGGGCCAGCTCGAGGTGCTGCTTCTGGTCCTCGCCCACCGGAACATGGGTGGCCTTGTAAGCGAGGATGTCGGCGGCCATCAGGCAGGGATAGACGTAGAGGCCGACCGAGGCGGCCTCGCGGTCCTTGCCCGCCTTCTCCTTGAACTGGGTCATGCGGTTCAGCCAGCCGATGCGGGCCGTGCACTGGAACAGCCAGGCGAGTTCGGCGTGGGCGGGGACCTGGGACTGGTTGAAGATGATCGAGCGGGCGGGGTCGAGGCCGCAGGCGAGATAGGCCGCGGTCAGCTCGCGGATCGCCCGCGTCAATCCGCCGGGATCCTGCGGGACCGTGATCGCGTGAAGGTCGACCACGCAGTAGATGGTCTCGAAATCCAGCGCCTGCATGTCCACGAAGCGCTTCACCGCCCCGAGGTAGTTGCCCAGATGAAGGTTGCCCGTGGGCTGGACGCCCGAGAACACCCGTCTGACATGCGAGTCCGTCATCCCGCGCCCTTCCCTGCGTCGCGGCGGCCTTATGGGCGCGGCCCCCTGCGCGGTCAAGGCGGCCGGGGCGACGGGACGGGAACGGGCGGGCGATGAGCGGGCGCGGGGCGCCGGGGGCGATCTGGGCGCTGGCGATCCTGTTCGCCGGCATCGAACTGGCGCTGTCGGCCAGCGACGCGGGGTTCCTGCCGCGGGGATTGCGGGTGCACGCCTATGCCGCCTTCGCGTTCTTCGACCCCTATTTCGACGCGGCGCTGGCCGGGCGCGGCGCGCCGGCGCAGCTGTGGTGGTCGTTCCTCAGCCACGCCTTCCTGCATGGCGGGCTGCTGCACATGGCGATGAACACCGCCGCCTTCCTGGCGCTGGGGGCGCATGTGGCGCGCGCGGTGGGCACGCCGGCGGCGCTGGCGCTGTTCGTCGGCACGGCGGTGGGCGGCGCGGCGGGGTTCGGGCTGCTGGCCGACACGGGCGGCCGGTTCATCCCGATGGTGGGCGCGTCGGGGGCGCTGTTCGGCTATCTCGGCGCGATGAAGCGGTGGGAGTGGCGGCACCTTTCGGAGCATGGCCTGTCGCGGCGCCGCTTCTGGGGCACCATCGGGGGCCTGGTGCTGATCAACCTGCTGCTGTCGGTCGGGCTGGCCGGCGACGGGGCGGGCGTGGCGTGGGAGGCGCATCTGGGCGGCTTCGTCGCGGGCTGGCTGGGGGCCGGGACGCTGCGGCCGCGGCCGGGCATGTCGGTCGGGCCGATCTGAGCCCGGGGGGCGGACGGCGCGTCACGAGGTCGGGACCGTTGATTTCGAACGAAGTTCCTGGTTGACGCTTCGATAATGGTAAACGCCGTGAAGCGGCGCGGCCTCAGCGCCGCCGCAGGCCGTCGCGCAGGTCGGCCATCGCGACGCCGCCGAGCGCCAGCGCCGCGGCGGCGTAGACCGCCATCCCGCCGGCGATGAGCGCGGCGAGCGCGGGCAGGCGCAGGGCCGGACTGTCCCAGAGCGGAGCCATCGCGGCCGAGCCCAGCCAGAGCGCGGCGCCCATCACCAGCGCCGCCGCCGCGAGGCGCGGCAGGCGGCGGCGCAGCCGGTCGTCCGGCGCGGCGGTGTCGCCGTGGACCCGCGCGCCGCGGTGGAGCAGCCACAGGTTCAGCCAGGCCGCGAGCGCGGTCCCGGCCGGGATCGCCAGCCACCCCACCGCCAGCGACCCGGCCACCGAGACGGCGGTGTTCAGCGCCATCGAGACCGCGGCGTAGCGCAGGGGGCGCATCGTGTCCTCGCGCGCGAAGAAGGCGGGCTGGGCCACCTTCTGCTGCACGAAGGCCGGCAGGCCGAGCGCATAGAGCGCGAGCGCCGCGGCCGTGGCCTCGGCGTCCGACAGGGCGAAGGCCCCGCGCTCGAAGAGCCCGCGCAGGATCGGCAGCGGGATGACGGCCAGCGCCACCGCGGCCGGCAGGGTCAGCGCCATGGCGAATTCGGTGGCGCGGCTGAAGGCGGCGCGCGCGGCCGGGCCGTCGCCGGCCGCGAGACGGCGCGACAGCTCCGGCAGCAGCACCACCCCCACCGCGACGCCCACCACGCCGAGAGGCAGCTGATACAGCCGGTCGGCGTAGGACAGCCACGCCACCGCCCCGCCATAGAAGCTGGCCACCGCCGTGCCGATGACGAGGTTGATCTGCACCACGCCGCCCGCCACCAGTCCGGGCCCGCCCAGCGCCGCCATGCGGCGCACGTCCGGCGTCAGCCGCGGGCGGCGCAGGCGCAGCCGCATCCCGGCCCCCAGCATCGCCCGCCACACCAGCGCCACCTGCGCGAAGCCCGCCGCGAACACGCCCCAGGACAGGACGAGGCCGGGCTCGAGCGCCAGCGCGGCCCCCAGCGCCATGGCCGCGATCAGGACGAGGTTCAGCGCCACGGGCGCGGCGGCGGGCGCGGCGAAGCGGCCCATGGCGTTCAGCACGCCCGAGGCCAGCGCCAGCAGCGCCATGCAGGCGAGATAGGGGAACTGGATGCGGGCGAAGGCGACTGTCGTCTCGAACTTGGCCGTGTCGGCCGCGAAGCCCGCGGCCAGCAGGAACACCAGCCCAGGGGCGAACAGGATCGCCAGCGCGCTGAGCGCCCCGACCGCCGTCAGCAGGGCCGCGAGCGCCTCCTCGGCGAAGCCTTGCGCGGCCTGCGGCCCGTCGGCGGCCAGCCGCTTCGAGAACAGCGGCACGAAGGCCATGTTGAAGGCGCCTTCGGCGAAGAAGCGCCGGAACATGTTGGGCAGGCGGAAGGCCACGAAGAAGGCGTCCGCCACGGGCCCGGCCCCGAGCACGGCGGCCATCATCACGTCGCGCGCGAGCCCGAGGATGCGGCTGGCCATGGTCCAGCCGCCGACGGTGGCGAAGCCGCGGATCAGCCGCGCGGGCGCGGTCGGCACGTCAGGGGCCGGACGCCGGGGCTGCGGGGCGGGCTGCGGGGCCGTCCGCCGCCCCCTCGGCCGCCCCCTCGGCCGCACCGTCCGCGGCGGCGCGCGCGATGGCGGCGCGCAGCTTGCGGGCGATGGCCTGCTGCTTGGCCGGCGAGCGGATCTTCAGGCCGAACAGGTCCTTGACGTAGAACACGTCCACCGCCTGTTCGCCGTAGGTGGCGATGACGGCGGAGAAGATGTTGATGTTGGCCGCCGCGAGCGCGCCGGTCAGGTCGTGCAGAAGGCCCGGGCGGTCGCGGGTGTCGACCTCGATCACGGTGTAGATGTCGGAGGCCTCGTTGTCGAAGATGATGCGGGTCGGGGCGTCGAAGCTGCGCTCGCGCTTGCGCACGGCGCGCCGGCGCTCGGCCAGCGCCGCGCGCGGCTTGACCTCGCCGCGCAGCGCCCGGTCCACCGAGCGCTGGAGCTTGCCGAAGGCGTCCGCGGCGTAGGCCTTGCCGCCGGTCTGCTGGATCCAGAAGGCCGAGGCCGCCATGCCGTCGGCGGTGGTGAAGCTGCGGGCGTCGACGACATGGGCCCGCGCGAGCGCCAGCGCCGCCGCCATGCGGCTGAACAGCCCGGGATGATCGGCCATGGTGATGAGGACGCGGGTCGCGTCGCGGGTCTCGTCGGCGTCGATGCGCACCGAGGCGACCTTGTGGTCGTGGTCGCGGAACAGCCGCGCCAGCGCCGCCTGGCTTTCGCCGTCGAGCCCCAGCCAGTAGGGCGGATAGTGCCGGGCGATCTCGGCCTCAACCTCGGACGGGGTCCAGTCCGACAGGGCGCGGCGCAGGGCCTCCTTCGCCTCCTCGACCCGGTCGGCGCGCGACAGTCGTTCGGTGCCCCCGGTCAGCAGCGCGCGGGTGTCCCAGTAGAGCGTGCGCAGCAGCTGCGCCTTCCAGTTGTTCCACGCGACCGGGCTGACGGCGCGGATGTCGCAGACCGTCAGCACCAGCAGCAGGCGCAGGCGTTCGGGGCTGCGCACGATGTCGGCGAAGGCGCGCACCGTGCGCGGGTCGGCGATGTCGCGCTTCTGCGCGGTGTCGGACATCAGCAGGTGATGGCGAACGAGCCATTCCACCATGGCGCTGCGCGCGGGGTCGAGCCCCAGCCGCGGGCACAGGTCGCGCGCCACCTCGGCCCCGATCTCGGAATGGTCCGTGGGCAGGCCCTTGCCGATGTCGTGCAGGAACAGCGCGACATAGAGCACCACCATGTCGACGCCGGTGCGCAGGATCTCGTGGGCCACGGGGTGCGCGTCGGCAAGATCGCCGGCCTCGATGCGGCGCAGGATGCCGACGGCGACGATGGTGTGCTCGTCGACCGTGTAGTGGTGATACATGTTGAACTGCATCATCGCCACGATGCGCCCGAACGCGGGCACGAAGCGGTCGAGCAGCCCGCATTCGTTCATGCGCCGCAGGGCGCGCTCCGGGTCGGGCCCGGCGGTGAGCATCCTGAGGAACATCGCGTTGGCCGCGGGGTCGCCGCGCAGGCGGTCGTCGACGAGGTCGAGGCGGCTGGCGATCAGGCGCATCGCGCGCGGATGCACCAGCGCGCCGGTGCGCAGCCCCTCCGCGAACAGCCGCAGCATCAGCAGGGGCGCGCGCTCGACGGCATCGGCGTCGGCGAAATCGATGCGGCCGTCCCGGATCGCGAAGCCGTCGGCGAGCGCGGTCGCGGCCCCGAAGCCGAAGGCGCGGGCCAGCGCGCCTAGCCCGGGGCGGGATTTCTTCTGCGCGTGCTCGAGCGCGGCGCAGAACCAGCGGGTCAGGTCGCCCACATCCTTCGCGGCGCGGAAATAGCGCTGCATGAAGCGTTCGACCCCGCGCTGGCCGCCCCCGGCGGCATAGCCCATGAGGTCGGCGATCTCGACCTGAAGGTCGAAGGTGAGCTGCTCCTGCGCGCGGCCCGACAGGAAGTGCAGGTGGCAGCGCACCGTCCACAGGAAGCGCTCGGCCTCGGCGAAGGTCGCGACCTCCTCGGCGGTGAAGACGCCGCGGCCCACCAGTTCCTCCACCGTCTCGGCGTTGTAGAGGTACTTGGCGATCCAGTAGAGGGTCTGGAGGTCGCGCAGCCCGCCCTTGCTTTCCTTGACGTTGGGCTCGACGAGATAGCGCGAGCCGCCCTGCCGGGCGTGGCGGGCGTCGCGTTCGGCCAGCTTCGCCTCGACGAATTCCGGGCCGGTCCTCTCGAACAGCTCGCGCCAGAGGCGGCGGCGCAGGGTGTCGAGCTGGTCGGGCTCGCCCCAGATCAGGCGCGTCTCGAGCAGCGCGGTGCGGATGGTGACGTCGGATTTCGCCAGCCGCACGCATTCGTCGGCCGAGCGCACGGAATGGCCGACCTTCAGCTTCAGGTCCCACAGCAGGTAGAGCACCGTCTCGATGACGCTTTCGCCCCAGGCGGTCTGCTTCCACGGCCGCAGGAACAGCAGGTCGACATCGGAGAAGGGGGCCATCTCGGCCCGACCATAGCCGCCGACCGCGGCGACGGTCAGCCGCTCGCCCTCGGTCGGGTTGGGGTTGGGGTGGGCGAGCACGGCGGTGTCGAGCGCGGTGCGAACCACGGCGTCGGCCAGCGCCGCGAGGCGGCGGGCGGCGTCGAGCCCGTCGATCTCGCCGGTGCGCAGGCGGTCGCGGATGTCGGCGCGGGCGGCCTTGACCGCGTCGCGCAGGATCGGCGCGGCGCTGCGGCGCGCGGCCTCCGGCCCGCCGCCCGCGGCCAGCGCGGCGGCGACCACGGCGCGCAGCGAGGCGGGGTCGAGCATCGCGGTCGGGATGGCGCCGTCCAAGGCTCAGGACCCCGCGGCGAAGGCGGCCGGGGCCGCGTCGCGCACCACGAAGCCCGCGGGCGCGACCTCGAAGATCGCCAGCGCCCGGTCGTTGCCGCCGTCGGCGCGCAGGCGGAAGGCCCCGCGCGCGCCGGCGAAGCCCTGCGGGCGGGTGATGGCGTCGCGCGCGAAGGGGCGGTCGAAGCCCGCGGCGCGCGCGTCGCGCACCAGCGCGGCCACGGCGCCCACGGCGTCGTAGGCGAAGGCGGCCAGCGGCCCCGGCGCGCGGCCCTGCGCCGCGGCGAAGCGGGCGGCGAAGTCCCGCCCGGCGGCGGGGTCGGTCGCGGCGAACCAGCCCCCCTCGAGCGCCGTCTCCCGCGCCACGTCGGGGTCGTCGTCCCAGAGCCCCAGGCCGATGAAGCGGGTGCGCGGCTGGCCCACGTCGCCGAAGGCAAGATAGGCGGCGGCGAGGCGCAGCGCCGGGCCGCCGTCGGCGATGAGGACGGCGCGCGGGTCGGCCGCCCGCAGGCCGGGCGCGCCGGCGGTCAGGGCCTCCTGCACGCCCTCGGCGCTGCGGGCATAGGGCAGCGCGCCCACCATCGCGACGTTGTGGCGGGGGGCCCGCGCGCGGGCTGCGGCCTCGGCCAGCGCGCCGTAGTCGTTCTCGGGGCGCACCACGGCGACCGAGCGCAGGCCGTTGGCCGCGGCGTAGCCCAGCATGCGGTCGACCTCGTTGCCGGGCAGGTCGCCGAGCACCCAGACCGACGCGCCCGCGGCCCCGATGTCGGAGGACAGCGACAGGACCGGCACGCCCGCGGCCTCCGCTACCGGGCGCACCGACTGGGTCAGGGCGCTGAACAGCGGGCCGACGATGATGTCGGCGCCGTCCGCGACGGCGCGCGATGCCGCGTCGCGCGCGCGGGCGGGGTCGCCCGCGTCGTCGAGGACGCGCAGGGCGATCAGCCCGCCGGCCTCGACCTCGGCGAGCCGGGCGCCGGCCTCGAGGTCGCGGGCCTGGGCCTGCGCGCGGGGGTCGCCGGCCGACAGCGGCACCAGCAGCGCCACCTGCGCCGGCGCGCCCGGGGCGATGCGGGGACCGCGCAGGGCGTCGGGCGCGTCGGGGACCGGCGCGGGGGCGGCGGCCTCGGGCGCGCCGGCCCGCGGCGGCGCGGACGGCGGCGCGGCGCAAGCGCCGAGCGCGGCGAGCGCCGCGGCCGCGAGGGCCGCGCGCAGAAAGCGGGTGACGCGGATCGGCGTGGCGGGCATGGTTCCCCCCGTCGGACAAGCCAGAAGACCGCCGCGGGCCGCGCGGCGCGGGGACCATATGACCCTGCCCACCCCAAGTAAACGCGACCCTGCCGAAAAGGCGGGCAACCCGCTGGCGGCGGGCCTCTACCTCGTGGCGACGCCGATCGGCAATGCGGGCGACGTGACGCTGCGCGCGCTGGACGCGCTGGCGCGCGCGCATGCCATCGCGGCCGAGGACACGCGCCGCACGCGCCAGCTGCTGGAGATCCACGGCGTGGCGCTGGGGGGCCGGCCGCTGATCCCCTATCACGACCACAACGGCGCGGCGCAGCGCCCGGGCCTGATCGCGCGGATGCTGGCCGGCGAGGCGGTGGCGCTGGTCAGCGACGCGGGCACGCCGCTGATCGCCGATCCGGGCTGGCGGCTGGCGCGCGAGGCGGCCGCGGCGGGGGTGGCGGTGACCGCCCTGCCCGGGGCCTCGGCGCTGCTGGCGGCGCTGTCGGTGTCGGGGCTGCCGACCGACCGCTTCCTGTTCGCGGGTTTCGCCCCGCCCAAGGCCGCGGAGCGGGCGCGCTGGCTGGGCGCGCTGGCCGCCGTGCCCGCGACGCTGGTGTTCTACGAGAGCCCGCGGCGTCTGGCCGGGGCGCTGGCGGCGATGGAGACCGCCTTCGGCCCGCGCGAGGCGGCGGTGTGCCGCGAGCTGACCAAGCGCTTCGAGGAGGTGCGGCGGGGGCCCCTGCCCGACCTGGCCCGCGCCTATGCGGCGGAGGAGGACCCGCGCGGCGAGATCGCGGTGGTGGTCGGCCCGCCGCCCGAGGCCGCGGCGGCCGGACCCGAGGACATCGACGCCGCCCTGCGCGCCGCTCTGGCGCGCGGGTCGGTCAAGGATGCCGCGCGCGAGGTGGCCGAGGCCTTCGGCGCCCCCCGCGCCGAGGTCTATCGGCGGGCGCTGGCGCTGACGGAGGGGCGATGAGGGGCGGTCATCGGAACGGCGTCGGCGGAGGGGCGGCGCGCCGGGGCCGGGCCGGCGGCGGCCCGCGGACGGGATCGAAGGCGGGCGCGCGATGAGCGACCCGCGGCGGCGGCGCGGGCGGCTGGCGCATCGCGCGGGGCTGGCGGCCGAGGACATCGCCGCGCGCGACTACGAGGGCCGGGGCTGGACGGTGCTGGCCCGGCGCTGGCGCGCGGCGGGGGCCGGATCCGGGGCCGGGGAGATCGACCTGATCGTGGGCCGGGACGGCGTCATCGCCTTCGTCGAGGTGAAGGCGGGTCGCGCGGCGGCCACGCGCCGCGACGCGATCGCGCCCGCGCAATGGGCGCGCTTGGAGGCGGCCGCCGTTGCGTATAGCTTATCCACAGAGACGGGCGGGGCGGCGCTGCGGTTCGACGCGGTCTTCGTGGATCGCGACGGGACGCTGGCGGTGGTCGAGAACGCCCGCGAAACCGAGCAGTGGTGACGAAGATGACCGAATTCACAACGCGGGCCCTCGCGGCCCTGACGGCGCTTGCCGTCCTTCAGGGCTGCGGCCCGGCGATCGTCGCCGGTGTCGCCGGGACCGCCGCCTACGGCGTGGCGCAGGAGCGCACGACCAAGCAGGCGCTGACCGACCACGAGATCGCCATGTCGATCAACGCGCGCCTCGGCGAGCACAGCGGCGCGCTGTTCCGCCGCGTCGCGGTGGACGTGACCGAGGGCCGCGTGGTGCTGATCGGCGGCGTCGAGAACCCCGCCGATGCGGCGCGGGCGGTCGAGATCGCCTCGGCCGTGCCGGGCGTCGTCAGCGTCGCCGACGAGATCGTGCCCGACCAGGCGGCGAGCGCGACGCGCTATGCCGGCGACGTGTGGATCACGACGCAGGTGCGGGCGCGGCTGACCGGCGACCGGCGCATCGCCTCGCTGAACTATACCGTCGACACCCATGACGGGGTGGTGCATCTGACGGGCGTGGCGCGGTCGCCGCGCGAGCTGGATCGGGTCGCGGCGCATGCCGCGGGCGTCCCCGGCGTGCGGCAGGTGGTCAGCCACGTCGTGCAGCTGAACGACCCGCAGCGCCTCGCGGCGGCGGGCGCGCCCCGGAGCTGATTGCCATGAGCCTCGCCGTCGCCATCCAGATGGACCCGATCGGCGGGGTGAACATCGACGCCGACAGCACCTTCCGCCTTGCGGAGGCCGCCCAGGCGCGGGGGCACCGGCTGTTCCACTACACCCCCGACGCGCTGGTGTGGCGCGAAGGCCGGGTGATGGCGACCGGACACGACCTGACCGTGCGCCGCGCGAAGGGCGACCATTTCGCCTTCGGCGAACGGCGCGCCATCGACCTCGCCGACTGGGACGTGGTGCTGCTGCGGCAGGACCCGCCCTTCGACATGGGCTACATCACCACGACGCACCTTCTGGAGCGGGTGCATCCGCGCACGCTGGTGGTGAACGACCCGTTCTGGGTGCGCAACTGCCCCGAGAAGCTGCTGGTGCTGGATTTCGCGCATCTGGGGCCGCCCACCATGATCGCGCGCAACCTGTCGGACATCCGCGCCTTCCGCGCCGAGCACGGCGACATGATCCTGAAGCCGCTCTACGGCAACGGCGGCGCGGGGGTGTTCCGGCTGCCGGAGGCCGACGCCAACCTCGCGGCGCTGCACGAGCTGTTCATGGGGATCAACCGCGAGCCGCTGATCGCCCAGAAATTCCTGCCGGCGGTCTCCGAGGGCGACAAGCGGGTGATCCTCGTCGACGGCGAACCCGTCGGCGCGATCAACCGCGTGCCGCAGAAGGGCGAGGCGCGGTCGAACATGCATGTCGGCGGCACGCCGGTCCCCGCCGCGCTGACCGACCGCGACCGCGAGATCTGCGCCGCCATCGGGCCGACGCTGCGCGAGCGGGGGCTGGTCTTCGTCGGCATCGACGTGATCGGCGGCATGCTGACCGAGATCAACGTCACCTCGCCGACCGGGATCCAGGAGCTCGAGCGCTTCGACGGCATCGATGCGGCCGGGGCGATCTGGGACGCCATCGAGGGACGCAGGGCTTAAGCCGCGCCGCTTGCCGCGGCGCGCGCCCTCGGATAGCCGACGCGGGAAGGCCGGGCGTCCCGGCCGCAGGGAGGCCCCATGCTGTATGTCGATCTGCCCACCGCCGAGGACATCCGCGCCCTGCGCGCCGTCCGCGCCGACGCCTGCGTGTCGATCTATCTCGAGACGACGCCGCTGACCCAGGAGATCGGGGCCAGCGTCATCGCCTACGGCAACCTCGTGCGCGCGGCGATGGCGCAGCTCGAGGCCGCGGGCCTCGACAAGCGGCGCATCTGGCCGCTGGCCGAGCAGCTCGACGACCTCGGCGAGGACGAGGGCTTCTGGGAGCGCCAGTCGCGCAGCCTCGCGGTGCTGGCGACGCCCGACAGCCTGCGCACCTTCCGGCTGGCCAACCGCCTGACGCCCATGGCGCAGGTGTCGGACCGCTTCCACATGAAGCCGCTGCTGCGCGCCGCGGCCTTTCCGCAGACCGCGCATGTGCTGGCGCTGTCGGAACATTCGGCGCGCCTGTTCGAGGTGTTCGCCGACGCCCCGCCCGTGCAGCTGCACGCCCCCGCCCTGCCCCGCGACGCCTCCCACGTCATCGGCCAGCGCTCGCTGAACGACCGCTCGCCCAAGGGGCGGATCACCGGGTCCGAGGGCAAGAAGGTGCGGCTGACGCAGTATTGCCGCGCGGTGGATGCGGCGCTGCGCGAGACGGTCGGCGGGCAGGGCCTGCCGCTGATCCTGGCCGCCAACGACCCGCTCGACGCCATCTTCCGCGGCATGGGCTCGCATCCCGGCCTGCTGCCCGAGACCATCGGCGGCGAGATCGACCGGCTGGCCATCGCCGAGCTGGACGCCGCGGCGCGCGCCGTGCTGGACCGCGCCAACGCCGCCGAGGTGGCCGCGGCGGCCGCGCTGTTCGAGACCCGCGCCGGGCAGGGCCGGGCCACGACCGACATCGCCCAGGCGGCGCGCGCGGCCACCTTCGGGGCGGTCGACACGCTGCTGGTCTGCATCGACACGGTGGTGCCGGGCCATGTGGACGAGGAGACGGGGGCGGTGAGTTTCGCCGAGGGCGAGAGCGCGGCGAGCTACGGCGTCGTGGACGAGATCGCCGCCCGCGCGCTCGCCACCGGGGCGCGGCTGCTGGCGGTGCGCGCCGAGGAGGTGCCGGGCGGCGGCGCGCTGGCGGCGATCCTGCGCTTCCCCGTCTGAGGCCGGGCGGCGCGGCCCCGATGTCGCTGCGCCTGAGGCTGCTGTCGGCGCTGCTGCGCCTGACCGAGAAGCGCAGGCTGGCCGCGGCGCGCGACATCGGCGCGGTCCGCGCCGGTTTCGAGGCGGCGGCGCGGCGGTTCTTCCGCCCGCCGCCGGGCGTGGCGGTCGAGGCGGCGCGCGCGGCCGGGATGCGGGCGCTGGTCGCGCGGCCCGAGGGCGTCGCGGGGCCGCCGCGGCTGCTGTACCTGCATGGCGGGGCCTTCATCGCGGGCGCGCCCGAGACGCATGTCCATCTGGCGGCGGGGGTCGCGCTGGCGGCGGGGGTCGCGGCGTTGGTGCCGGCCTATCGGCTGGCCCCCGAGCATCCGCACCCCGCCGCGCTGGAGGACGCGCTGGCGGCCTTCGCGGAACTGGCGGCGGCGGGGCCGGTCGCGGTGGCGGGCGACAGCGCCGGCGGGACGCTGGCCTTCGCGCTGGCGGTGGCCGCGCGGGCGCGGGGGCTGGCGGAGCCCGCGGCGCTGGTCGGCTTCTCGCCCTGGGCCGAGCTTTCGATGGCGCCGCCATCGCGGCGGCGCAACGCGCGGGCCGACTGCATGCTGCCGGTGGGGCGGATGCCCGAGGTGATCGGCTGGGCGCTGGGCGGGGCCGACCCGGCCTCGGCGCTGGTGTCGCCCGCGCGCGCGCGCTTCGACCGCCCGGCCCCGCCGGCGCTGATCATGGCCAGCCGCAGCGAGATCCTGGCCGACGACGCCGCGGCGCTGGCCGAGGCCTGGGGCGGCGCCGCGCGGCTGGTCTGGGCCGAGCGCGCGCCGCACGCCTGGCCGATGTTCCTGGGGATCCTGCCGGAGGCCGATGCGGCCGTGGCGCAGGCCGGGGCCTTCCTGCGCGAGCGGCTGGCGGCGGCGGGGCGCGAGGACCCGTGACGGGAGCGGCGCGGCATCAGGCCCCGGGGCGGGGCGGCGCGGCCCGCCGCAGGATGCACGGCATGACCTTTGCACTCTCCCGCCCGTGATCGCACGCACCTACACCGTCGCCTTCCAGGGCGTGGAGGCGCGCGAGGTGGACGTGCAGTGCCAGCTGTCGGCCGGGCTGCCGGCCTTCCACCTCGTCGGCCTGCCGGACAAGGCGGTGGCGGAAAGCCGCGAGCGGGTGCGCGCCGCGCTGAACGCCATCGGGCTGGCGCTGCCGCCCCGGCGCATCACCATCAACCTCGCCCCCGCCGACCTGCCGAAGGAGGGCGCGCATTACGACCTGCCCATCGCGCTGGCGCTGATGGCCGCGATGGAGGTGATCCCGGCGACGGAGGCCGCGCGGCTGACCGCCATGGGCGAGCTGTCGCTGGACGGGCGGCTGTCGGCGGTGGCCGGCGTGCTGCCGGCGGCGCTGGCGGCGGCCGAGGCCGGGCGGGCGCTGGTCTGCCCCGCCGCCTGCGGCCCCGAAGCGGCGCTGGTCGGCGCGGTCGAGGTGCTGGCCCCGCCCGACCTGCTGTCGCTGATCGCCCATTTCGCGGGCCGCGCGGCCCTGCCGAGCCCCGCGCCGGCCGATGCCCTCATGCCCGGGGACGCCCCCGACATGGCCGACGTGCGCGGGCAGGAGCGGGCGCGCCGGGCGCTGGAGGTCGCGGCGGCGGGGGGGCACAACCTGCTGTTGATCGGGCCGCCGGGGGCCGGCAAGTCGATGCTCGCCGCCCGCCTGCCCGGGCTGCTGCCGCCGCTCGAGCCCGCGGAGGCGCTGGAGGTGTCGATGGTGCATTCGGTGGCGGGGCTGATCGCAGAGGGCCGGATCTCGCGCACGCGGCCCTTCCGGTCGCCGCATCACAGCGCCTCGATGGCGGCGATGGTCGGCGGGGGC
>DAIPIU010000096.1:0-6677 GCA_036770645.1 Rubrimonas sp. | reverse complement strand
CCGCCCGCAGCGGCGCGCCTGCGCGGGCGCTGGTGATCGAGGGCGATCCGGCCGAGGCGCTGGCCGCGGCCGCCACGGCGCAGGGCGCCGGGATGATCGTGGTCGGCCCCCACCGCCGCCGGCTGATCCGCGACCTGTTCCAGGGCACGACGGGAGAGCGCGTGGTGCGCGCCGCGGCCGTGCCGGTGCTGTCGGTGCATGCCGAGCCCGCCGGCCCCTACCGCGCGATGCTGCTGGCGCTCGACGGCTCGGACGCCTCGCGCCGGGCGGTGGCGGCGGTGCGGGGGCTGGCGCTGGCGCCGCCCCGCGCCGTGACCGCCTTCATGGCGGCCGAGGCGATGGAGACCGGGCTCGCGCGGCTTGCCGGCGCGGGGGCGGCCGAGACGGCGGCGCTCGCCAAGGCCGCGACCGATGCCGCCCGCGCGACGCTGGCCGGCGTCCTGCCACCCGGCGGCTTTCCCTGCGCCGTCGAGATCGTGCCCGGCGACGCCGCGCCGGCACCCGAGCTGATCCTCGAGGCGGCGCGACGCCATGGCTGCGACATCATCGCCATGGGCACCACGGGGCGCACGGGGCTGGCCGGCGCGTTCCTCGGCAGCGTCGCCGAGCGGGTGCTGGCGCGGGCCGGCATCGACGTGCTCGTCGCGCCGCCCGGTCCAGTCGCCGCGGGCGCGGCCTAGCCCCGGGACGGCGCCTTGACGAGCCCGGCCAGGAAGTTCGGCCCGGCCATCAGCGCCCGTCCCAGCGGATTGCCGTTCATCTGCGCCTTCATCTTCTCGAACCGCATCACGCCGTCGATGCGCCGGTCGAGGAAGGCCCAAGTGTCGTGGAACCCTTCGGAATTGTCGCCCAGCCAGAACAGCACGGTCGACCCGTAGACCGCCGTCAGGATGGCGCGCTTGCTGTACCAGTTGCCATCGGTCGAGGCGTCGCCCAGCGCGCTCCAGATCACGTCTGCCGTGCCCCACAGCGCCTTGGCGCCGTCCGCGGCATGGATCGGCAGGGCGAACAGGGTGGTGCCGCGGCGCACGGCCTCGCGGTCGGCCGCGACCAGCTCGATGCGCTTGCGCACCGCGAAGGCCACGCGCTCGCGCACCTTCATGCCGCCCAGCGGGGCCGCGGCCAGCGCCTGCGCCAGCCGCCGGTCGCCGTCCGCGTGGAAGTGCAGCGCCAGATCGACCGCCCCGCGCGGAAAGACCAGCCGCGCCACCCCCTCCTCGATGCCGGCATCGCGCGCCGCGGCGCGCAGGGTGCGGTCCGACCAGCCGTCGAAGGGCACGTGCGGCAGGGCCGCGGCCAGCAGGCGCGACCTCGCGGCCTCGATGTGGTCGGCGTCGGCGTGTTCCATCAGGCGGCTCCCTCGCGCCCCGCTCTCGGGGTCTTTCGGTCCTGCCCCCCGCGCGCGGGGGCGTTCGGCATCGGTGGACAGGCGCGCGCTGCCTGCGTATATAGCCGCCCTCGGGACTTATACGAACAGCGAAAGGCGGTGAACCAGGTGCAGGTGCTGGTGCGCGACAACAATGTCGACCAGGCGCTCAAGGCTCTCAAGAAGAAGCTGCAGCGCGAAGGTGTCTTCCGGGAAATGAAGCTTCGGCAGCATTACGAAAAGCCGTCGGAGCGGCGGGTGCGCGAGCGGGCGGAAGCGATTCGCCGGGCGCGCAAGCTCGCGCGGAAGAAGGCGCAGCGCGAAGGCGGCCTCTGACCGTCGGCCATCCCTGACCGGGGCGCGGTCCGCGCGCCCGCGAAATCGCGAGAGCCCCCGACCGCCGCGCGCGCCCGGGGGCTTTTCATTGCGCCGACAGCCATTGCCGCCGGAGGGCCGATGCCCTTTCTCGCCGACGCCCGGGGCCCCGACGATCTGAGGATCTACGCCGTCGGCGACGTGCACGGCCGGCTCGACCTGCTGCGCGACCTGCATGCGCGCATCGCGGCGGACATCGTCGGGCGCCCCTGCCGCGCCTTCCGGGTCATCCACCTCGGCGACCACATCGATCGCGGCCCCGACAGCGCCGGCGTCGTCGAGCATCTGATCGAGTTCTGCCGCGATGGCGACGCCGTGTGCCTCGCGGGCAACCACGACCTCTACGTCACCGCCTTCCTTCGCGACCCGCGCGACATCGGCGAGCACTGGTTCAGCTTCGGCGGCGTCGAGGCGCTGCGTTCATGGGGCGTCGAGGGGGCCTCGCCGCGGCTGGGCGGCAAGGCGATGCGCGCGCTGCGCGACACCTTCGCGGCCGCGCTGCCGCCCGCGCACCTGCAATTCTTCGAGACGCTGCAGTTCTCGGAACGCCATGGCGATTATCTGTTCGTGCATGCCGGCGTCCGCCCCGGCGTCGCGCTCGACCGGCAGAAGGTCGGCGACGTCACCTGCATCCGCGAGCCCTTCCTGGGCCATGACGGCGATTTCGGGGCCGTGGTCGTGCACGGCCACACCATCACCCCCCGCCCGGCGATCCGGCGCAACCGGGTCGGCATCGACACCAAGGCCTATGGCGGCGGGCCGCTCAGCTGCTTCGTGATCGAGGGGGCGGAGAAGGGCTTCTTCGAGCCCGAGGGCTACGCGCCGCTCGATCCCGCCGCGATCCCCAGATAGGCGGCCAGCCCGGGCGGCGGGTCGGCGAACAGCGCCGCGGGCGGGCGGGCCCCGTCGATGCGGCCGTCGCCCGCGGGGGACGCATCGCAATAGGCGGCCAGATCGGCCGCGCGCGCCTCGGCCGGATCATGGGTCACCATCAGGACCGCCGCCCCCCGCGACACCAGCGTGCGCCGCACCAGCGCCAGCATCTCGGCCCGCAACCCGGGCCCCAGCGCCGCGAAGGGCTCGTCCAGCAGCAGCGCCGGCCGGTCGCGCAGCAGCGCGCGCGCGAGAGCCGCGCGCTGGCGCTGGCCGCCCGACAGGGCCTGCGGCAGCCGCTCGCCAAGGCCGCCGAGCCCGGTCTCCTCCAGCGCCGCCGCCACGCGCCCCCGCTCGGCCGCGCTCAGGCGCAGCGCCGGGCGCAGGCCAAGGCCGACATTCTGCGCCACGCTCAGATGCGGGAACAGGTTGTCGTCCTGGAACAGCAGCGTGACGGGCCGCGCCGCCGGCCGCAGCCCGGCGAGATCGCGCCCGCCCACGCGCAGCCGCCCGGCCTCGACCGCGGCGAAACCGGCGATGGCCGCCAACAGGGTCGACTTTCCCGCCCCCGACGGCCCGATCACGGCGCACAGCGCCCCGGCCGGCGCCGCGAGATCGGCGCGCAGGCGGAACCCCCCTGCCCGCGCGACCAGCCCCTCGACCGCGATCACCGCCGCCGCCCCAGCCGGTCGAAGGCGGCGAACAGCGCGAAGGACAGCCCCGCAAGCACCAGCGCCGCGGCATAGCCCGCCTCGACGCGGCGCGACGCCGCAAGCTGCTGCGCCAGCAGCGGCAGGGTCGGCGCATCGGCGCGCGAGAACAGCGCGATCACGCCCAGATCGCCCGCCGACAGCGCCGCCGCCAGCCCCGCGGCAAGGCCCAGCGGCCCGCGCAGCGCCGGCCAGTACAGCACGCGGACCCGCACCGCCCCGCGCAGGCCCAGCGCATCGGCCAGACGCCCGCGCTCGGCCGCCGCGCGCGCCAGCGGCGGCGCCAGCAGCCCCGCGGCGAAGGGCACCGCCATCGCCGCGTTGACCAGCGCCGTCAGCGGCAGCGCCAGCGCCGCCGGGTCGGCCACGGGGCGCAGCACGATGAACAGCCCGATCCCGACCACGAAGGGCGAGGCCGCGAGCGGCGCCATCGCCATGGCCCGCGCCGCGGCCGCCGCCCGCCCCGACCCGCGCCCCTCGAGCGCCGCGATCAGCGCCGCGAGCGGCAGCGCCAGCGCCACAGCCAGCGCGGTGGAGGCCAGCGCCACGCCGAGGCTGCGCCCGGCCGCGGCCCCGACCGCCGCCCAGATCTCGGGCGGCAGGCGCGCCAGCCCCCCCGCGCCGCGCGCAGCCGCCGCGGCCAGCGGCGCCCCCAGGAACAGCGCCGCGCCCAGCAGCGCCGCGGCATCGCGCGCCCGCGCCCCGGCGCCCCGTCCGTCCAGCCGTGCGGGGGCCACGCCAAGCCCCCCCGCCACGGCCTGCGGCGGGGCCAGCGCGAAGGCCAGCGTCACGGCCGCCGCGCACAGCGCGAACTGCGCGACCGACAGCAGCGCCGCGCGCCCGAGGTCGAACTCGAAGGCCGCGGCCTGATAGATCGCCAGCTCGACCGTGGTGGCCCGCGGCCCCCCGCCCAGCACCAGCGCGACGGCGAAGCTCGCCGCGCAGATCGAGAACACCAGCGCGAAGGCCCCCGCCGCGGCCCCGCGCAGCGCCGGCCATTCCACCAGCCGCCACAGCGCCGGTCCCTCGGCCCCCAGCTGCGCCGCGACCCGCCAGCGCTCGGCCGGCACCGCCGCATAGGCCTGCAGCAGCATCCGCGCGGCCAGCGGCAGGTTGAAGAACACATGCGCCAGCAGCACGCCGGGCAGGCCGTAGACATCCAGCCGCGGCAGCCCCAGCGCGGCCAGCCCCTCCGACACCCAGCCAGACCGCCCCCAGACCGCGATGACCCCCAGGATCGCCACGATCGAGGGCAGCAGGAAGGGCGCGCCCAGCAGCGCGAGCGCCGCGCCGCGGCCGGGGAAACGCCGCCGCGACAGCGCGCGCGCCACCGGCAGCGCGGCCGCCACCGACAGCGCGGCCGACAGCCCGGCCTGCGTCAGCGTGAACTGCGCCGCGCGCCAGTCCGCCGGCTCGAGCCGCGCCGCCCCTTCGGCCCGCAGCGCCACCGCCGCCGCCGCCCCCAGCGTCAACGCCGCAAGCGCGGCCAGCGCCGCCGCCCCGCCCAGCGCGACCGCAGGCGACAGCGGGGGTGGCCAGGCCGCGCGGACCGCCGGGGCCAGGATCCCCCCGGTCCGCGGCCGATCCGCGCGGCCGGCTGCGGGCGCGGCGCGGCTCAGCGGCTCAGCCCGTCGCGCCAGGCGGCGATGGCCCGCGCCCGCTCGGCCTCCGCGCCGTCCGGCCCCGCCGCCAGCGTCGAGGGCGGCACCGGCAGCGCCGCGAAGGCCTCCGGCAGCCCGCCCTCCGGCGCGACCGCGGGATACATCCAGTTCGTCGTCGGGATCACCGACTGGAAGGCGTCGCTCAGCATGAAGGCGAGGAAGCGCCGGGCCAGCGCCGGCTCCCGCGCCGCGGCGGTCACGCCGGCCACCTCGATCTGGACCGGGTGGCCTTCGTCGAAGATCGCCGCGCGCTTGGTCGGGTCGTCCTCGGCCATCGCGTGGTAGGCGGGCGAGGTGACATAGGACAGCGCCATCGCCGCCTCGCCGTCGAGGAAGGCCGAATAGGCCTCCCACCAGCCCGGCGTGACGGTGACGACGCGCGGGCGCAGCCGCGCCCAGACATCCGCCGCCCCGTCGCCGTAAAGCCGCTGCACCCACAGCGCCAGCCCCAGCCCCGGCGTCGAGGTTCGCGGGTCCTGGATCACCAGCGTCACCTCGGGCGGGGCGTCGAGCAGCGCCGCGAAGCTGTCGGGCGCCGCCGCAAGGCGGGTCGTGTCGTGGACGAAGGCGAACCAGCCCCAGTCGAAGGGCAGGAACAGCGGGTCGTCCCATCCGCCCGGCACCGTCAGCCCCGCGGGCGGCGTCAGGCCGTGGGGCGCGAACAGCCCGGTCGCGGCGGCGGCATCGGTCAGGTTGGTGTCGAGGCCCAGCACCACGTCGGCCGGCGACCGCGCGCCTTCCAGCCGCAGGCGGCCCAGCAGCGCCGCGCCGTCGCCGGCCGCCACGAGGCGCAGGTCGCAGCCGCAGCCGGCCTCGAAGCGCCGCTCGACCTCCGGGCCGGGGCCATATTCGGAGACGAAGCTGTCATAGCTGTAGACCGTCAGCACCGGCCGTTCGGCCGCGGCCGCGGCGCCGGCGGCAAGGGCGGCTGCCAGAGCCGTGACGAGGCTGGGTCGCATTGCGCATCTCCTCCGCCGCGGCGCTGGTCGGGCGGAGAGCGGCGCGCCCCCGGGACGGTGGCGGACCGCGCGCCTTTCCTACGCCGGCATGATCCGGGTCAGGTTCGACGGGTCCGCCATCTCTGGCGTCTCAGCCCTTGTGGGCACCCCGAGGCAATCCGGACCCTAACGGCCCCGGCGCGCGGCGCAAGGGGGGACGGGGCCGCGCCGGGATGGACGCTCAGCGTCCCCTTGCGCGCGGGTCCAGCGCGTCGCGCAGCCCGTCGCCGATGAAGTTGACCGACAGCACGGTCAGCGAGATCGCCAGCCCCGGCCAAATCACCCGGCCGGGGGTCAGCGTCATGAAATCCTTGCCGTCATAAAGCAGCCGCCCCCAGGTCGGGAAATCGGGGGGGAAGCCGAGGCCGAGGAAGGACAGCGCGCTTTCCGTGATGATGGCGTTGGCGATGCCGATGGTAGCCGAGACCATGATCGGGCTCAGCACGTTGGGCAGGATGTGCCGCGTCATGATGCGCCGGTCGCGCGTGCCGATGCTGCGCGCGGCCAGCACGAACTCGCGCTCCTTCAGCGCCAGCACCTCGCCGCGCACCACCCGCGCCGTCTGCATCCAGGAGGTGACGCCGATCACGAACACGATCAGCAGGAAGATGCCGAACTCCGGCCCGAAGGCCGCCCGCAGCGTGTCGCGGAACAGCATGATGATGACCAGCAGCAGCGGCAGCAGCGGCAGGGC
>DAIPIU010000035.1:0-28599 GCA_036770645.1 Rubrimonas sp. | reverse complement strand
TTCGAGACCACGCTGTCGATCAACCTCGGGCTGGCCGACTGGCAGGAGCCCACGGCGCTGCTGGTGCAGGAGGGACTCGCGAAGGTCGGCATCCGCGCCACCATCGACAAGATCCCCGGCGCCAACTGGCGCACCGCCGCGCTGGTGGAAAAGACGCTGCCCTTCCACCTCGAGAACTTCGGCGGCTGGCTGGATTACCCTGACTACTACTTCTTCTGGGTGCTGCAGACCGGGCGGCTGTTCAACTCGATGAACTATTCCGAGCCGATGATCGACGCGACCACCGACATGGTGCTGCCGCTGGAGACCGATCACCCCGACTGGGCCCCCAACGTGCAGAAGATGATCGCCAAGCTCTGGGAGGACGTGCCCTTCGCGCCGCTCTACCAGCCCTATCTCGACATGGGCATGGCGCAGGATGTCGAGGGCTACGCCTACTTCTTCCACCGCCTGCTCGACGCCAAGACCCTGGGCAAGGCCTGATCGCGATGGCGGCGAACCGGCTCGGGATCGTCCTGCGCCGCGTGGCGGGGGCCTTGCCCTCGCTCGCGGGCGTGGTCGTGGTCACCTTCGCGCTGACGCGCGCGCTGCCGGGCGACCCGGCGGTGTATTTCGCGGGCGTCATGGCCGATGCCGAGTCCATCGCCGCCACCCGCGCGCGCCTCGGGCTCGACCGCAGCTGGATCGAGCAGTTCTTCGCCTATGTCGAACGCCTCGCGGCCGGCGACTGGGGCGTGTCGCTGTCCACAGGGCGCCCGGTGCTGACGGAACTCGCCGAACGCCTGCCCGCCTCGCTCGAACTCACCCTGATGGCGCTGGTCTTCGCCATCGGGGTGGCCGTGCCGCTGGGGGTGCTGGCCGCCACGCGGCCGAACTCCTGGGTCGACCATCTGTGCCGCGTCATCGTCACGGCCGGCGTGTCGCTGCCGACCTTCTTCACCGGCCTGTTCCTCGTCTATGTGTTCTACTACATCGCCGGGGTCGCGCCGTCGCCGCTGGGCCGGCTCGACTTCCTCTACTTCGCCCCGCCCCATGTCACGGGCTTCTTCACCGTGGACGCGGCGCTGGCGGGCGACGGCGAGACCTTCCTCGCGGCGCTCGCGCAGCTCGCTTTGCCCGCCCTGACGCTCGGGCTGTTCGCGCTCGCCCCCATCGCGCGGATGACGCGGGCCTCGATGCTGGCCGCGCTGTCGGCCGATTTCGTGCGCACCGCCCGCGCCATGGGCCTGTCGCGCTCCAAGGTCCTGTGGACCTACGCCTTCCGCAACGCGCTGATGCCGGTGATCACCACGCTGGGCATGGTGTTCAGCTTCCTGCTCGGGGCGAACGTGCTGGTCGAGCGCGTGTTCTCCTGGCCCGGCGTCGGCAGCTTCGCCATCGACGCCCTCATCGCCTCGGACTACGCCGCCGTGCAGGGCTTCGTGCTGGCGATGGCGCTGCTGTTCGTGGGCGTCAACCTGCTGATCGACGTGATCTACACCCTGATCGACCCCCGGGTCGGCGTGGAGGGCTGAGCCATGGCGAAACCCTTCGGCGGCCACCTGCTCTATGTGCTGCGCGAGAACCCGGTGACGGTGGTCGCCTTCTCGATGCTGCTGGTGATCCTGTTCGCCGCCGCCTTCGGCCCGGCGCTGGCCCCCTACGACCCGCTGGCCTCGAACCGCGCCATGGCGCTGCAGCCTCCCTCGCTCGCGCACTGGTTCGGGACCGACCACCTCGGGCGCGACGTGTTCAGCCGCGTGCTGGTGGCTACCCGGCTCGACCTGCTGCTGTCGGTGGCCGCGGTGGCGCTGTCCTTCGTGGTCGGCTCCACCATCGGCTCGGTCGCGGGGTATTTCGGCGGCTGGGCGGACGCGGTGATCGGGCGCGTCACCGACACCATCATGGCCTTCCCGCTGTTCGTGCTGGCCATGGGCATCGTCGCCGCGCTCGGCAACAGCGTCGAGAACATCGTCTACGCCACCGCGGTGGTGAACCTGCCCTTCTACATCCGCCTCGCGCGCGCCGAGGTCAGCGTCCGGCGCAACGCGGGCTTCGTCGAGGCCGCGCGGCTGGCCGGCAACGGCGACGCGCGGCTGCTGGCGCTGACGATCTTCCCCAACATCCTGCCGCCGATGATGGTGCAGATCTCGCTGAACCTCGGCTGGGCGATCCTGAACGCGGCCGGGCTGTCCTTCATCGGGCTGGGGGTGCGGCCGCCGACGCCGGAATGGGGGATCATGGTGGCCGAGGGCGCCACCTACATCGTCTCGGGCGAATGGTGGCTGGCGCTGTTCCCCGGCGCCGCGCTGATGTTCGCGGTGTTCAGCTTCAACCTGCTGGGCGACGGGCTGCGCGACCTCATCGACCCCCGCAAGAGGACCTGAGCCATGGCCGCCCCCCTGCTCGACGTCGACGGCCTCAGCCTCGAGTTCCGCACCCGCTCGGGCGTCGTGAAGGCGCTCGAGGACGTGAGCTTCCGCATCGCGCGGGGCGAGATCCTCGGGCTGGTGGGCGAGAGCGGCTCGGGCAAGTCGGTGGCGGCCTATGCCGCCATGGGCATCCTCGACGCCGCGGGCCATGTGACGAAGGGCGCGATCCGCTACGACGGCATCGCGGTGACCAACGCGCCGGAGCGCGACGTGGCCCCCCTGCGCGGGCGCGAGATGGCGATGATCTTCCAGTCGCCGCGCACGGCGCTGAACCCGATCCGCACCGTGGGCGACCAGATCGCCGACGTGCTGCGCCGCCATGGCGGGGCCACGCGCCAGACCGCGCGGGCGAAGGCCGTCGAGGCGCTGGCGCAGGTGCGCATCCCCGACCCCGCGCGCCGCGCCGCGGCCTATCCCTTCGAGCTGTCGGGCGGCATGTGCCAGCGCATCTGCATCGCCATGGCGCTCGCCTGCCAGCCGCGGCTGCTGATCTGCGACGAGCCCACCACCGGGCTCGACGTCACCACCCAGGGCTCGATCATGGCGCTGATCGTCGAACTGTGCCGGGCCCGCGGCATGGGCGCGCTGCTGATTACCCACGACCTGCATCTGGCCGCCGAGACCTGCGACCGAATCGCCGTCATGCATGCGGGCCATGTGGTCGAGACCGGCGCGGCAGAGGCGCTGTTCGCGCGTCCCCTGCACCCCTACACCGCCGCGCTGATCGCCGCGACGCCCGCCGCGGGCCGCACGCTGGATGCCATCGGCGCGATCCGGGGCAGCCTGCCCGACCTGCGCGGCGCGCTGCCGCCCTGCCGCTACCGCGCCCGCTGCCCGCGCGCGCTGCCCGCCTGCGACACGGGCCCGCTGCCCGCCGCCGAGGGCGCGCATGGCGTGCGCTGCCTCAACCCGCTCGACCCGGCCGAGGAGGACGCCCATGACCACGCCGCTGCTTGAGGTCCAGGGCCTGCGCAAGATCTACACGCTGGAACAGCGCAGCGCCGCGGTGAAGTTCCTGCGCCACTGGTTCACCTATCTGCCCGACCACCAGCCCCGCCTGCACGCCGTGGACGACGTGTCCTTCTCGATCGCCCCGGGCGAAAGCCTCGGCCTCGTGGGCGAATCCGGCTGCGGCAAGTCCACGCTGGTCTCGATGCTGGTGCGGCTGTCGAACCCGACCGCGGGGCGCATCCTGTTCGAGGGGCGCGACATCGGCGCGATCCCGCCCGCCGCCTTCGGGCGCAGCGCGGACCGGGCCCGCATCCAGGTGGTGTTCCAGGACCCGCACGAAAGCCTCAACCCCCGCGACAGCGCCTTCGACACCATCGCCGAGCCGCTTAAGCGCCTGCTGTCCCTGCGCGACCGCGCCGAGATCGAGGCGCGCGTGCGCGAGGCGGCGACGCGCGTCGGCCTGCCCGAGGCGCTGCTGGGCCGCTTTCCCCACCAGCTGTCGGGCGGGCAGAAGGCGCGCGTGAACATCGCCCGCGCCATCGCGCCGGGGCCGCGTCTGCTGGTGCTGGACGAGCCGACCTCGGCGCTCGACGTCTCCGTGCAGGCGGTGATCCTCAAGCTGCTCGACCGGCTGCGGCGCGACCTGGGCATGAGCTACCTGTTCGTCAGCCACGACCTCAACGTGGTGCGGCTGCTCTGCGACCGGGTGATGGTGATGTATCTGGGCCGCGTGGCCGAGATCGGCCCGACCGACGCCATCTTCGACGACCCCCGCCACCCCTACACCCGCGCCCTGCTGTCGGCGATCCCCGGCGGCGCGCCCGCGGGCGGCCGGGTGCGGCTCGACGGCGAGCCGCGCAGCCCGGTCGATCCCGACCCGCGCGTGTGCCGCTTCTACGGCCGCTGCCCCTCCGGCCACGGGGCCTGCGAGCGGTCCGCCCCCGTCCTCGCCCCCGTGGGGCCGGGCCACGAGGCCGCCTGCCACCTCGCGGCCCACGCCCCGGCCGCCGCCGCCTGAGCGACGCGGCGGCCGCGCGCCGCTTCCCCTCGCGGCGCCGCGCGTCTAGCGTCGCCCGCGACCGGGGCAGGGGCGCGCGATGGTGGAGTGGACGGTCTCGGACGGGCTGACGGACTATGCGCAGGCTCTCGCGGCCATGGAGGCGCGCGTCGCGGCGATCCGGGCGGGCGACGCGCCGGAACTGGTCTGGCTGCTCGAGCACCCGCCGCTCTACACGGCCGGGACCAGCGCCGACCCCGCCGACCTGCTCGACCCCGGCCGCTTTCCCGTCCACCGCGCGCAGCGCGGCGGCGAATACACCTATCACGGGCCGGGCCAGCGCGTGGCCTATGCGATGCTCGACCTCGACCGCCGCGGCCGCGACGTGCGCCGCTTCGTCGGCGCGCTCGAGGACTGGGTGATCGGCGCGCTCGCGGGTTTCGGGGTGCGCGGCGAGCGGCGGCCGGGGCGCGTCGGGGTCTGGGTGGTGCGCCCCGACCGCCCGCCGGGGCCGGACGGCGCGCCGGCCGAGGACAAGATCGCCGCCATCGGCGTGCGCGTCCGGCGCTGGGTCAGCTTCCACGGCGTGGCGATCAACGTCGAGCCGGATCTCGCGCATTTCGCCGGCATCGTGCCCTGCGGCATCCGGGGCCATGGCGTCACCAGCCTCGTGGATCTCGGCATTCCCGCGACCATGGCCGATCTCGACTGCGCCCTGCGGGTGGCCTTCGACGCGCCCTTCGGCCCCGGCGGGCGCTGCGGCCCCGCCTGACCGCGCCGCCGCCGCCGCCCGCGCGCGCTGCGGCGCGCGCAACCGGGGGCTGCGACAATTCGCTTGTGGTCCGCGTGATTCGACCCCACGGTGAAACCCGCCCGCGAAATGCGGGTCAACAAGGCTGCAAGAAACTCCGGGAGGAATACCAATGGATTATCGCTCGGGCGCATCGCTGTGCGCCCTGTCCGCGCTTGCCTTCGCCATCGCCATGCCTTCGCTGGCCGCGGAAGGCCCGCGCCTGACCCACAGCGCGGTCCTGACGGACCGCGAGGAACCCTGGGACATGGCGTTCCTGCCCGACGGCACGATGTTCTTCACCGAGAAGTGCCATGGCCTGTCGGTCCGGCTGCCTTCCGGCGATGTCCGCGCCCTTCTGGGCATGGAGGACACCGAGGGTTACGCCAGCGCCGCGCCCGACCTGTTCTGCGACGGGCAGGCCGGCATGAACGGCGTCGCGGTCGATCCTGATTTCGACGCGAACCGCCACGTCTACGTCTATTCGACCTCGCGGATGACCGCCCCCGGCACCAACCGGGTGCTGCGCCTGACCGTGAACGCCGACCTCAGCGACGTGGCGGACCGCGTCGACCTGATCGACAGCATCCCCTACAAGCCCGCCGCCACCGACCATCCCTTCGGTGGGTCCGGCGCGCACAATGGCGGGCGGCTGCGCTTCAATCCGGTCGACGGCTTCCTCTACGTCACCACCGGCGACACCCATAACGGGCCTGTGCCGCAGAGCCCGACGATGCTCGGCGGCAAGGTGCTGCGCATCGACCGCGACGGGGCGGCGGCGCCCGGCAACGGCGCGCCGGAGGGCTTCGACCCGCGCATCTACACCTACGGGCACCGCAACATCCAGGGCATCGCCTTCCAGCCCGGCACCGGCCGTCCCATCGTCGCCGAGCACGGGCCGTGGCATTCGGACGAGATCACGGCGCTGGTTCCCGGCGGCAATGGCGGCTGGGATCCGCGGCCCGGCATGGCCGGCCGCGGCGACTGCCCGGACGCCTATTGCGGCTACTCGCCCAACCAGATGGAGGGCATGGACCCGGCCGAGCGCGCCAAGTTCATGCCGATGACCGACACCGCGACCTACCCGGACGCGATGCTGCCCGCCTGGACCAACAACGGCCTGTCGCAGGGCACGGGCTCGGCGGTGTTCCTGACCGGCTCGCAGTGGGGCGCGTGGGAGGGCCGTCTGGCCGTGGGCATCATGGGCATCGGCTTCGGCGCCACGCCGCTCGGCAAGCGCATCGATCTGATCGCCCTGTCCGACGACGGGACCGCCGCGACCGACGTGGTCTCGATGCCCCTGCCGATGGAACCCGGCCGCTTCCGCTCCGTGGTGCAGGGACCGGACGGGGCGCTCTACACGGCCATCGACGAGGGCACGATCTACCGCATCGCCGCCGAGTGAGCCCCGGTCGCCCGCGCCGCCGCCACGCGGCGCGGGCGATCCCTTCGGTCCGCGCGCCGGGAACAGGCCAGGATCGGAACCGGCACAAAAGATTCGACGGCCGAAATCGCCCTTTCAGAACAATGGTCCCGAGTGAGGACAGCACCCCTGCGGGCGACCTCCGCGCTAAAGCCCGCCCTTCTCCGCGATGAAGGCCGCGATCTCGTCCACCCCCACCCCGTTGCGCACCTGCGCGAACAGGAAGGGCCGGTCGCCCCGCGCGGCGCGCGCGTCGCGCTCCATCACCTCGAGCGACGCCCCGACATAAGGCGCGAGGTCGGTCTTGTTGATCACCAGCAGGTCCGACTTCGTGATGCCGGGCCCGCCCTTGCGCGGGATCTTGTCGCCCGCGCAGACGTCGATGACGTAGATCGTCAGGTCCGCCAGTTCCGGCGAGAAGGTCGCCGACAGGTTGTCGCCGCCCGATTCGATCAGGATCAGCGCAAGGTCGGGGTGGCGGGCGCGCATCGCCGCCACGGCCTGCAGGTTGATGCTCGCGTCCTCGCGGATGGCGGTGTGCGGGCAGCCCCCGGTCTCGACGCCCGCGATGCGGTCGAGCGGCAGCGCCTGGCTGCGCATCAGGAACTCCGCGTCCTCGCGCGTGTAGATGTCGTTGGTGATCGCGGCCAGCGAGACCCGGTCGCGCAGCCGCTTGCACAGCGCGTCGACCAGATGCGTCTTGCCCGCGCCCACCGGCCCGCCGATGCCCACGCGCAGCGGGCCGTGGGGGGAGGGGGCCTGCGCCTGCGTCGCGGTCATGTCCTGAACAGCCTCACGCCCTGGGTCTCGTGCCGCATCGCGGCGATGTCGGAGCGTAGGGCGCAGCCGCCGGCCTCGTCCAGCGGCGCCGTCGCGGCCTCGGCCGCCACCGCGCGGCAGACGGGCTCGAGCGCGGCGACCGCGCGCTGCCCGTCGGTCTGGCCCAGCGGCACCAGCCGCAGCGCCGCCCCGATCATCGCTCCCGCGAAGCCGTGCAGGTAGCACAGCGCCGCATCCCCCGCCGCCACGCCATGGGCGCGCGCCGCCCGGCCCACCGCGACGGGGTAGGGGGCCGGCCGCCCGTCCAGCCCCGGCGCGGGCCAGGCCGCGGCGGTCACCTGCGCGAAGGCCGCGCCCTGCGCCATGGTCTCGAGCCGCCGCTCGGCCGACCCCGCCAGCGCCAGCGCAAGATCCGCCACGCCCTCGTCGCCCGGGTCGGCCCAGGCATGGACCAGCAGGATGGCGTCCGTCCGGCCCGCGCCATGGGCCAGTACCGCGCCGACCCAGTCGGTCAGCGTGGCGCGGTCGCGCACCTCGCCGGCCTCCACGGCCCATTCGAGGCCATGGCTGTAGGCATAGGCCCCGACCGGATAGGCCGGCGACAGCCAGGCCGCCAGGCGGTAGAGCGCCGCCGCACCGCCGGCCGCCGGGCCGCCGCTTGCCGCGTCAGTCGCCGCCATTGCCCGAGCGTCGCGCGTGATGCCCGCAATGGTCGTGGTCGTGGTCGTGGTCGTGGTCGTGGTCGTGGTCGTGGTCGCCGTCGTCGTGGCCGTGCCGGTCGGCCGCCCTGTCCCGGTCGTCCCGGGGCGCGTCGCCGTCCCGCGGATGCCCGTCGTCGCGGCCGTGATCGTGCCCGTGCCCATGGTCGTGCCCGTGCGCATGGTCGTGCCCGTGCGCGTGGTCGTGCCCGCCCTCATGCGCGTGCCCCGCGCCGTGCCCGTGATGGCCCTGCGCGCCGTGGGTCCCGCCGCCGCCATAGGCTCCGCCCTCGGGCTGGAACGGCTCGGTCACCCGCGCGACCCGGGCGCCGAGGCCCGCCAGCATCGCCTCGATGACATGGTCGTGCCGGATCAGCAGGCGCTCGGCCTCGATCCGGCAGGGCAGGTGCCGGTTGCCCAGATGCCAGGCCAGCCGCATCAGGTGCAGCGGCCCGTCGCCCAGCACCTCGGCCAGCGGCTCGGGCGCGGCCTCGACCGTCACCACGCGCCCGTCGGTCAGCAGCAGGCGCGCCCCGTCGGCCAGCGCGGTCGCCTCGGGCAGGTCGACAAGCAGCGCGTGACCCGCCGCGGTGGTCAGCATGCGGCGGCGCAGGAACCGGCCCTCCCAGTCCAGCCGCACGCTGTCGAAGGGCGCGCCGGCCTCCGCGCCGGCCAGACCGCGCGCCAGCAGCGCGGTCATCGGCCCGACGCCTTCTCCATGGCGCGCCGCAGCGCGGGCCGCCCGCGCAGCCGGTCGAAATAGGCGCCGACCGCGCCGCCGGGCAGGTCGAACTTCGCCGCCTCCGCCCATCCCGCGCAATGGCCGAGCAGCAGGTCCGGCACCGTGAAGCCGCCGTCGGTCACGAATTCCCGGTCCGCGAGCCGGCGCGCCAGCGTCTCCATGGCGCGGGCGAATTCGGCGCGCGCGGTCTCCTTCACCTGCGGCACGCGCAGCGCCTCGGGCAGGGCGAAGCTGTGCTTGCCGGCGGTCCAGAGCGCCCCCTCCACCTCGTCGACGCAGAACTGGGTGAAGCCGTCCTGCCGCGCCCGCGCCAGCGTGCCGGCGGGATGGGTGAGGCGGCCCGCCCGGTCCGCGAGGAACTGCACGATGGCCACCGAATCGGTCAGCGCCTCGCCGTCCACGACCAGCGCGGGGAACTTGCCATCCGGGTTGACGGCGCGGATCTCGGGGGCGTGGGGCGGGGCGGGGACATGGGCGTAGTCCTCGCCGAGCTCCTCGAGCATCCAGAGCACGCGCATGGCGCGGGAGCGGGGCGAACCGTAGACGGTGAGCATGGTGGTCGGCATCGGGGAGGCCTCGTCGCGGCGCCGCCTGCGCCGCCCCGCGAGGCTAGCGCGCCCCGCCGACGCCGGCCAGCGCGTTGACAGGGGCGGCGGCGCGCGGTATCCGGCGCGCCTGTTGCAAGGACGGTCGCGACGCGCACGCCTGCGTCCGCGCGAACCCCGAAAAGGCCCGCGAGACATGAAACGCCCCTATCAGCCCAGCCGGCTCGTCCGCAAGCGCCGCCACGGCTTCCGCGCCCGCATGGCCACGAAGGACGGGCGCAACATCATCAACTCCCGCCGCCGCCTCGGCCGCAAGAAGCTGTCGGCCTGAGGCCATGGACGGGGCCCCCGAGGGCGGTCCCGGTTCCCATCGCCCGCCGGACGGCGGCTGCCGCCACGGCGTAGAGACCCTGCGCCGCCGCGCCGATTTCCTGGCCGCCGCGCGCGCGCGGCGCTGGTCCGCGCCCTCCTTCACCCTGCAGGGTCGCGAGCGGCGGGCGGACGAGGCGCCGGGCGCGCTTCGCGTGGGCTACACCTGCTCGAAGAAGGTCGGCAACGCCGTGGCCCGCAACCGCGCCAAGCGCCGCCTGCGCGCGGCCGTCGCGACGCTGGCCCCGGCGCTGGGCCGCCCGGGATGGGATTACGTGCTGATCGGCCGCCCCGACGCGACGGCGGCGCGGCCCTTCGCGCTGCTGCTCGACGATCTCGCCGCCGCGTTCTCCCGCGTGCACGCCGCCCGCCGCGGCCCGCCGTCCCCCCGCGATGCGGCGCCCCCGCCATGAGCGGTCGCCGCGAGGCGGCATCAGGGGCGGGCCTGTCGGGCCGCCTCCGCGCGGCGGGGCGCGGGCGATGAGCCCGCTTGCCCGCCTCCTGGCCGCGCCCGTGCGCCTCTACCGCGCGACCTTCTCGCCGCTGGTGGGCATGAACTGCCGCTTCCACCCGACCTGCTCGGCCTACGCGCTCGAGGCGCTCGCCGCGCATGGCGCGCTGCGGGGCGGGTGGCTGGCGCTGCGGCGCATCCTGCGCTGCCACCCGTTCGGGGGCTGGGGCGTCGATCCGGTGCCGCCGCCCCGCCATCGCGGACCCGCCGCGCCCGCCCAGCGCGATCCCGCCCCGTGACCGCCGCATGACCGCGCTCGCCGCCGCCCATCCCGCGCTGGTCGCGGTCGTCCTGCTGACCCTGTCGAACGTGTTCATGACCTTCGCCTGGTACGGGCATCTCGCCTACAAGTCCCAGCCGCTGTTCGCCGTGATCCTCGTCAGCTGGGGCATCGCCTTCTTCGAGTACTGCCTGCAGGTGCCGGCCAACCGCATCGGCCATCGCGCGCTGTCGGCGGCCGAGCTCAAGACCATCCAGGAGGTGATCACCCTGATCGTGTTCGCCGCCTTCTCGACCTGGTTCCTGGGCGAGCCGCTGCGCTGGAACCATGCCGTCGGCTTCGCGCTGATCGCCGGGGGCGCGTTCTTCGTGTTCCTGAAATAGCGCGCCGCGCGCCCTTGCCGCCGGCGGCCGCGCCGGCGTAAGCGCCGCCGATGGCCGCCGACCCGCCCCTGTCCCTGTTCCTCGCCGCCAGCCCGGGCCTCGAGCCGCAGCTTCTGGAGGAGGCGCGCGCGCTGGGCTTCGCGGACCCGCGCGCCGTGCGCGGCGGCGTCGAGGTCGCGGGCGACTGGGCCGAGGCGATGCGCGCCAACCTGTCGCTGCGCTGCGCAGGGCGCGTGCTGGCGCGGGTTGCCGCCTTCCGCGCGCCGCATCTGGCCCAGCTCGACCGCAGGGCGCGGCGGCTGCCCTGGGGCGACTGGCTGCGCCCCGACCGCCCCTTCCGGGTGGAGGCGACCAGCCGCGGCTCGCGAATCTGGCACGCCGGAGCCGCCGCCCGGCGCATCGCCGGGGCCATCGCCGATTCGGTCGGCGCGCCCGAGGCGGTCGCGGGCGCGGCTCCGGGTCCTGCTGCGGAGGTCCGCCCCGCCGCGCTGTCGGTCATGCTGCGAATCGCGGACGACCTGTGCACCCTCAGCCTGGACACCTCGGGCGAGGCGCTGCACCGGCGCGGCTTCAAGCAGGCGGTGGGCAAGGCCCCCCTGCGCGAGACCATGGCCGCGGCCCTGCTGCGCGCCTGCGGCTGGGACGGCGCCGCGCCGCTGGTCGACCCGATGTGCGGCGCGGGCACCTTCGTCATCGAGGCCGCCGAGATCGCCGCGGGCCTGAGCCCCGGCCGCGCCCGCGCCTTCGCCTTCGAGGACCTCGCGCCGTTCGACGCCGCCGCATGGGCCGCGCTGCGCGCCGCCGCCGCCGGGGCCGTCCGCCCCGCGCCGGCGCCGGTGTTCGGCATGGACCGCGACGCGGGCGCGGTGGCGTCGGCGCGGGCCAATGCCGCGCGGGCGGGCGTGGAGGGGGCCGCGCATTTCGCCTGCCAGCCCGTCTCGGCGCTGGTCCCGCCGCCCGGGACGGGCGCGGGCCTCGTGATCGCCAACCCGCCCTACGGCGAGCGGATCGGCGACCGCGGCGACCTGCATGCGCTGCACGCCGCCTTCGGCCGCGTGCTGCGCGCGCGGTTCGGCGGCTGGCGCGCGGCCATCGTCACCAGCGAGCCGGGCCTCGCCGCCGCGACCGGCCTGCCCTTCGGCCCGCCGGGGCCGCCGATCCCGCACGGCCCGCTGAAGGTGCGCCTCTACGCGACGCCGCCGCTGCCCTGACGCCGCCGGGCCCGCTCAGAAGAAGCACAGGATGTCGGCCTCGGCCTGCGCGCGGCGCAGGGCGTCCAGCGTCTGCCGGTTGCCCTCGCCGCCGCGGAACAGGGCGGCGCGCTCGCCGCCGGCCTGGGCAGTGCGCTGAATGGTCTCGGCCGCGACGTAGCGTTCATAGGGCAGAACGCTGGCGATGTGGTCGATGGCGCAGGCGCAGCGTTCCAGCGCGTCGCGCCCGCCGCCGTTCACCTGCATGCAGGCGAACACATAGTCTGCCCGCGCCGCGGTGGGATAGTCGTTGGGCGCCTGCGCCCCCGCCGCCCCGGCGGCGAGCGCAAGGGCAAGGCCCGGCGCGGCCCTAGTCCACACGGGCGAAGGCCTCGACGAAGGCCGCCCCGCCCTCGCCCGGCGCGGCGGCGCGCAGCAGCCGGAACCCGCCGGGCAGGCCGTCGGACAGCTCGAAGCGCAGCGTCAGCGCCCCGAAGGGTCCCATCTTGTCCGCGTTGGGGTCCGCGGCGAAGGGGCTGGCGGTCAGCACGGTGATGCCGTCCGTCCCCTCGGACTCGGTCAGCCCGTCGCGCAGCGCCGCCTTCATGCGGTTGCGCAGGTAGAAGGGGCTGCCGCCGGTGGCCTGCGCCACGGCGCGCACGGTGTTCTCGAGGAACAGCATCAGCAGCGGGTTGCCCGGCACGCCCTCGAACGGCGGCAGGGCGCGCGTCGGCCCGCCCTCGGGCGTCAGCGTCACGACCGTCCCCCCGTCGGCCCGCGGCGTGACCGTCACCGCCTCGATCCTGTCGGGCCCGAGGTTCAGCACCGGGTCCGCGGTCCTGCGCCGCTCGTAAGCCAGCGGCGCATCCGGGATCGCGGTCGCGAAATGGGGTGTCTCGAACAGCAGTTCCGTGGGGCTCGCGCCGGGCGCCGCCGTCGCGCACAGCGCAAGGGCGAGGCCCGCTGCGACCTTCGCCCCGGCACGGAGAGTGCGGCGGGTCATTCTCAGAAACCTCCCAAATTCGGCCGGTTCGCTTTCCGGCTCTCCCCTTCAGGCTAAGGTCGAACCCGGAAGGCGCGCAAGCGCCGCAGGGAGAGCGCGCATGGACCTGATCGTGATCGCCTGTCTTCTCGCTGCCCCCGCGGAATGCAAGGAGCATCGGCTCCGCATCTCGTTCCAGGGGGGCGACCCTGGCCAATGCATGTACGGCTCGCCCCCGCGCGTGGCGGAATGGGCGACCCTCAACCCGGCATGGCGCGTCAAGTCGTGGCGCTGCGGCGTGGTGCTGGACCAGAAGTACCTCTAGCGCCGCGCGCCAGCACGGCCGCGCCGCGGCCCGGCAGGCCGGCGGGCGGCCCGGGCGCCGCCTGCCGGTCGGCGGGCGCGGTCAGGCCGGCTCCCCCGTCTCGCGCGCGGCCTCGGCCTGCTCGGCGGCCCAGACGCCCGCGGCCTCGACCACCACGGCCGAGGCGGTGGGCAGCACCCCGATGTAGCTCTCGGTCTCGGCGGCCGGCACGACCGCGCGCTGCGTCATGCGGTAGAGGGCATACAGCGCGATGGTCGCGAAGGTGGCCGCAAGCACCAGCCAGAAGGCGAAGGGACCGTGGGCCTGCATCGCCCAGCCGGTGATCAGGGGGGCGGCGATGGCGCCGAGACCGAAGGTGAACACCAGCCCGCCGGACGCCGCGGGCATCGCGTCGCTGTCGAGGAAGTCGTTGGTGTAGGCGAGGAACAGCGCATAGAGCGGCGTCGTGACCCCGCCGGCGAGGAAGGCCGCGCCCATCAGCGGCCAGAGCGCGCCGCCGCCGCTCCAGCCCAGCAGGCATGCGGCGGCGCCGAACAGGGCCGCGCCGAAGATCAGCCTGCGCCGGTCCATGCGGTCGGAAAGCCACCCGAACGGGTATTGCAGCACCAGCGCCCCGGCGAACAGCATGGCCACGAACAGCGCGATCCGGTCCGCCCCGAGCCCGATCTGGCTGCCGAACACCGCGCCCATGCCCGATTGGGTGGCATAGAGGCTGCCGAGCAGGAAGATGCCCACCGTGCCGAGCGGCGAGCTGGCGAACAGCTCGCGCAGCGACATCGGCCGCGCGACATCGACGGCCGGCGCGCCGGCCACGCTCAGCAGGATCGGCGCGAAGGAGACCGACACCAGGATCGAGGCCCCGATGAACAGGCTGGCCTTGCCGGCGTCGCCCAGCGTCAGCAGCCCCTGCGCCCCGATGATCCCCAGCGTCTGCGCGATCATGTAGGCCTACAGCAGCTTGCCGCGGTTCTGGTTGCCGGCGGCGTTGTTCAGCCAGCTTTCGGCGACGACATAGATGCCCGACATGCAGAAGCCCACGAGCAGCCGCAGCAGCGTCCAGGCCCAGGGCTCGGCCAGCAGGGTGAAGGCGATCAGCCCCGCCGACATGAAGCTGCCCAGCGCGGCGAACACCCGCACATGGCCGACGCGGCGGATCAGCCGCGGGGCCGCGCGCGCGCCGGCCAGAAAGCCCGCGAAATAGCCGGAGGTGACGATGGCCAGCTCGGCCGCCGAGAATCCCTCGATCCCGCCGCGCAGGCCGATCAGGGTGAAGTGCATGCCGTTGCCCAGCATGATGAAAACGACGCCGACGAGCAGGGCCCAGACGCCGGACAGGGCTTGGATCACGCGCGGGCCTTTCGAGAGCGGGAAACCGGCCGGCCGCCGCCATGCGGCGCGGCATGGCGTCAGGGATAGCCGCGGTCGCGGCGCATGATCGCCCGTTTGCGACCGCTGGCGGCGCTGAGCGCCCGCCCCGCGGCGCGCGCCGCGCCCCGCTGCCGCACCGCTCCCGCGACGCCGGTCAGAGCGCGCGGCGGAACGCCGGCGCGTATGCCCCGTGCGGGTAATGCGCGAGGCTCTGCGAATGGGCCGAGGGGCGGAGAACGCCGAAGAACGGGCCGCCCGCCTCGTCGCGTTCGGTGCAGGGCGTCGGGTCGGCCTCATGGGTCACGCCTTGCGCGTGGCGCCAACACTTCTCGGTGTCGAGTCCCGAACTGAACGCGTTGTAGCAGGCGGCGAAGCGCGCGCAGCGCGGCGTCGTGGTTCGCATCCCGGCGGGCTTCGGGGGCATGGCAGCCCAGCGGGCAGGCCTCGGGCGGCAATGAAAGACTGCGGGGCTGCAGCATCAGGCCTGATCCCGGTTCGGTGCACGCTCCGGGTTGCAGGATCGCCTCGCATCGGGCGTAGCGTCAGCACGTGCCTGCCTCGGGCGTTTCGGACGTGTTCGCGAAGCTCGAGTTCATGCATGCGGCGAAAGGGCCGCAGACTGCCGGCCCATGGCCGGATGCGTGACATGCCGCGAGGGCGGCATGGTATCGCGCATTGCCGCCATCCGGGTCGACCGCCATGACGGCGCCGCCTAAGCCGTAGTGCGCGTCGCAGCCGGCCAGTGCCGACAGGATCGCCGCTGCGCCCAGGAGTCTTGCCGGCCTCGTCATCCTCCGATCCCTCAGAACCGCAGCCGGCCGCGCGGGCCGATCGTGAGGGCGCGGGTCTCGTCCTCGCCGAAGCTGCCGCCGACCGAAATTCCCGGCGCGGACCCGGCGCAATCGGCAAGATAGACGCCGCGCAGTCCCCAAAACCCGGTTACCCTGACATCCCGGAAGGCTGTCCCATCGCATGCGCGGCATGGCGTTGCATGGCGCGCGCTGCGGCTGACCCGGCGCGCCGGCCCGCGCGGCGCGTCCGCGGGCCGCCGATGCCCTCCCGGCGCGGCGGCAGCCCCCCTCGACCGCGCCGCACGGCGCGCTAAGCTGCTGCGATGCAGCGGGGGAGCGGGCGCATGAAGGTGCTGGTGCTGGGCGCGGGCGTGGTGGGGGTGGCGACCGCATGGTTCCTGCGCCGGCGCGGGGCGGAGGTCACGGTGCTCGACCGCCAGCCGGGGCCGGGGCTCGAGACCAGCTACGCCAATGCCGGGCAGCTCTCCTATGGCATGTCCTCGCCCTGGGCGGGGCCCGGCGTGCCGCTGAAGGCGATCAAGTGGCTGATGATGAAGCGCGCGCCGCTGCGCATCCGCCCGATGCTCGATCCCGATCTGGTGCGATGGGGCGCGCAGCTGCTGGCGAACTGCACGACCGAGGCCTATGCCCGCAACAAGGGCCGCATGGTCCGCGTCTCGGACTACAGCCGCGAGGTGCTGGGCGACCTGATGGCGGAGGCGCCGCTGGCCTTCGACCAGCGCGAGGCCGGCACGCTGCAGGTCTTCCGCACCGACAAGCAGATGAAGGGCTCGCAGGCCGACCGCGACATCCTCGCCGCCTTCGGCTATCCGTTCGAGCTGCTCGACCGCGACGGCTGCATCGCGGCGGAGCCGGGCCTCGCGCATGTCCGCGACAAGATCGTGGGCGGGCTGCGCTACATGGCCGACCGCACCGGCGACTGCCGGATGTTCACGCAGGCGCTCGCCGACAGGGCCGCCGAGGCCGGCGTGCGCTTCCGCTGGGGCGAGACCATCATCGGCCTGTCGGTCGACGGCGATCTGGTGACCGGCGTGGACACCGCCGAGGGGCGCGAGATCGCCGACGCCTATGTGGTGGCCACGGGCGTCGCGACCCCGCGGCTGCTGCGCCCGCTGGGCCTGCGCCTGCCGATCTATCCGGTGAAGGGCTATTCCATCACGTTGCCGGTCGCGGACCCCGAGGCCGCCCCGGTCTCGACGGTGATGGACGAGACCCACAAGGTCGCCATCACCCGCCTCGGCGACCGCATCCGCGTCGCGGGCACGGCCGAGCTCGCTGGCCACGACGACCGTCTGGGCGCGCGGGCGACCGAGGTGGTGAAATGGGTGGTGTCGGACCTGTTCCCGAAGGGCGGCGACGTGGCGCGGGCCGAGGGCTGGACCGGCCTGCGCCCCATGACGCCGGACGGCACGCCGATCATGGGGCCGACGCCCTACGCCAACCTGTTCCTGAACACCGGCCACGGCACGCTGGGCTGGACCATGGCGGCCGGCGCCGGCAAGGCCGTGGCCGACCTCGTGACGCGCGGCAACCCGCAGATCGACTTCGACGGACTGACGCTGGCGCGCTACGCCGCCTGAGCCCTCACAGGACGTAGCGCGACAGGTCCGCCGACTGCGCCAGCCCCGCGAGGCGTTCGTCGACATAGGCGCGGTCGACGCTGACCGTGTCGCCGCCCCTGTCGGGGGCGGCGAAGGACAGCTCCTCGAACACCCGTTCCAGCACGGTGTGCAGCCGCCGCGCGCCGATGTTCTCGACGGCGCGGTTCACCTCGGCCGCGATGGCGGCGAGCGCGGCGATGCCGTCCTCGGTGAAGGCGACCTGCACGCCCTCGGTCTGCATCAGGGCCGTGTACTGCTTGGTCAGCGCGTTGTCGGGCTCGGACAGGATCCGCACGAAATCCGCCTCGGTCAGCGGCTGGAGCTCCACCCGGATCGGCAGGCGGCCCTGCAGTTCCGGCAGCAGGTCGGAGGGCTTGCTGACATGGAAGGCGCCGCTGGCGATGAACAGGATGTGGTCGGTCTTGACCGGCCCGTGCTTGGTGGCGACCGTCGTGCCCTCGATCAGCGGCAGCAGGTCGCGCTGCACGCCCTCGCGGCTGACATCGGCGCCGCGCGCCCCCTCCCGCGCGCAGACCTTGTCGATCTCGTCGATGAACACGATCCCGTCGGCCTCGACCGCGGCAACGGCGTCGCGGGTGATCGCCTCCTGGTCCACCAGCTTGTCGGCCTCCTCGGCCACCAGCACGGCGTGGCTGTCGGCCACCTTCAGCTTGCGCCGCCGCGTGCGCCCGCCGAAGGCCTTTCCGAACACGTCGGCGATGTTCATCATGCCCATGCCGCCCTGCATGCCGGGAAGATCGAGCGCGCCCAGCGGGTTGGCGGTGTCCGCCACCTCGACCTCGATCTCCTTGCCGTCCAGCGCGCCCGAGCGCAGCTTCCGCCGGAAGCTTTCGCGCGTGTTCTCGGACGCGCCGGGGCCGACCAGCGCGGTCACCACGCGGTCCTCGGCCGCGGCCTCGGCCTGCGCGCGCACCGCCTCGCGCATCTTCTGGCGCTGCATGACGATGGCGGACTCCACCAGGTCGCGCACGATCTGCTCGACGTCGCGGCCGACATAGCCGACCTCGGTGAACTTGGTCGCCTCGACCTTCAGGAACGGCGCGTCGGCGAGGCGGGCGAGACGGCGGCTGATCTCGGTCTTGCCGACGCCGGTCGGGCCGATCATCAGGATGTTCTTCGGATAGACCTCGTCGCGGATCGCGGGGTCGAGCCGGCGGCGGCGCCAGCGGTTGCGCAGGGCCACGGCGACGGCGCGCTTGGCGTCGGCCTGCCCGACGATGAAGCGGTCGAGTTCGGAAACGATCTCGCGGGGGGTCAGGTCGGACATCGGCTCTCTCCGGTCACGAGGGGCGCGGCGCGGCCCAGGGCGGCAGGCGGGACTTGCCGGGGAAATCGGGCAGGGCTTCCATCAGCGCGCCGCGGGCGCGGGCCCATTGCGCCCCCAGCACGGTGATGCCGAGGCCGAGCGCCAGCAGCGCCGCCGCGCCGCCCCAGCGCGGCGCGCCCGCGGCCGCCGCGCCCAGCAGCAGCGCGATCCAGGCGACCGAGGCGACGAGGAAGCCGCGCCGGTCGATCACCAGCGCCACCGCGGCCATCGCGCCGGCCGCCAGCGCCACGCCGGCGAGCCCGAGCGGGCCGGGCAGGCTCCAGGCCGTCAGCGCCAGCGTGTTGACGATGGCGGGCGCGGCGATCAGGTGCAGCCAGAACCCGCAGGCCGACAGCCGCCCCACCCGGTGCGGGTCGCGCAGGTCGAAACCCATCGCCGCCACGAAGGCCGCCAGCCCGAAGCCCAGCGTCACCGGCGCCAGCCCCGCCTCGGCGCGCAGGTCGAACAGGTTGCCGAGGCTCGGCCCCCCGGCCATCAGAAGCCGCATCGGGTCGAGCAGGCCGGAGGCGGTCAGCGCGGCGGCGAACAGGCACAGCGCCAGCAGGAACACCGCGAAGGGCAGGCGGAAGCGCAGGTAGAAGGCCAGCGCGCCGCCCGCGCCCGCCAGCGCCGCCGCCAGCGCCACCGCGCGCGCCATCTCGCCCGAGGCGATGCGCGCGCCCAGCTCGCCCGGCGCGACCGTCTCGACGAACCAGGTCAGCGCGGCCGTCCCGCCCAGCGCCGCCGCCGGCCCGGTCACGCCCACCGCCAGCAGCAGCGAGGGCAGGATCATCCGCCGCCGCCGCGTCAGCCATTCCGCCAGCGCCCAGGACACCGCCAGCGCCGAGGCCTGGAGCGCCGAGGCCCCGGGCCCCAGCAGCGCCGCGAGGCCCCAGAACCCCGCCCCGAGGACGACCAGCCCCAGCGCGACGAACACCTCGCCGAAGCCGCGGAACAGCTCGAAGGGCTCGTCGTCCGGCCCCATCGCGGCGCGGGCCCCGGCGCGCGCCTGCGCCAGCGCGATCACCCGCGCGGCCTGCGCCTCGCTCAGCACGCCGGCCGCGACCGCGGCGCGCAGGTCCTCGGGGGCGAGGTCAGCCGCCAAGCGCGTCCGCCTTCCCGATGGTCTCCACCGTCAGGTTGTCATTGGTGTAGACGCAGATCGAGGCGGCGATGGCCATGGCGCGCCGGGCGATGGCCTCGGCGTCGAGGTCGAAATCATAGAGCGCCCGCGCCGCCGCCAGCGCGTAGGAGCCGCCCGAGCCGATGGCCGCCACGCCGCCGTCGGGTTCCAGCACGTCGCCCGCGCCGGTGATCACCAGCAGATCCGCCCCGTCGCTGACGATCAGCATGGCCTCCAGGTTGCGCAGGTACTTGTCCGACCGCCAGTCCTTGGCCAGTTCCACCGCCGCCCGGCGCAGCTGGCCAGGTGCTGCCTCGAGCTTCTTCTCCAGCCGCTCGAACAGGGTGAAAGCGTCGGCGGTCGATCCCGCGAAGCCCGCCACGACCTCGCGCCCGCCCGGCGACAGCCGCCGCACCTTGCGCGCCCCGGCCTTGATGACGGTGTTGCCCAAGCTCACCTGCCCGTCGCCGGCCACCACCACGCGCCCGCCCTTGGCGACGCCGATGATGGTGGTGCCCTTCCAGCCGGGGAAGCTGCGGTCCTCGCCCATGCGCGCCCTCCTGTGCCTGCCGCCGACATAAGGCCCGCGCGGGCCCTGCGCCAGACGCGCCGCTTGGCAGGGCGGGGGGGCGCGCCTATGAAGGCCGCGTGACAGGGGGGCTGCGATGCGCCGGGCCGAGCTTTCGCGCAGGACCAACGAGACCGACATCGCCGTGAGCGTGGCGCTCGACGGGCGCGGCGCGCATGACGTCGCCACGGGCGTCGGCTTCTTCGACCACATGCTGGCGCAGCTGTCGCGCCATTCCCTGATCGACATGAAGGTGCGCGCCGCGGGCGACCTGCACATCGACGACCACCACACGGTCGAGGATGTCGGCATCGCGCTGGGCCGCGCCCTGGCGCAGGCGCTGGGCGACAAGCGCGGCATCCGCCGCTACGGGTCCTGCCTGCTGCCGATGGACGAGGCGCTGACCCGCGCCGCGCTCGACCTGTCGGGACGGCCCTTCCTCGTCTGGTCGCTGCCGTTCCCCACGCAGAAGATCGGCGCCTTCGACACGGAACTGGTGCGCGAGTTCTTCACCGCCTTCGCCATGAACGCGGCCATGACGCTGCATGTCGAGGGGCTGGCGGGGGGCAACAGCCACCACATCGCCGAAAGCGCCTTCAAGGCGGTGGCGCGCGCGCTGCGCGACGCGGTCGAGCCCGACCCGCGGGCCGGCGACGCCCTGCCCAGCACCAAGGGCACGCTGTCGGCATGAGCAACCGCATCTACACCGCCCACCAGCACCCGCGCGATGAGGACGTGCGCACCGTGCTGATCGAGGACCGCTGGCGCTGGGGGGCGTTCCTGGTCCCGCCGCTCTGGGCGCTGTGGAACCGGCACTGGCTGGCGGCGCTCTGGCTGATCGCCGCCGCGGCCGGCATCGCCGCGCTGGGCGGGCAGGGGCTCGCGCCGCTGGCCATGGCGCTGGATCTGGCGGTGCGCTTCGCTGTCGGCTTCGAGGGCGGCATGCTGGCCCGTCTCGACCGCCGCCTGCGCGGCTGGGAGGAGGTCGGCGCGGTGGCGGCGGAAAGCGCCGAGGAGGCCGAGCTGCGCTGGTTCGGGCAGATCGCGTGACCACCGCCATCCTCGACTACGGCTCGGGCAACCTGCGCTCGGCCGAGAAGGCCTTCCAGCGCATGGCGGCCGAGACCGGGCGGGGCGGCCCCATCGTCGTGACCGCCGACGCGCAGGCCGTGCGCCGCGCCGACCGCATCGTGCTGCCCGGCGTGGGGGCCTTCGCCGACTGCGCGCGCGGGGTCGAGGCCGCGGGGATGCGCGAGGTCCTCGAGGAACGGGTGGTCCGCGGCGGCGCGCCCTTCCTAGGCATCTGCGTCGGCATGCAGCTTATGGCCACGGTCGGTCGCGAGCACGGCGACTGGCCGGGCTTCGGCTGGATCCCCGGCGCGGTCGAGCGCCTCGCGCCCGCGGACCCGGCGCTCAAGGTGCCGCACATGGGCTGGAACGCGCTGGCGCCGGGCGGCCATCCGCTGTTCGCGGGCATCGCGCCGGGCGACCACGCCTATTTCGTGCACTCCTACCACCTGCGCCCCGAGGATCCGGCGCATGCCCTCGCCACGGTCGACCATGGCGGGCCGGTCGTCGCGGCGGTCGGGCGGGACAATCTGGCGGGAACCCAGTTCCACCCGGAAAAGAGCCAGGCGACGGGCCTGCGCCTGATCGCCAATTTCCTGGCCTGGCGGCCATGACGGGGGGGCGCGCGTGATCCTCTATCCGGCCATCGACCTGAAGGGCGGGCAGTGCGTGAGGCTGCTGCGCGGCGACATGAACGCGGCGACCGTGTTCGGCGACGACCCGGCGGCGCAGGCCGCGCGCTTCGAGTCCGCGGGCTGCCGCTGGCTGCATGTCGTCGATCTCGACGGCGCCTTCGCCGGCCGGCCGGCGAACGCCGAAGCCGTGGGCGCCATCCTCGGCCGGGTCGCCGTGCCGGTGCAGCTGGGCGGCGGCGTGCGCGACATGGGCGCGATCGAGGCCTGGCTCGACCGCGGCGTGGCTCGGGTGATCCTCGGCACCGTCGCGGTGCGCGACCCGGGCCTCGTGCGCGAGGCGGCGCGGGAATTCCCCGGGCAGGTCGCGGTGGGCGTGGACGCGCGCGACGGCCGCGTGGCGGTCCAGGGCTGGGCCGAGACCACCGAGCTGACCGCGCTCGATCTGGCCCGCCGTTTCGAGGGCGCGGGCGTCGCGGCGCTGATCTACACCGACATCGACCGCGACGGGGCCATGCAGGGCCCGAACGTCGCCGCCACCGCGGCGCTGGCGCGCGCCGTGTCGATCCCGGTCATCGCCTCGGGCGGCGTGTCCTCGCTCGACGATCTGCGCGCGCTGAAGGCCTGCGGCGCGCCGCTGGACGGGGCGATCTCGGGCCGGGCCCTCTACGACGGGCGCATCGATCTGGCCGAGGCCATCGCGGTGCTGGACGCATGAGCCCGGACACGGCCGCCGCGGCGCTCGCCGCGCTGCCCGAGGCGCGCGAGACGGCGGGCTGGGGCGAGCGCGCCTTCTTCGTGAACCCGGGCGGGCGGCTGCCGCGGGGGACGTATTTCGCCACCATCAAGCTCGCGGACGGGCCGAACGACGCGGCCTCCGGCCTCGGGGCCGGGCGCTGGCGGCTGAACCTCGGCATCCCCAAGGCCCTGTTCATCGCCCGCTTCGGCCAGCCGCCGAAGCGCCCGGCCGCGGGCGGCGTGGTCGCCGGCCCATGGGACTTCGCCGCCGCCGACAGCGTGACGCCCCATCCGGTCTATGCCTGGATGGGCTGGGTCGCGGTCGTCTCGCCCTCGGCGGCGACCTTCGCGGGGCTGGGCGGCTGGATCGCCGCGGCCCATGACAGGGCGCTCGGCGCCGCGCGCTGCCGGATCGCCAAGCTGGACCGCGCCGCCTGCCGTGCGGGCGCCGCATGACCCCCGAGACCTGGGCCGCCTTCGCCGCCGCCTCGGCCGTGCTGCTGGCGATCCCCGGCCCGACCATCCTGCTGGTGCTGTCCTACGCCATGGGGCGCGGCTGGCGGGTCGCGGCCCCGATGGCCGCGGGCGTGGCGCTGGGCGACCTCACCGCGATGACGCTGTCGATGCTGGGGGTCGGCGCGCTGCTCGCCGCCTCGGCCACCGCCTTCACCGCGGTGAAGTGGCTCGGCGCGGCCTGGCTGGTCTGGCTGGGCGTCAGGCTCTGGCGCGCGGGCGGGAAGCTGGAGGCGCGGGCCCGCACCGACGCCGCCGGCCCGGCGCGGATGCTGGGCCATGCCTGGCTGGTGACGGTGCTGAACCCCAAAAGCCTCGTGTTCTTCGTGGCTTTCCTGCCCCAGTTCATCGATCCCGCGAAGGATTTCGGGGTCCAGATGGCGATCCTCGTCCCGACCTTCGTGACGCTGGCCTTCGCCAACGCCTTCGGCTGGGCGCTGCTCGGGGCGCGGGCCGGGCGCCTCGCGGCGCGGCCCGGCGCGCTGCGCCTCGCGAACCGCGCGGGCGGCCTCGCGCTGATCGGCGCCGGGGCCGCCGCCGCCTTCGGTCGGAGGGCCGCCTGATGCTCAAGGTCCGCGTCATCCCCTGCCTCGACGTCAAGGACGGGCGCGTGGTCAAGGGCGTCAACTTCGTCGGCCTGCGCGACGCGGGCGATCCGGTCGAGCAGGCGGCGCTCTACGACGCGCAGGGCGCCGACGAGCTCTGCTTCCTCGACATCACCGCGAGCGTCGAGAACCGCGGCGCCATCCTCGACATCGCCCGCCGCACCGCCGAGCGCTGCTTCATGCCGCTGACCATCGGCGGGGGCGTGCGCAGCGTCGAGGACATCCGCGCCCTGCTGCTGGCCGGCGCCGACAAGGTCAGCGTCAACACCGCCGCGGTGCGCGACCCCGATTTCGTGCGCGCCGCGGCCGAGAAGTTCGGCGCGCAGTGCATCGTGGTCGCCATCGACGCCAAGGCGGTCGGTCCGGGGCGCTGGGAGATCTTCACCCACGGCGGGCGCACGCCCACGGGCATCGACGCCGTCGCGTTCGCGCGCCGGGTCGCGGCGCTCGGGGCGGGCGAGATCCTGCTGACCTCGATGGACCGCGACGGGGTGCGGGCGGGCTACGACCTCGCGCTGACGCGCGCGGTGGCCGATGCGGTGCCGGTGCCGGTCATCGCCTCGGGCGGCGTCGGCACGCTCGCGCATCTCGTCGAGGGCGTGACGCAGGGGCACGCCAGCGCCGTGCTGGCCGCCTCGATCTTCCATTTCGGCGAGCACGGCATCGCCGATGCCAAGGCCGCGCTGGCCGCGGCCGGCGTGCCGGCGAGGCTGTCGTGAGCGGGGTCCTCGCCCGGCTCGACGCCGCCATCGCCGCGCGGCGCGGCGCGGATCCGGCCGTCTCCCACACCGCGGGGCTGCTGGCGAAGGGGCCGGCGAAATGCGCCGAGAAGTTCGGCGAGGAGGCGGTCGAGGCCATCGTCGCGGCGGCCGCGGGCGAGCGGTCCGCGCTGGTGGCGGAATGCGCCGACGCGCTGTATCACATGGCCGTCATGCTCGCGGCCCGCGGCGCGAGCCTCGCCGAGGTGCTGGCCGAGCTCGAGCGCCGCGAGGGCGTGTCCGGCGTCGCGGAAAAGGCGTCGCGGCCGCGCTGAGGCCCGCGTCGCGGGGGTTGCGGCGCGCATAATCCGGGGCATCTATCGGGACATGCAAGACCGCGCCCCCGTCCGGACCCCCGGCACCGCCCCGGCCGCCTCCGCCCCGTCGGAGATCGAGGCCTTCCTGCGCGCCGCGGCCGAGGCCCCGCGCCCCGGGGCGGGGCGGCTGATCTTCGCGCTCGACGCCACCATGAGCCGCCAGCCGACCTGGGACATGGCCTGCGGGCTGCAGGGCGCGATGTTCGACGCGGCGGCCGGCGTGGGCGGGCTGTCGGTGCAGCTGGTGTATTTCCGCGGCATGGGCGAATGCGCCGCCTCGAAATGGGTGGGCGACGCGCGCCGGCTGGGCGCGATGATGGCGCGCATCGACTGCCGCGGCGGGCACACCCAGATCGGCCGCGTGCTGGCCCATGCGCGCCGGGCGGCGGAGGCCGCGCCCGTGGCCGCGCTGGTCTATGTGGGCGACGCAATGGAGGAGGACGCGGACGCGCTGTGCGCGAAGGCGGGCGAGCTCGCGCTGCTCGGCACCCGGGCCTTCCTGTTCCACGAGGGGGGCGATCCCGCCGCCGGGCGGGTGTTCCGCGAGATCGCGCGCATCACCGGCGGCGTCTGCCTGCCCTTCGACGCCCGCGCCGCGGCGGAACTGCGCGCGCTGCTCGCCGCCATCGCGGCCTGGGCGGCGGGCGGGCGCAAGGCGCTCGAGGCGCGCGGCGACCGGGCCTCGGCGCGGCTTCTGGCGGATCTGCGATGACGCGCGCGCTGCTGTCGCTGCTGACGGTTCTGGCCCCGGCGCTGCTGCCCTGGCTGCGCGGCCTCGGGGCGCCGGTCCGCCGGCGCATCGCCTGGGCGATGATCGGGGCGGGGCTGTTCCTGATCATGGGCCGCCAGATCGCCGCCGGCGCGACGCTCCTGCTGCTGGGCGTGCCGATGCTGTCGCCCGGCACGGTGTTCGGGTCGGCCCGGCCCGGCGGGGCGTCCTCGGTGCGCAGTCCGCTGCTCGAGATGCGGCTCGACCACGACACCGGCGCGATGGACGGCGAGGTGCTGGCCGGCCCGTTCCGCGGCCGCCGACTCTCGGCCATGAGCCGGGCCGAACTGCTGCAGCTCGCCGCGGCGGTCGATCCCGCCGACGCGCAGACCCTGCGCCTGCTGCGCGCCTATCTCGACCGGGTCCACCCCGGATGGCAGGCCAACGACGCCCCGCCGCCCCCGCCCGGCGGCGGGCCGATGACGCGGGCCGAGGCGCTGCGCATCCTGGGCCTGCCGCCCGATGCGGACGCCGAGGCCGTCCGCGCCGCGCACCGCCGCCTCGTCAGGCGGGTGCACCCCGATCTCGGCGGCTCGGCGGCGCTGGCGGCGCAGATCAACGCGGCCAAGGACCTGCTGCTGGGGCCGCGCGGCTGACCCGGGGCAGCGCCGCGGCCCGACCTCGCCCGCGTCCCTCGGCCGCCATCGCGGCCCTCCCCCCGGCAATCCCGCGCGGGGCCTTTTTTCGGCGGCGCGTTCGGATATATCTTCGTCATGGCACACAGGGGGCGGCGTGGTCGGACCATGAGCGGGCGGATCGTCATCAGCGCGTTTCCCATCACCCTCGGCGAGGACGAGGGCGATCGCGGCGGGCCGGGCGGCGCGATCGCGACCCGCACGCGGCCCAAGACGCAGCGGCCGTCGATGTACAAGGTGCTGCTGCTGAACGACGACTACACGCCGATGGAATTCGTCGTCCATGTGCTCGAACGCTTCTTCGGCCTGAACAACGCCGCCGCGGTCGAGATCATGCTGGTCGTTCATCGCAAGGGCGTGGCCGTCGTCGGCGTGTTCTCCTACGAGATCGCCGAGACCAAGGTCACGCAGGTGATGGAATACGCGCGTCGCAACGAACACCCGCTGCAATGCACCATGGAGAAGGAGTGACGCGGGGCCGCCTGCGTCGTTTCTTCCGCGGCGGCCCTTGAACGGCTGCTGACACGGCCGAAATCCTGTGGTGTGATCATCGCGGATCCCCCGGCGAGGGGCGCTCGGCCCCCGTCGGACCCCGCCTGAGGGAGAGCCGCATGCCGTCGTTCTCGTCCACGCTCGAGGAGGCCATCCACCGGGCCCTCGGTCTCGCCAACGCCCGCCGCCACGAACTGGCGACGCTCGAGCATCTGCTGCTGGCGCTGGTGGACGAGGCCGAGGCCGCCCGCGTGATGCGCGCCTGCGGCGTCGACCTCGAGGAGCTGCGCGGGGCGCTGACGAAGTTCATCGACGAGGAGCTGGAGGCGCTGGTCTCCGACGTCGACGGCTCCGAGGCCGCGCCGACCACCGGTTTCCAGCGCGTGATCCAGCGCGCCGCGATCCATGTCCAGAGCTCGGGCCGCACCGAGGTGACCGGCGCGAACGTGCTGGTGGCGATCTTCGCCGAGCGCGAGAGCCACGCCGCGTTCTTCCTGCAGGAGCAGGACATGACGCGCTACGACGCCGTGAACTACATCAGCCACGGCGTCGCCAAGAATCCCGCCTTCGGCGAGAGCCGCACCGTTCGCGGGTCCGAGGAGGCGTCGGAAAAGGAGGAAGCCACGGGCGCGTCGGATAAGGGCGGCAAGGCCGAGGAGACCGCGCTCGGCAAGTACTGCGTCGACCTGAACGCCAAGGCCATGCAGGGCGGCGTCGACCCCCTGATCGGCCGGGAGCCCGAGGTCGAGCGCTGCATCCAGGTCCTGTGCCGTCGGCGCAAGAACAACCCGCTGCTGGTGGGCGACCCCGGCGTGGGCAAGACCGCCATCGCCGAGGGCCTCGCCAAGAAGATCGTCGAGGGCGAGACGCCCGAGGTGCTGGCCGGGGCGACCATCTTCAGCCTCGACATGGGCGCGCTGCTGGCCGGCACCCGCTATCGCGGCGATTTCGAGGAGCGGCTGAAGGCCGTGGTCAAGGAACTCGAGGACCACCCCGACGCCATCCTGTTCATCGACGAGATCCACACGGTCATCGGGGCCGGCGCCACCTCGGGCGGGGCGATGGACGCGAGCAACCTGCTCAAGCCGGCGCTCCAGTCCGGCGGCATGCGCTGCATGGGCTCGACCACCTACAAGGAATACCGCCAGCACTTCGAGAAGGACCGCGCGCTGTCGCGGCGCTTCCAGAAGATCGACGTGAACGAGCCGTCCATCGACGACAGCGTGAAGATCCTCAAGGGCCTCAAGCCCTATTTCGAGGAGCATCACGACATCCGCTACACCGCCGACGCCATCAAGGTCGCGGTGGACCTGTCGGCCCGCTACATCCACGACCGCAAGCTGCCCGACAAGGCGATCGACGTGATCGACGAGGCCGGCGCGGCCCAGCACCTGCTGCCCGCGGGCAAGCGGCGCAAGACCATCACCGCGAAGGAGATCGAGGCGGTCGTGGCCAAGATCGCCCGCATCCCGCCCAAGACCGTCAGCAAGGACGACGGCGAGATGCTGCGCGACCTCGAGGTGACTCTGAAGCGCGTGGTGTTCGGCCAGGACGGGGCCATCGAGGCGCTCGCCTCGGCCATCAAGCTGGCCCGCGCCGGGCTGCGCGAGCCGGAGAAGCCCATCGGCAGCTACCTGTTCGCGGGCCCCACCGGCGTCGGCAAGACCGAGGTGGCCAAGCAGCTCGCCACCGCGCTGGGCGTCGAGCTGAAGCGCTTCGACATGTCGGAATACATGGAGAAGCACAGCGTCTCGCGCCTGATCGGCGCCCCGCCGGGCTATGTCGGCTTCGACCAGGGCGGGCTGCTGACCGACGCGGTGGATCAGCATCCCCATGTCGTGCTGCTGCTCGACGAGATCGAGAAGGCCCACCCGGACGTCTACAACATCCTGCTGCAGGTGATGGACCACGGGAAGCTGACCGACCACAATGGGCGCACGGTCGATTTCCGCAACG
>DAIPIU010000095.1:0-6936 GCA_036770645.1 Rubrimonas sp. | reverse complement strand
CCAGTCGCTGGCGGGACCGACGCGGAACACGCGGCCGAAGGGGATGTCGACGCACCAGAGCGCGCCCTCGGCGTCGAAGGCGGGCCCCTCGAGGAAGCAATCGACCGGCGCGCCCTTCTGCGCGCTCGCCCAGGCGCTGGCGACGCCGGGGCGGCGGAAGCGGTCCGGCAGGCGGGTGAAGACCTCGGCCTCGATCTCGGGCGGGGGCGCGAACCAGCTCACCGACGGGTCCCGGCGACGGTCAGCACGCCGTCGCGGCGCAGCGCCGCGATCTCCTCGGGCCCGTAGCCGATCTCGGCCAGCACCGCCTCGCCGTCGCCGCCGATGGTCGGCGCGTCGCGCCGCAGGCCGGGCCGACGGCCGCCGAGCGCGAGGGGCAGCGCCGGCAGCGGCGCGGTCGCGCCGTCGGCCACGGACACCTCCAGAAGGCCGCCCGAGGCGCGCAGGTGCGGATCGTCCGCCATCGCCTCGGGGCTGTTCACCTCTGCCCAGGGTAGGCCCGCCGCGTCGAGCCGGTCGATGAGCGCCGCCTTGTCGAAGGCGGCGAGCCGTTTCGCGACCTCGGGGATCAGCCGTTCCCGCGCCGCCACGCGCTGCGCGTTGGTGGCGAGCGCGGGGTCGTCGGCCAGGTCGGCGGCGCCGAAGGCCTCGCAGAAGGCCCGCCACTGCCCGTCGGTGACCACGCTTGCGAAGACCTGTCCGCCGCAGGCGCAAGGGAAGATGTCGTAGATCCCCCAGGCGGGCGTTCGCACGCTCATCGGCTGCAGCGGCCGCTGTGTCATGGCCGCCTGCGCCATGTGCTGCCCGACGAGAAAGACGCAGTTCTCGAACAGGCCCGAGGTCACCAGCTCGCCCCGCCCGGTGGCCTCGCGCCGGCGCAGGGCCGCGAGCGCGCCGATCGCGCCGAACATGCCCCCCATCACGTCGTTGACGCTGGCGCCGGCGCGCAGGGGCCGACCCGGCAGGCCGGTCATGAAGGCGAGGCCCGCCATCATCTGCACCACCTCGTCCAGCGCGGTCCGCTCGGCGTAGGGGCCGTCGAGAAAGCCCTTGTGCGAGACGTAGATCAGCCGCGGGTTCAGCGCCGACAACGTCTCCCAGCCGAGACCCGCGCGGTCCATGGCCCCGGGCCGGAAGTTCTCGGAGAAGACGTCGGCCGTCTCGACCAGCCGCAGCACCGCGCGCTTGCCGGCCTCGGACTTGATGTCTATGGCGATGCTGCGCTTGTTGCGGTTGTAGGTGGGGAAGAAGCCCGTGCCCGAGCCGGTCAGGCGGCGGGTGTTGTCGCCCGCCCCCGCGGGCTCGACCTTAATGACGTCGGCCCCGAGATCGGCGAGGATCAGGCCGCAGGTCGGGCCCATCACCATGTGGGTGAACTCCACCACGCGCACCCCGGCGAGCGGCAGATCGGCCTCGGCGATGGCGCTCATGCCGCGTCAGCCTTCCGCCGCATGCCGGGTAGGAAGCCGTAGAGCGGCTCGCCCGGCAGGCCGCGCGCCAGCACGTCGCGGGCGGCGAGCAGGCCGTCGAGGTCGACGCCGGTCGCGACCCCCATCCGTTCGAACATGTGGACCAGATCCTCGGTGACGACGTTGCCCGACGCCCCAGGCGCGAACGGGCAGCCGCCGAGGCCCGCGAGGCTCGCGTCGAAGGTGCGCACGCCCTCCTCGAAGGCGGCGTAGGCGTTGGCGAGGCCGAGACCGTTGGTGTTGTGCAGATGAACCCCGTCCAGACGGTCGCCGGCCACGGCCCGCACACGCCGGATCAGACGGCGCACGTGGCGCGGGTCGGCCATGCCAGCGGTGTCGGCGAGGCCGATCGCGTCGGCGCCGGCCTCGAGCAGCATCTCCGCCAGCCGCGCCACCGCGTCCTCGGCCACCGCGCCCTCGATCGAGCAGCCGAAGGCGGTCGAGAGCCCGCCCTCGATCTGCGGCCGCGGCCCGTCGCGGGCGTCGCGCAGGGCCACGAGCGCGGCGAGGTCGGCGACCGCGGCCTCGGGCGTCTTGTTGACGTTGGCCAGCGAATGCGACCGCGATACCGAGATCGGCAGGGTGATCTTGTGCGCGCCGCTGGCAAGCGCCCGCTCCCCGCCCCGCAGGTTGGGGGCCAGCACGGCGACGCAAAGGCCCTCGGTGCACAGCGCATGGGCGACGACGGTCTCGATGTCGGCCATCATCGGCAGGACCTTCGGCGGGCCAAGCGTGCCCACCTCGATCTCGCGCAGGCCGGCGGCGGCCAGCGCGTCGATCCACGCCAGCTTGTCGGCCGTCGCCATGCGGCCGCGCGCCATCTGCAGCCCGTCGCGCGGGCCGACCTCGCTGATCAGCACCGTCTCGCTCATGCGTCCCCCCTCGCCGCGGACGCGGCCCGCCATTGCCGCGCCGCCACCAGCCCGCCCAGCGCCAGCCCCGCCGCCGACAGCGCCGTGTCCGGCCAGACGATCAGCGCCGCGGCCCCGGCCAGCGCCAGCCGCTCCCAGACCGCCAGCCGGCCGCGCAGAACGCCTGCGGCCGCGGCGGCGCAGGCGGATATGGCGGCCAGAAACAGCGCGACCGCCAGCCCGCCCTCCAGCGCCGAGCCGCCGCCGGTCCCGAAGGTCAGCGCCGGGTGATAGATCCACGCCACCGGCAGGAGGAAGCCGACGAAGGAAATGCGCATGACGCTCGCCGCCGCCGGCGCGAGCGGCGCCCGCGCGATGGCGCAGGCGGCGAACAGCGCCAGCGCGACCGGCGGCGTGATCGCCGACAGCACCGCATAATAGAACACGAACAGATGCGCCTGCAGCGCGTCGACGCCGAGCGCGATGATCGCCGGTCCGGCGATGAACACCACCGTCAGATAGGCCGCCGCCGTCGGCAGCCCCATGCCGATCACCACCGAGCACAGCGCCGCCAGCAGCAGGGCGGCCAGAAGGGACTCACCCCCCAGCCCCGCGATGGTCTGGTTGAGCTTCACGCCGAGCCCGGTGGCGGTGACGCCGGCGATGACCACGCCGATGGCGGCGCAGGCCGCCGCCAGCGCCAGCCCGTCGCGCCCACCCTCCACCACGAAGCGCCGCCAGGCGGCGAGGCCCGGGCGCACGGACGGAAACAGCATCGCCGACGCCATGGCGGTCACGACGGCGCCGAAGCCCGCGTAGGGCGCGGAATAGCCTGAGAAAAGCATCGTCAGCAGCGTCGCGAAGGTCGCCAGGAGCACGAGCGCCTGCGCGCGGCGCGCGGCCGTCCAAGGCTCGCGCGGCCCCGCCGGCGCGGCGCTCAGGCCGAGCCGCTGCGCCTCCAGCGCCACCGAGATCGATATGGCGGCGATGAACAGCAGCGCCGGCGCGATCGCCGCAGCCATGATCTGCAGATAGGGGATGCCGGTGATCTCGGACATGATGAAGGCGCCGACCCCCATCACCGGGGGCAGGAGCTGGCCGACGCAGGAGGCTGAGGCCTCGGTCGCGGCGGCGAAGGGGGCGGGGTAGCCCGCGCGCTTCATCATCGGGATGGTCAGCACGCCGGTCGAGGCGACGTTGGCCGGCGCCGAGCCGTTGATCGAGCCGAACAGCGCCGAGGCCAAGACCGCACACTGCGCCGGGCCCGAGCGCAGACCGCGGGTCAGGCGGTCGGCGACGAAGTTGAAGAACTCGCCCGCCCCGGTGACCCGCAGCGCGACGCCCAGGATCACGAAGATCCACACCACGTTCACGACCGAGGTGAAGGCGACGCCGAACACGCCCTGCGGCGAGAAGATCAGCTCCAGCACCTCCTCGTGGCCCATGGGCCGGTGGCGCAGGATGCCCGGCAGGTGGTGGCCGAACAGCAGGTAGAGCAGGAAGGCGATCACCACGCCCTGGAACAGCAGCCCCTCGGCCCGCCGCGCCGCCTCGATCACCACCAGCGTCCCGACCGCATAGGCGATGAGGTCGGCCGTGTTCGGCAGGCCGGCGCGCAGTGCCGCGATCTGCTGGAAATTCGCGATGTAGTAGAGCCCGGCCCCGATCGCCCCGGCGATGAGCACGGCCCGCCACGCCGCGTCGGCCCACTGGCGCGGCCCCGAGACGCCCCAGCCCCGCCCCGCCAGCACCGCGACCAGCGACAGCGTGAGCATCACCCCGTTCTGGACGTCGGAGGCGAAGCGGCCGAAGGCGGCGGTGTAGAGCACGAACAGGCAGATCGCCGCGGCGCAGGCGGCCTCGACCGCCTGCCCGATGCGATCCGGGCCGACGCGCGCCTGAGCCATGGCGCCGCCTCCCCCTGCCGGCGCGTCAGTTGATCACGCCGCGCTCGCGGAAATAGCGCGCCGCCCCGGGGTGCAGGTCGGCCGACAGCGCCTGCGTCGCGGTGGAGACGTCGAGCAGGTTGAGCTGCGCCGAGGAGGCGCGGATCTCGTCGACGTTGTCCCAGATCGCGGCGGTCAGGTCATAGGCGGTCTGTTCGTCCATGTCCTTCGAGACGACGAGCATCATCGGGAAGGTCCAGGCGTACATCGGCCCGTCGATCGCGACGCCGTCGCCGTAGGCCTCGCGGACCACCTCGGCCGGCACCTCGCGGAAGACGTAGAACTCGCCGTTGGTGATCGCCTGCTGGAAGTCGGGCAGCTTCGCCGGATCGGGCGACAGGAAGCGCACCCGCGTGCCGCGGGAGAGGTTGTAGACGCCCGACTGCGGCACGCCGCCCCAGACGAGGACCGCGTCGAGCTTGCCGTCGCCGAGGTCGTCCAGCGCCGGCCCGAAGTCGATGTATTCCCCGGCATAGTCGCCCCGGTCGAGATCGAGGCCGTGGACGCTGAACAGGTAGGTCGTCACCCGCCCGGCGTTGCCGCCGGGCCTGCCGATCGCCACGCGCTTGCCCCGGAGGTCGGCGACACTGTCGAGCCCGGCGTCGGCGCGGGTGACATATTGCGCCATGCCGGTCGGAATGGCGAACAGGGCGCGCAGGTCCTTGTAGGCGGCCACCAGCGCGGCGGGGTCCTCGGCGTGGCTGCCGGCGCCGGCTAGCGCGTCGGCGAAATGCGGCGCGCCGATCGGCGTGACGTCCATGCGCCCCTGCGCCACCGAGCGCAGGCCACGAACCGTGCCGCTGCCGCCGTCGGGCGTCAGGCGATAGCGTCCGTCGCGGCCGAGGATGTTCGACCAGGCGATGGCCAGCTGGTAGTCGTCCGAGGTCTGGCTGACCGTGGCCATGCTCAGCTCGGTCTGCGCCGCGGCCTGCCCCGCGAGCGCCAGCGCCAGCGCGCAGGCGAGCATCCTGTCGAAACGGATCATGGTCTTTCCTCCCCTTTCGCCGCCGTCCCGTCGCCGGGCGGCGCTCCTGTTGCTATAGTCTGTCCGGCAGACTAAAAGTCTTGCAAACAGACTGTAACCGAATCGACTTCGGCGCGCAACGTGGCGCCGCGGAGGATCAGGCATGGCGGACGGCGGCAGGAGCGGCGCGCAACGGGTCGAGGCGCTGGAGCGCGCCTTCTCGGTCCTCGAGGCCTTCTCCGACGGGACGCCGCGGATGACGTTGGCGGAGCTGACGCGCCGGACCGGGCTCTACAACTCCACCGCCCTGCGCCTCGCGGGCGCACTGGAGCGTGGCGGGTTTCTTCTGCGCGATCCCGATGGGCGCTTCCGGCTCGGGCCGTCGCTGTGGCGGCTCGGCGTGCTCTACCAGCGCGCCTTCGACCTCGCGTCGGACGTGCGGCCCGCGCTGGCGCGGCTGTCGGCCGCGACCGGCGAGACCGCAGGCTTCTACGTCCGCGAGGGCGACCGGCGGATCTGTCTTTATCGTCACCACGGCCCGCGGCTCATCCGCCACCATCTGGAGGAGGGGGCTGAGCTGCCGCTGGACCGCGGCGCCAGCGCGCGGGTCCTGACCGCCTTCACCGGCGGGGAAGGCCCGCTCGACGCGCAGGTGCGCGCCGAGGGCGCCTATGTGTCGCTGGGCGAGCGCGACCCCGAGACGGCCTCGGTGGCGGCGCCGGTGTTCGGCGGCGAGCGCACCCTCGTCGGTGCGATCGCCGTCGTCGGCCTCCGCGCACACTTCGACGAGGCGCGGATCAACGCCATGCTGGAAGCCGTGAAGTCGGAGGCGAGGCTGCTGACCCAGCGCATAGGGGGGGTCGTCTGAGCGATCGGTCTCGGGGCGTCGCCTTCATCGCCGAAAACGGCGAGGTCCGCGTCAGCTCAGATGCACGGCCATGCCTGTTTCGCCAAAGGGCGAGCTCGGGCGCCGAGCCGCAGGGTCTGAGGGGGACGCACGCGGCGGATGACGGGCGAGCGGCTCTATACCGCCTGCTCGACAGCTTCGTGTTCGACATCGCCGCCGACGACGAGGACGATGCGGCTGAGGCGCGCTAGCACACTGCGGACGAAGTCACGGCGGCGTGAGACCCGATCTTCAGCGAAGCAATGGAGCCTGCGCGGAACACGCTCCAGCCCGCCATGAAAGAACGGCGCACCCATCGCGAGACCCTCGGGCTGGGTAACGGCCGCGACCGGTAGGACGACGCCAACCAGGCCGATGAAGGCGAGATCGCCCGTGTCGGATCAGATGCCTAGGACACGCTAGAGCGGCGCCTCGCCGCCGCGCTGCGCGCGACGATCCGCGAACCCGAATGATCCGTCGCGCCGATCCGGCGCCGGCCGAGGCCCCTTCGTCACCGTCCGCCGGGCACCCGTCGGCGCCCGGCGGTCACGCCGCACGTCACCGGGGGGCCGCGCCGGTCGAGGCCCCTTTCGCGCGCCCTCCGGTCGCCGACGCCCCCCCACCGATCCTGCCGCGCAAAACCCGCCCGTGAGGATCGCCACAGCGGTGGGGCGTCCGAATCGACAACATACGAATTGTTGGGGTCGATCCCCGCCCCGCTGCGATGGAGCCTGCGCATGGACATCTTCTTCGTGGAAGCCGACGCGCCCTGGACGCTGCCCGACTTCGTTTTCGAGCCGGAGCCGCCCAAGGAGCCGGA
>DAIPIU010000130.1:0-1574 GCA_036770645.1 Rubrimonas sp. | reverse complement strand
CGACGCTGGAGCTGCGGCAGGACTATCGCCTGATCGTGCACCGCGAGGACGGGGCCGAGGAGATCGACGTCGAGCCCGAGGTCCCCGCCTGGGCCGAGCGGCCGTGGCATGTGGTGCAGGAGAGCGTCGTCGCCACGCAGGCGCATTTCGTCGCGTGCCTACGCAGCAGGGCCGAGCCGCGCCCCTCCGGCGCCGACAACCTGCGCACCATGGCGCTGGCGCTGGCCTCCTACGACAGCGCCGCGCAGGACCGGGCGCTGCGCATCGACGGGACGCGCTGGACATGAGCCGTCTCGAAGCGGTCTACCGCATCGAGACGTCGATGGACCCCGCGCGCGCGGCCGAGGTGATGGCCGGCGAGCAGTCCACCGGCACCTTCGTGAAGCTGGCGGCGGAATCCGACGCCTTCCTCGACGCCCACGCCGCGCGCATCGAGGCGGTGGAGACGCTGGACGAGATCGCCGCGCCGTCGCTGCCCGGCGCCGGCGCATATCCGGGGCCGGACGGGCGCGTGGTCTGGCGGCGCGCGCGGGTGCGGCTGTCGTGGCCGCTGGCCAACCTCGGCGCCTGCCTGCCGACGGCGCTGGCGACGGTCAGCGGAAACCTGTTCGAGCTGAAGCCCTTTTCCGGGCTGCGGCTGGAGGACGTGACGTTTCCGCCGGCGTTCGCCGCCGCCGGCCCCGGCCCGCGTTTCGGCGTCGAGGGGACGCGGCGGCTTGCGGGGGTGGCGGGGCGGCCGCTGATCGGCACCATCGTCAAGCCTTCGGTCGGCCTGTCGCCGCAGGCGACCGCCGCGCAGGTGGACCGGCTGTGCGAGGGCGGGATCGACTTCATCAAGGACGACGAGTTGCAGGCGGACGGGCCGCACTGCCCCTTCGCGGAAAGGGTGCGCGCGGTCACGGCGGCGATCGACCGCCACGCCGACCGGCTCGGCCGACGGCCGATGTATGCGTTCAACCTGACGGGGACGCCCGAGCAGATGCGGGCGCGCCACGACCTCGCGGCGGAGGCGGGCGCGAGCTGCGTCATGGTCTCGCTGAACTCGGCGGGGCTGGCGGGGTTTCTCGACCTAGCGCGCCATGCCGCGTTGCCGATCCACGCGCACCGCAACGGCTGGGGTTATCTCTCGCGCCATCCGGCGCTGGGCTTCGACTATCCGGCCTGGGCGAAGTTCTGGCGGCTGGCCGGCGCGGACCACATGCACGTCAACGGGCTGGCCAACAAGTTCTGCGAGCCGGACGCCTCGGTGATCGCCTCGGCGCGGTCGTGCCTTGCGCCGATGTTCGCGCCCCCCCTGCCCGGCTGCGCGGTCATGCCGGTGTTCTCCTCCGGCCAGACGCCGGCGCAGGCGTGGAGCACCTGGGCGGCGCTGGGCTCGGCGGACCTGATCCACGCGGCGGGCGGCGGGATCACGGCGCATCCGGGCGGGATCGCGGCGGGGGTGCGCGCGCTGCGGGCGGCGTGGGACGCGGCCATGGCGGGCGTGGGGCCGGCGCAGGCCGCGGCGGACTGTGCGGAACTGGCGGCGGCGCTGGACTTCTTCGGGGGGCGGGCGTGAGGCTCGCGTTCTACGG
>DAIPIU010000094.1:0-7273 GCA_036770645.1 Rubrimonas sp. | reverse complement strand
CGGCCGACACCCCTGCCGCGCAGGCGGCCGACACCCCTGCCGCGCAGGCGGCCGATGCTCCGTCGGCGGCATCATCCGCTGGGCAGCGTCCCGATGCGGAAGCCGCGCCAACCTCCGCGAACGCGGGGCCGGCCGCGGTCGCGGTCCCCGCCGATTCCGTGCCCCCGCCGCGCCCGGCCCCTGCGCGGGGGCGCGTGGTGGCGGCGGCCGCGCCGCTGGGGCCGCCCGAGGTTGCGCTGCTGCGCGCCACGGCCGCCGCCGCCGCGGCGAACCTGCCGCTCGACCGCATCGAGGATCGCGCGGCGCATCTCGACCCACTGCTGTCCGAGGGACTGTTCGCCGTCAGCCTGCCGTGGCTGCGCCCCGATTGCGCCGCGCCCGGCCTGGCGCCGCCTTCCCGCGCCCTGTGCGACGACGCGCTTTGGTCCGCGCCGCTGGCCGAACTGGCGGTGGTGACACTTCGCCCGCTCGCCCCCGCCGCCGGGCCCGCCTGCGCACAGGCCGCGCTCGCCCCCGTAACGCCGGACGCGGCGCGGCACGAGGCCAGTCCCGACGCCTGCGTCGCGGCGCTGATGGCCGGCGAGGCGGGAACGGCGATCCTCGAGGCCGGGGCCGCCGACGCCGCGATCCGGGCGCTGGGTGCGGCCGACGCCGTGCGCGAGGATCTCGGGGCGCTTCGCGTGGTCACGCTGCATGCCGTGGCGCTGCGCGGCAGCCCGCTCGGGGCGGAGGCCCTGGCGGCGCTCGATGCGGCGCTTGCAGCGCCGCCCTGAGCCTTCGACGTCTCAGAATCGGCCGGGCACTCGCCGGCGCGTGGCGGCGACCCTAAGCCAACCTGTCGCCGAGGCGATACCAGTGCCCGGCTGGCGTCGCGGGAACGGCCCGTTCATCGAAGTCACGGACGCACTGGCGCCCGGCGCCAATTCGGCATGCGGCCGAGCGCGGCGGGTTCTTCCGCATGCATCGCTTCGGCGCCCGGGAACGCGCCGGCAGCGCACTCGGCTTGACCCGACGGCGCACGGCCTCGTCGCAGGTTGCCGGTTTCGCGACCGCGCTTGCCGCTGCCCTGCTGGCGCTTGCCGTTTCGGCGGCGCAGCAGCAGGCGAACCGACTGACGCACCGGCACATCGGCACAGTGCGCCAAACCGACACCTTGATCGCGGCCGACGGCTCACGGCGAGCGGCGCTGGGCGGCATCCGTCGATCCATCGGATCGTCGTGCGGGTGTCGCAGATCGTGGGGCCGCGCAAGCGTTCCTCAGGCTGTCGGACACCGCTGTCGTCGCCGTGATCCCGTCCCCCTGCGGCGGCACGGTGATCGCGGGCGACCCGACGCCTGGCGTCGTCGCGGTGTTCCTGACTTCTGTGCCCCCCCTGCGCCATCCGCGGCACGCCGTGCTCGACGGGCGTCGCATGCTGTCGGATGCCTGCCTCAGGTTCGGCGTCGTGCGCGCGGCCATGGCCGCGGATGCCCGTGCCGACCCCGCGGCCGCCCGCGCGGCGCGGGCGCTCGACAGCCGCGCCCGCCGGCCCTAGACCCCTGTGCGGCAGGGAGAGGGGGCGGCATGGCCAGATCGGCCCCGCGGGCGTGGCAGCGGATGCTCTCGGGGCGCAGGCTCGACCTGCTGGACCCCTCGCCGCTCGATGTCGAGATCGAGGACATCGCCCACGGTCTGGCGCGCGTCGCGCGCTGGAACGGCCAGACCGCCGGCGACTGGCCGATGAGCGTGGCCGAGCATTCCCTGCTGGTCGAGGACATCTTCGCCCGCCAGTCCCGCACGCCGCCCCCGCCGGCCGACCGGCTTGCCGCCCTGCTGCACGACGCCCCGGAATACGTGATCGGCGACATGATCTCGCCCTTCAAGGCGGCGCTGGGCCTCGACTACGCCGGCTTCGAGGCGCGGCTCGCCGCGGCCGTGCACCTGCGCTTCGGCCTGCCCGCGGCGCTGCCGGCGGCCCTGAAGGCGCGGCTGAAGAGGGCCGACCGCGCAAGCGCCTGGCTCGAGGCGACGCAGCTCGCGGGCTTCACCGCGGCGGAGGCCGACCGCTTCTTCGGCGCGCCCGCCTTCCCCGGCTGGCAGGCGCTGCGCCTTGCCCCGCGCCCGCCCGCGCAGGCCGCCTCGGCCTTCCGCGCGCGGTTCGCGGCGCTGGCGGGGGAGGCTGAGGCGTGAGGCCGATCCGCCTCGAATTGTCTGCGGTGATCCTCGCTCTGGTCGAGGGCGAGGGGCGGCTGGAACCCTGCGTCGCCACGGTCCAGGGCCCCGCCGGGCCGGACCTGCCGACCGTCTCGTTCGACCCCGACGTGCACCGCACGCTGGAACTGTCGCTGCGCGACTGGGTGGCGCAGACGGCCGGGCTCCGGCTGGGGCATGTCGAGCAGCTCTACACCTTCGGCGACCGCGCGCGGCTGGGGCTGGCCGGTCCGGAGGATCCCCATCTGGTATCAATCGGCTATCTCGCGCTCGCCCGCCCGCAGGAAAGTGCGGAGGGCGCGGTCGGCTGGACGCCCTGGGCGCGGCTGTTTCCCTGGGAGGACCGCCGCCGCGGTGCGGCGCTGCTCGACACGCTGGGTCCGCGCCTGCGGGCCTGGGCTGCCGAGGCGCCTGAGCGGCGGCTGGAACGCGCCCGGCTGTGCTTCGGGCTGGACGGCGCGCCCTGGGCGCCCGAGCTGGCGCTGGAACGCTACGAGCTGCTCTACGGCGCTCGGCTGGTCGCCGAGGCATGGCGCGACCGCGGCCTGGCGCCCCCCGCCGCCACGGATTCGGGCACGCCGCTGCCCGGCGCGGCCCTGCCGCGCGACCACCGCCGCATCCTGGCCACCGCCATAGGGCGCCTGCGCGGCAAGGTGAAATGGCGCCCCGTCCTGTTCGAGCTGACGCCTCCGGCCTTCACCCTGTATGAACTCCAGCAGGCGGCCGAGGCGGTGTCGGGCGTGCCGCTGCACAAGCAGAACTTCCGCCGGCAGGTCGAGGGCTCCGGCCTCGTCGAGCCCACCGGCGCCGTCTCCTCGCGCCGCGGGGGCCGGCCGGCGGCCGAGTACCGCTACGCCCCGGCAGCCACCTCGGAACGCCGCGCCGCCAAGGCCCAGACCGGCGCGCCGTCCTGATCGAAGCCCGGACCGGGCGGGCGGCGCATCGGCGGCGGCCTGCGCCGCCGCGCACGGACGGCGCCGCCCGACGGCATGCCTCGACAGGCCGGTCCGCGTCTCGCGCACGCCCCTTCAGCGCCGCGCCGAGAAGGTTCCGGCGTAGATCCTGCCGAGCTCCGCCTTCTGCACCTTGCCCATGGCGTTGCGCGGCAGGGCGTCGACGAAGAACACCGCCCGCGGCTGCTTGTAGCGCGCAAGCTCTGGTGCGACGGCATCCAGCACGTCCTCCGCCGACAGGCGCGCCCCGGCCCGCCGCACCACCACTGCGGCCACGCCCTCGCCGAGATCGGGGTGCGGAAGGCCGATCACGGCCGATTCCTCAACACCGGGCAGCGCATCGATCAGCGCCTCGACTTCCTTCGGATAGACATTGTAGCCGCCGGCGATGATCAGGTCCTTCGCCCGCCCCACGATCTCGACGTAGCCATCTTCGTCGATGCGGCCGAGATCGCCGGTGATGAAGAAGCCGTCCTCCCGCAATTCGGCCGCGGTCTTTTCCGGCATGCGCCAGTAGCCCTTGAAGACGTTCGGCCCGCGCACCTCGATCATCCCGGTGGAACCGGGGGGCAGCGGCAGGCCGCCGGCGGGGTCGGCGACGACAACCTCGACCCCCGCTAGCGGCCGGCCCACGCTGCCCGGGCGGCGCTCTCCGTCAAGCGGGTTGGAGGTCAGCATTCCCGTCTCGGTCATGCCGTAGCGCTCGAGGATGGCGTGGCCGGTGCGCGCACGCCAGCGCGCATGCGTCTCCGCCGTCAGCGGGGCCGAGCCGGAGATGAACAGGCGGATCCCCGCGCAGGCCTCGGGCGTGAGCCCGGGATGATCGAGCAGCCGCGTGTAGAAGGTCGGGACCCCCATGAGCATCGTCGCGCGGCCCATGTCGGCGAGCACCGCGTCCGGGTCGAACCGCGCGTGCAGGCGGATCTGCGCGCCCGCGATCAGCGCGGTGTTGGTCGCCACGAACAGCCCGTGGGTGTGGAAGATCGGCAAGGCGTGGATCAGCGTGTCCCGAGGGCTCATGCCCCAGGTCTCGACGAGGACCCGCCCGTTGCTGGCGAGGTTGCCATGGCTGAGCATCGCGCCCTTCGAGCGCCCTGTGGTGCCGGAAGTGTAGAGGATCGCGGCGAGGTCGCCGGCCGCGCGCGGGACCGCCCCGGACAGGGGCGCAGCGCGCGCCGCGGCATCCGCCAGCGTGCCGCTTCCGTCCGGGCCAAGGGTCAGCGTCCGCCCGATGCCGCGCTCCTGCGCCAGCGGCCCCAGCGCATCCGCGCGGCCGGGATCGCACACGAACACCGACGGTTCGGCATCGCCGAGGAAATAGCCGACCTCGGCGGGGGTGTAGGCCGTGTTCAGCGGCAGGACCGCCGCCCCGGCCAGCACCGCCCCCATCGTCAGGTGCAGGGCCTCGGGCGACTTCTCGACCTGCACCGCGACGCGGTCGCCGGGCCGGGCGCCGGCCTCGGCCAGCGCGGCGGCCATGCGGAGGGCGGCCTCCCAGAACTGCCCGCGGGTCTGCGTCGCATCGCCGGCATGGAGCAGGGGCGCGTCCGGGTCGCCGGCGGCCCCGAGGATGCGGGCGAGATGGTTGCCGTCATGCATTGGATGATGTCCTCTCGTCTGGCCGCCCCGTCGGCAGGACCGCGTCGGCGGCCGCGCCCGTGCCGCGACCTGTCTCGCCCGCGGCGGCTGGATCGTCCAGGCCTGCCCGGCTCGGCGGCGCGCCGCGCGGCCGGCGCCCTCGTCCCCGCGCCCAGCCCGGCCCGCCGCAGCGGCGATGCCATGCGACCCGGTCGCCCGCGTGGTCCCGCCAGGCTGCATCCCGGCAGGGCGCGCAGCGTTCGGGCCGTTTGCGGAATGCCTGCGCGCAGCGGAGACGACCCAGAAAGGATGCAGGGGGCGGAGAACGGCGTCCAGCGCCTCGCGTCGATGCCCGCGCCCCCGGGGCGCAGGGACCCGCCGACACGGACGTCGCGACCGGGCTTCGGCCTCGCGCCGTCACCGCCATGCGAACCAATCCGCGGAGGGGACGGCCACCGGAGCGCAGGTGCGAGGCGCGCTGGCTTCAGCCGCACAACGACGGGTGAGACCCGGTCGGGGCCATGCCGGGGCGGGATTCTCGCTTACTTGTCGAGATCCCGGCCGAAGCGTCATCGATCCATGCGCGGTCGCGCGACGTCGGATCGGGACGTATCCTCGGCCTAGCGAGGCTCGCCTGTCGCGCGGTCGCACGCCCGGGCGTGGACGGCCCCAATGGCCGATCGGCTACGCGCAATTTCTCCGAAGAGGACGCCCCGCGTTCCCGTCCATGCTGAAAGGACCGAGCGATGAGTGGACAGGCGCGGAAAGCCGCTGCTGTTCCTCCCGCGCCGCCAATGCCCGAAGCTTCGCCGCGCCAGGTTCCTCGCTGATCCGAAGGACCGGCAGCATCAGCGTCTGGTAGTCCGGGATCGTCACCCCCTCAGGCCCGCGCCGCCCTCTCGCCCGCCGTGCCCAGTGCGCGCAGGGCGGTCTCGACGATCTGGGGGGCGTTCATCCCTGCGACCGCGTACATCTTCTCGGGGCTGTCCTGGTCGATGAAGATGTCGGGGAAGGTCATGCAGCGCACGCGCAGGCCGGCGTCGAGCATGCCTTCGTCGGCCAGCAGATGCAGCACATGGGTGCCGAAGCCGCCGACCGCCCCTTCCTCGGTGGTCACCAGCGCCTCGTGCTCGCGCGCCAGACGCAGGATCAGGTCGCGGTCCAGCGGCTTCGAGAAGCGCGCGTCGGCGACCGTGGTGGACAGGCCGCGGGCCTCGAGTTCGTCGGCGGCCTTCAGCGTCTCGGCCAGCCGCGCGCCGAAGGACAGAAGCGCGATCTTCGCGCCCTCGCGCAGCACCCGGCCCCGGCCGATCTCGAGCGGGCGGCCGCGCTCGGGCATGTCCACGCCCATGCCCTCGCCGCGGGGGAAGCGGAAGGCCGAGGGGCGGTCGTCGAGCGCCGCGGCCGTGGCGACCATGTGCACCAGCTCGGCCTCGTCGGCCGCGGCCATGACCACGAAGCCGGGCAGGTTGGACAGGTAGGCCACGTCGAAGGCGCCGGCATGGGTCGCCCCGTCCGCCCCCACCAGCCCCGCGCGGTCGATGGCGAAGCGCACCGGCAGGCGCTGGATCGCCACATCATGCACGACCTGATCGTAGCCGCGCTGGAGGAAGGTGGAGTAGAGCGTGCAGAACGGCCGCAGCCCCCCGGCGGCCATGCCGGCGCAGAAGGTGACCGCGTGCTGTTCGGCGATGCCGACGTCGAAGCAGCGGTTCGGGAAGCGTTCCGCGAACAGGTTCAGCCCTGTGCCGTCCGGCATCGCCGCCGTCACGGCCACGATGCGCTCGTCGGCCTCGGCCTCGCGGATCAGGCTGTCGGCATAGACTCGGGTATAGGAGGGGGCGTTGGACGGGGCCTTCTTCTGCGCGCCCGTGACGACGTCGAACTTGGCGACGCCGTGATACTTGTCCGACGCCGCCTCGGCCGGGGCGTAGCCCTTGCCCTTTTTCGTTATGGCGTGGATCAGCACCGGGCCGGTGGCGCGGGCCTTCGCGACGCGCAGCACCATCAGCAGCTGGTCCATGTCGTGCCCGTCGACCGGGCCGACATAGGAGAAGCCCAGTTCCTCGAACAGCGTGCCGCCGATGGTCATGCCCTTGACCAGTTCGTGCGCGCGCTTCGCCCCGTCGCGCAGCGGGGCGGGCAGGAAATCGAGGCCTGCCTTCGCCGCCTTGCGGATGTCCTGATAGGGACCGGTCGCCCACAGCCGGGTCAGGTAGTCCGACATCGCGCCGGTGGGCGGCGCGATGGACATCTCGTTGTCGTTCAGCACCACGAACAGGCGCTTCTTCAGGTGGCCGGCGTTGTTCATCGCCTCGTAGGCCATGCCGGCCGAGATCGCGCCGTCGCCGATCACCGCCACCACGTCGCCGACATCCGGTTGGCCGAGCTCGCGCGCCATGGCGAAGCCGAGGCCCGCCGAGATCGAGGTCGAGGAATGCGCCGCGCCGAACGGGTCGTATTCGGATTCCGACCGCTTGGTGAAGCCCGACAGCCCCCCGCCCATGCGCAGGGTGCGGATGCGGTCGCGCCGCCCGGTCAGGATCTTGTG
>DAIPIU010000034.1:12263-31063 GCA_036770645.1 Rubrimonas sp. | reverse complement strand
CGAATACGCCATCTGGTTCGACGTGCTGCTGGGGGCGTTCCGCGCGCTGGGCTTTCCGATCCCGCTGGGCGGCACCTCGGTTTTCTTCCGCCGCCGGGCGCTCGAGCGCGTGGGGGCCTGGGATGCCCATAACGTCACCGAGGACGCCGATCTCGGGATGCGCCTCGCCCGCGCGGGACTGCGCACCGCGATCTGCGGGTCGACAACCTTCGAGGAGGCCAACAGCCGCCTCGGGCCCTGGGTGCGCCAGCGCTCGCGATGGCTGAAGGGCTACATGACGACCTGGCTTGTCCACATGCGCGATCCGGGCGCGCTGTGGCGCGACCTCGGACCGGCGGGTTTCCTCGGCTTCCAGGCGATCTTCGTCGGGGCGGCGGTGGCCTATCTGGCGCTGCCGCTGTTTTGGACGGCCTGGACCCTGGCGCTGACAGGCACCGGGCCGGCTTGGCTCGACGTGACGCCGACCTGGGCGCTGGGCGTGGTGGCGGTGGTCCAGCTGTCGGGATGGCTGGCGATGCTGGCGGCCGCGCTGCTGGCGACGGCGCGGCGCGGACTATGGGCCCTGCAGCCCTTCATCCCGACCCTGATGTTCTACTGGCCCATCGGCGCGATTGCCGCGTGGCTGGCGCTGGCGGAGATGTTCCTGGCACCTTTCCACTGGCGCAAGACCCCCCATGGCCTGGGCCGCATCGCCGCGGCCGAACGCGAAGCGGCGCTGGCCGCGCTCGCGCGCCGCGACGCGGCCTGAGCGCGGCACGGGCGCCCGACGGCACGGCGGCGGGTGTCCGGCCGCGGCCGGGCGATTTCGCGCCGGGCGAAAGCGCACTAGGATCGGAGGGCAGCCGTTTTCCGGGGAAGCTCCATGTCCGACCTCGACGCCGTTCTCGCCCGCATCGATGCCGATCTAGACGCCAGCCTCGCGCGGCTGTTCGCGCTGCTGCGCATCCCGTCGATCTCGACCGATCCGGCCTATGCCGACCGCTGCCGCGAGGCCGCCGCGTGGCATGCGGCGGATCTTGCCGCGATCGGCTTCGAGGCGAGCGTGCGGCCCACGCCGGGCCACCCCATCGTCGTCGCGCATGACCGTGCGATGGCCGGCCCCTCGGCGCTGTTCTACGGCCATTACGACGTGCAGCCGGTCGACCCGCTGGCGCTGTGGGACGGCGACCCGTTCGAGCCGGCGCTGCTGACCCGGCCGGACGGGTCGCGGATCATCCGCGCCCGGGGCGCCGCCGACGACAAGGGCCAGGTCATGACCTTCGTCGAGGCCTGCCGCGCCTGGAAGGCGGTGACGGGCCGCCTGCCGCTTTCCGTGTCGATCCTGCTGGAGGGCGAGGAGGAATCGGGCGGCGCCAACCTGCCCCCCTTCCTGAGCGCCCATGCCGGGGAGCTGCGCGCCGACATCGGCCTGATCTGCGACACGGGCATGTGGGACCGCGAGACGCCCGCCATCACCACCATGCTGCGCGGCCTGTGCGGCGAGGAGGTGGTGATCGAGTGCGCCGACCGCGACCTGCATTCCGGCATGTATGGCAGTGCGGCGCGCAACCCCAACCATGTGCTGGCGCGCATCCTGGCCGACCTGCATGATGCCGAGGGACGCGTGACGATCCCCGGCTTCTACGACGGCGTGCGCGAACTGCCCGCCGACATCCGCGCCCAGTGGGAGGGGCTGGGCTTCTCGGCCGACGCCTTCCTCGGCGAGATCGGGCTGCGCATCCCCGCCGGCGAGGCCGGGCGCAGCGCGCTCGAGATGGTGTGGTCGCGTCCGACGGCGGAGGTGAACGGCATGGGCGGCGGCTACCAGGGCGCGGGCTTCAAGACCGTGATCCCGGCGCGGGCCTCGGCCAAGATCAGCTTCCGGCTGGTGTTCGACCAGGACCCCGACCGCATCCGCGCGGCCTTCCGCGACTTCGTGCGCGCCCGGCTGCCCGCGGATTGCCGGGTCGCGTTCCACGAGCACGGATCGGGCCGCGCCACCGCCTTCGAGACCACGGCCCCGGCCTTCGCCGCGGCGCAGGGCGCGCTGGCCGCCGAATGGGGCCGGCCCTGCCCGTTCATCGGGGCCGGCGGGTCGATTCCGGTGACCCGCGACTTCAAGGAGGCGCTGGGAATGGACGTGATCCTGGCGGGCTTCGGGCTGGACGACGACCGGATCCATTCGCCCAACGAGAAATACGACCTCGAAAGCTTCCGGAAGGGCGCTCGGTCCTGGGCACGGGTGCTTGCGGCGCTGGGGCAGGCCTGACCGCTTCGGGCCCGATGGCAACGGGCTTGACGCGAGGCGATTCGACGCATACACCCGATCATGTTGATCATGTGAGGGTGTCGTGTTCAGGTTCATTCACAGCGCCGACCTGCATATCGGCAAGCCATTCGGCCAGTTCCCCGGCGATCTGCCCGCCCTGCTGCGCCAGGCGCGGCTCGACGCGATCGGCCGCCTCGCCGGGCTGGCGCGGGCGCGCGACGCGGGCGTGGTGGTGCTGGCGGGCGATGTCTGGGACAGCGCCGAACCGCATCCCGGCCATGTCGCCCGGGCGCTCGAGGCGATGGCGGAGGCGCATGACATCCTCTGGGCGCTGCTGCCCGGCAACCATGACCCCCACCGCCCCGGCAGCGTCTGGGAGGCGGTGCTGCGCGACGGGCCGGCGAACCTGCGCCCCCTGCTCGACGCTGCGCCGGTCGAGCTGACGCCGGGCGTGGCGGTGCTCGCAGCCCCCTGCACGGCGCGCAGCACGGGTCTCGACCCGACCGAGGGCTTCGACCGGACCGCGACGCCGGAGGGCGCGCTGCGGCTGGGGATCGCGCACGGCCCGGTGATCGGCTTCGACGAGGATGGCGGCGCGGACGTCATCGACGCCCGGCGGGCGGAGCGGGCCGGGCTCGACTATCTGGCGCTCGGCGACTGGCACGGCGCGATGGAGGCCGGCCCTCGCGCCTGGTATTCCGGCACGCCCGAACCCGACCGCTTCAAGGCCGATGCGCTGGGCGAGGCGCTGGTGGTGACCCTGCCCGCGCCCGGGGCCGCGCCGCAGGTCGAGCGCGCGGTGGTCGGGCGCTATCGCTGGACGCGCGCCGCGCTGGCGCTGACCCCGGGCGGCGACGCGCCGGCGGCCATCCGCGCCGCCGAACCCGACTGGCCGCGGGCCGACCTGCTGCTGGCGCTGACGCTGAGCGGCGAGGTCGCGCTGGCCGAGAAGGCCGCGCTGGAGGACTTCCTGAAGTCGATGGCGCATGGTCTGGCGCATCTGAAATCCGACCTCGACGGGCTCGGCGTGCGGAGGACCGCGGGTGATCTCGACGACATCGCCCGCGCCGGCCCGCTGCGCGAGGCGGCCGAGGCGCTGGCCGCCGACGCCGCGGATCCCGCCCTGCCCGAGGACCGGCGCGCCGCGGCCCGCGCCGCGCTCGACATGCTGTATGGCTGGACCGCGGTCGAGGGCGGACGATGAGGCTGCGCGCCCTTCGAGTCAGCGACGTGCGCGGCTTCGCCGGCCGCGGCGTGGCGCTCGAGGACATCCCGGACGGGCTGAGCGCGCTGATCCGCGACAACGGCTTCGGCAAGACCAGCCTGCTGGCGGCGCTGGAGGCGCTGCTGGCCTTCAAGCACGGCTCGACCAAGGCCGAGGTTCAGGCGCTTCGGCCCCATGCCGGCGGCGCGCCGACGGTCAGCGCCGACCTCGCCTTTCCCGATGGCGTGTTCCGCATCGAGAAGCGCTTCCTGTTCGGCCGCCATGCCCGCGTCACGGCGCTGCCGGGCGGCGCGCTGATCGCGCAGGCGGACAGGGCGGAGGACTGGATCCGCGACCGTCTGGGCGGCGGCTGGGCCGAGGCCGACGCGGCCCTGCTGTGGGTCCGGCAGGGCGAGGCCGGGAACTTCCTGCGCGGCGAGGCGGCGCGCCGGCGCACGCTGGCCGACACGGCCCGCGACGCGGCCGCCGAGGCGACGGGCGAGGACCGGTTGCAGGCGTTGCTCGCCCGCGCGCGCGAGAGCAAGGCGAAGCTGCTCTCGGACAAGCAGAACCGCCCGAAGGCCGGAGGGCCGCTCGACATGGCCGAGAAGGCGGTCGCGCGGCTGGCGGCGGAACTGGCCGAGGCGAAGGCCGCGCTGGACCGCATCGAGGCCGATGCGGAGGCGCTGCGCCGCACCGAGGAGGCGCTGCGCGACTGGACCGACCCGGAGGCGCGGGCCGAGGCCGCGGCGGCGCTGGCCGCGGCACGCGAAGCGGCCGAGGCGGAACGCGAGGCCGAGGCGCGCCGGTCGCTGGCGGCGAGCAGACTGCGCCTCGCCGAGCTGGCGCGGGCCGAGGCCGCCGCGGCGCTGGCGGCCCATGATGCCGCGCAGACGGCGCATGCCGCGGCGGCGGCGGCCGATTCGCTGGCTGCCGAAGGTCTTGCCCGCGCGCAGGACGAGGCGCAGGCGGCCGCCGCCAGGGCATCGGCGGCGCGAGCCGCGGCGGCGGAGGGCGCGCGCGCGGCGGAGGCGGCGGCGCAGGCCGAGACGGCGGCACGCGCCGCCGAGGCGGCGCGTCGGGCCGGAGCGGAAAGGCGCGAACTCGAGGGCCGCCTCGCCGCTGCGCAGGCCGCGCTGGCCGAGGCGCGGATCGCGACGGCGCGCGCCGCGGAACTGGCCGTCGCGCCCGCCGCGCTGACGGCGGCGGAGGCCGCCGAGGCGGCGCTGCGCGCGGCCGAGGCCCGGCGCGACGCCGCGCGGCCCGTCGCGCGCATGGCCTATGCGGCGCCGGACGCGGCGCCGGTGCGCCTCGATGGGCGGGCGCTGGCCGAGGGCGAGACGGTGCGGCTGGACGGTGCGGCGGACTTCGCCATCCTGGGCATCGGCGTGCTGACCGTCGCCCCGGGCATCAGCGCGGCCGAGGGCGAGACGGCGGTCGCGGACGCGGCGCAGGCCCTGCGCGCGGCGCTCGCCCCGACCGGCTGCGCCGATCTTGCCGCGCTGCGCGCGCGCCTCGCGGCCGCGGCTGAGGCCCGGAGCCGGGCGAAGGCCGCGACGGACCGCGCGGCGGTCCACGCGCCCGAGGGGCCGGAGGCCCTCGCGGCGCGCCTCGCCGCGCTGCCGGCGGCGCCGGATGGCGCCGGGGACGGTCTCGCGGCATCCGACCCTGCAGCGCGCGATCTCGGAGCGCTCGCGGAGGCGACGGCGGCGGCGCGCCGTTCGGAGGAACCGCTGCGGCGGGCCGAGAGCGCGGCCGTGGCGGCGGAGGCGGCGGCGGGCGCCGCGCTGACCGCCGCGCTGGCCGCGCGGGCGCAGGCCGCGGACCGGCTGGAGGCGGCCGGGATCGCCGCAGGGGCGGCCAGCGGGCGCGACGCGCGCCGGGCCGCGCTGGACGGCGCGCTGGCCGAGGCGATCGCGGCCGAGGACGCTTGCCGCGCGGAGACGGCGGCGGCCGGCGAGATCGGCGGGCTGCAGGCGCTGACGGTCGAGCTGGAACGGCGCGAGGCGGCGGCGCTGGAACGCGAGACGCAGATCGCGCGGCTGAGCGAGCGCCGCGACGGATTGCGCGGACGGTTGCAGACCGAGGCCGGCACGGCGGAGCGGCATGCGGATCTCGCGGCGCGGCTGGAGGCGGCGGAGGCCGAGGCCGCACGCTGGCGGCGCGAGGCCGAGGCGCTGAAACGCCTTGAAACCGCCCTCGTCGCGGCGGAGGCGTCGCTGCGCGCACGGGTGCATGCCCCGCTGCGCGCCGCGCTCGAACCCATGCTGGCGCGGGTGTTCGGCGGGCCGGCCGCGCTTGCCGTCGACGACGCGGCGCTGGCCCCCGCCGGGCTCGCCCGGCCGGGCGGCACGACGCCCCAGGCGCTGCTGTCGGGCGGCGAGCAGGAGCAGGTGGCGATCCTGACGCGGCTGGCCTTCGCCGCGATGATGGACGGCGGCCGCGGCGCGCCGGCGGTGATCCTCGACGACGCGCTGGCGCACAGCGACGACCGGCGGCTGGAGCGGATGTTCGATGCGCTGGCGGCGCTGGCGGACCGGCTGCAGATCGTGGTGTTCAGCTGCCACGGCCGCGCCTTCCGCGCCATGGGCGGGCGGCTGCTCGAACCGACGGACTGGCGGCCGGACCAACGCTGAGGCCGCGCCCGCACGCATGCGCGCCCCCGTTCCCCCGCCGAGGCGCCGGGCGCGAGGGGTCGGCAGGACATGCGCGCGGCCGGACGGGGCGGTGCGGCGGGCCGCGGCGCCGAAGCGTCGCCTTGCGCGGGCCTCCGGCGGGGATTAGGCGGATGTCCCATGACCGACGCAGCCATCCCAGCAGCCGCCGCGCCGCCCGCGTCCGATGACGCGCGGGCGCGGCGCAACCTCGCCGTGCTGGTGTTCGCGCAGGCCGTGCTGGGGGCGCAGCTGCCGATCCTGTTCCTGCTGGGCGGGCTGTCGGGGCAGGTGCTGGCCGAGAACAAGGCGCTCGCGACGCTGCCGATCTCGGCCTCGGTGCTGACCACCATGGTGGCGGCGCCGCTGGTGTCGGCGCTGATGGGCCGGCACGGGCGTCGGATCGGCTTTCTGCTGGGGGCGCTGGCCGGCGCGGCCGGGGCGGGACTGGGCGCGCTGGCGCTGATGCGCGGATCCTTCCCGATGCTGGTGGCCGGGGCGTCGCTGACCGGGGTCTACATGGCGGCGCAGGGCTTCTACCGCTTCGCCGCCGCGGACGGGACCAGCCCCGCCTTCCGGCCGAAGGCGATCTCGTGGGTCATGGCGGCGGGGCTGGTGTCGGCCGTGCTGGGGCCGGAACTGGCCAAGCTGACCATGGACGCGCTGGCCCCCACGCCCTTCGCCGGCGCCTATCTCGCGGCCGCGGCGCTGTCGCTGGTCGGGGGGCTGGCCTTCTTCCTGCTCGACGCGCCGCCCCCGCCGCGCGCGGCGACCGGCGCGCCGACCGGGCGGCCGCTGCTGGTGATCCTGCGCCAGCCGCGCGTCGCGGTGGCGGTGATCTGCGCCATGGTCAGCTATGCGCTGATGAACATGGTGATGACCTCGACGCCGCTGGCGGTGGTCGGCTGCGGCTTCGACCCGTCGCATGCGGCGGGGATCGTGCAGGCGCATGTGCTGGCGATGTTCGCGCCGTCCTTCTTCACCGGCCGGCTGATCGTGCGGTTCGGGGCCGAGCGGATCATCGCGGTCGGGCTGCTGCTGCTGGGCGGCTGCGCGGCGGTCGCGCTGCAGGGCGTGGAACTCGAGCAGTTCTATGCGGCGCTGATCCTGCTGGGGGTGGGCTGGAACTTCGGCTTCATCGGCGCCACCGCCATGCTGACGGCATCGCACCGGCCCGAGGAGCAGGCCAAGGTGCAGGGCGCCAATGATTTCCTCGTGTTCGGCCTGGTGTCGGTGGCGAGCCTGGGCTCGGGCGCGCTGCTCGACGGGTTCGGCTGGGAGGCGGTGAACCTGGCGATGGTTCCGTTCCTGACGCTGGCGGGCGCGGCGCTTCTGTGGCTGTGGCTGTCGACGCCGCGCCGGGCGGCCTGAGGGCCGGTCAGCGCCGCCCGAAGCCGCCGCCTGTCGGGTCGCCCTCGATGCGGCCGATGTTGCCGAACAGCTGCTGCACGACGGACAGCTCGCGCCCGTAGGTGGGCGTGGTGCGCGTCTGGAGGTCGATCACCGCGCCGTCCTCGATGCCGAGACTGCGCACGTCGCTGACCACGCCCGTTTCGTCGAAGGCGACCGCGACCACGGTGCGGTCGACCAGCCGGGGCTGGTAGAAGGCGAACTCCTCGAAGCGGCTGGCGACGTAGAACCAGTGGTTGCCGTCCGCCAGGCCGTCCATCGCCGGCCGGCCGAAGCGGCGCGCGACCGAGCCGCGGGTGTCGACGCCGGGCCGCACCTGCGCGACCTCGTCGGGGTGGGGCGCGAAGCCGTGGCTGACATAGGTCGCGGCACAGCCCGACAGCAGCGCGACGAGCGCGGCGGCGGACGCGGTCTTCGGCAGGCTCATGGGCGGGCTCCGTCCCGGTCGGTCGCTTGCCGGCATATCCGGCCCGTGCTGTAACTGCAACGCGCCCGGGGGCCGCTGCCCGCGCGGCGCGACGTGCGTTTTGCCGCCGCCGCCGGGAGCCGCCGATGTCGAGCCTGCCACCGCCCGAGTTCTCGCGCCCGCTGGCCGCCGACGCGCTGCCCGAGGCGGCGGGGCGCGACCTGACCGGCGCGGCCACGGCGGACGAATGCGCCGCGCTGGCCGTCCGCTTCGCCGTGCCCGGCCTGCGCTGGCTGCGCTATGCCGCGGCCGTCGCGCCCTGGGGTCCGGGGGGCTGGCGCATCACGGGGCAGGCGGAGGCCGGCCTGACGCAGACCTGCGTCGTGACGCTCGAGCCGGTGGACACCGAGCTGCGCGAGCGCTTCGACCGCCGCTTCGTGCCCGCGAAGCGGCTGCGCGAGGCCGAGGGCCTGGACCCAGACGCGGAGGAGGCGCCCGAGCCGCTGGACGACGCCGTGGATTTGGGCGAGATCGCGGCCGAGGCCGTCGCGCTGGGGATCGATCCCTACCCGCGCCGCCCCGACGCGCGGTTCGACGGGCTCGAGGGCACGCCGCCCGGGGCCGAGCCGCTGGACGCCCGGCCCTTCGCGCGGCTTGCCGCGCTGCGGCGCGACGGGGAGCAGGGTTAGGGCGGCGGCCGATCCGAGCGGACCGGGGCCGGCGCGCGAAGCCTGCGCTGTCCTCAGTCGGGACAATTGAAAAGATTGGATTTTCTTGGTTAACCGGTTACGCGTCGGTTAATTCCGCGTGGCCGCCTGCGCCCGATGGCCGGCTGGCGCGCCGGGACGCGCTTCGGCCGGGGCGGGCCGCCGGCATGCCGGCGGCCCGTCGGGGTCAGGCTGTCGCCGGGGCGGGCGTTCCGCGGTTCAGCGCCATCACGACGATCACGCCCACGGCCCAGCCGATGGCCGCCAGCCACCAGAGGTTCAGGCCGCCCGCGATCAGCGCCGTGCCGATGAGCCCGCCCTGCACGACGTAGTAGGCCATCGGGATCAGCGTCTTGCGGATGATCTCGCCCTCGCGGTCGACAAGGCCCACGGTGGCGGAGGCCGCGACGACGTTGTGCACGCAGATCATGTTGCCCGCGGCACCGCCGATGGCCTGGAGCGACACCACGGTGGCGGCGCCGGTCGCCCCCAGCCCGATCTGTTCGGCCGTCGAGAACTGGAACAGCGAGAACATCATGTTGCTGATGGTGTTCGAGCCGGCCACGAAGGCCCCCAGCGCCCCGATGAGCGGCGCGAACATCGGCCATCCCTGCCCCGTCACCGCCGAGACGCCCTGCGCCAGCACGATGGGCATGCTGGGCATGGAGGCCGAGGCGGAGTTGAGGAACACCTGCACCATGGGCACCGCCAGCAGCAGCGCGGGCGCCGCCGCGAGCATCGTCGAGCCCGAGGATTTCAGCGCACGCCCATAGGCCGCCGGCCGCATGCCGTGCAGCAGGAAGGCCGCCAGCGAGGCGAGGATCAGCACCGTGCCGGGCAGGTAGAGCACCTGCACCCGCGCCGTGATGCCCGAGCCGAACATGTCCGCGAAGGCCAGCGTCACGTCGGGCGAGGTCAGCCACGCCTTCACCGGGGCGACCGTCCGCGTCAGCACCAGAAGGGCGATGACGATGACATAAGGCGCCCATGCCTTGAGCAGCGGCATCGCCGTCTCGCCGGCGCGGTGGTCGGTCAGGTCGTCCAGCTTCCCGACCCAGCCGGCCTCCCAGTCCTTGCGGGGCGGGAAGTCGAACACCTCGGCCGGGATCAGGAAGCCGCGCTGCGCCGCCGGCACCACGATCATCAGGCCGATGATGCCGCCGACCAGCGAGGGGAACTCGGGGCCGAGCAGCGCCGCGATGATGGTGTAGGGCACGGTGAAGGCGAGGCCGGCGAAGATCGCGAAGGGCCAGAGGCGGAAGCCCTCGATGAAGGACCGCTTGGCGCCGAAGAAGCGCGTCAGCATGCCGACGAGGATCAGCGGGATCAGGAAGCCGATCAGCGCGTGCAGCACCGCCACCTCGGTGGCGATGCCCATGAGGTAGTCGAGGAAGGGCATCGGCGCGATGGTCGCCTCGACCAGCGGCTGGTCGACGATGCCGGTGCGCACGCCGACGAGGATGGGCGTGCCGACCGCGCCGAAGGAGACCGGCGTGGACTGGATGATCAGCGTCACCATGACCGCCGCCATGGCGGGGAAGCCGATGGCCACCAGCAGCGGCGCGGCGATGGCCGCCGGCGTGCCGAAGCCCGACGCGCCCTCGATCAGCGAGCCGAACAGCCAGGCGATGATGATGGTCTGCACCCGCCGGTCGGGCGAGATGCTGGTGAAGCCGTTGCGGATGGCGCGGATGCCGCCGCTTTCCTCGAGCGTGTAGAGCAGCAGGATGGCCCCGAACACGATGTAGAGCAGGCTGATCGCGGTCACGACGCCGTTGGCGCTGGCCCCGAGGATGCGGGTCGGGTCGGTGCCCCAGACCAGCAGCGCGATGGCCGCCGTCACGATGTAGGCCACGAACATCGACAGCTTGGCCGAGCGCGCCAGCACCACCAGCAGCACGAACACCGTGGCGATGGGCGCGAGGGCAAGCACGAAGATCAGGAAATCGGTCATGTCTCCTCCTCCGGCCGCGGCGGGACCGCCGGGCCGTCTGGATGTCGCGATCGGGTCCCCGACCGGGCGAAGGACGGCGCGCGGGTCGCGCGCGCCGTGCCGTCAGTGGCGCTTCTTCGGGGGCATGAGGTCGGTGATGGTGCCCTCGAACATCTCTGCGGCGAAGTTCACCGTCTCGCTGAGCGTGGGGTGCGGGTGGATGGTGCGGCCGAGATCGACCGCGTCCGCCCCCATCTCGATGGCCAGCGCCACCTCGGCGATCAGGTCGCCAGCGTTGGGCCCGACGATGGCCGCGCCGATCACCCGGTCGTCGGATTCGTCGAAGATCAGCTTGGTGATGCCCTCCGACCGCCCCAAGGCCAGCGACCGGCCGGAGGCCGCCCAGGGGAACACCCCCTTGCCGACCTTGCGCCCCTCGGCCTTGGCCGTGGTCTCGGTGACGCCGACCCAGGCCACCTCGGGGTCGGTGTAGGCGACCGAGGGGATGATGCGGGCGTCGAAGCTGCGGTCATGGCCCGCCGCCACCTCGGCCGCGACCTTGCCCTCGTGCACCGCCTTGTGGGCGAGCATCGGCTGGCCCACCACGTCGCCGATGGCGAAGATGTGCGGGACGTTGGTGCGCTGGCGGTCGTCCACGGCGATGAAGCCGCGCTCGTCCACCGCCACGCCCGCCGCCTCGGCCGCGATCAGCTTGCCGTTCGGGCGGCGGCCGACGGCGACCAGCAGCTTGTCGAAGCGGTCGGTGGTGACGGCCCCGGCGGCGTCCTCGAAGGTGACGGTCAGCCCGTCCTTGCCGGATTCGACCTTCGTGACCTTGGTCTTGAGCAGGATCTTCTCGTAGCGGCCCTCGATGCGCTTGTGCAGGGGCTTCACGATGTCCTTGTCGGCGCCGGGGATGATCTGGTCCATCAGCTCGACCACGGTGACCTTGGACCCGAGCGCGTCGTAGACGCAGGCCATCTCGAGCCCGATGATGCCGCCGCCCAGCACCAGCAGGCGCTTGGGGATGCCGTCGAGCTCGAGCGCGCCGGTGCTGTCGATCACCCGCGCGTCGTCGTGGGGGACGAAGGGCAGCTTCACCGGCTCGGACCCGGCGGCGATCACGCACTGGTCGAAGCTGACGGTGGTGGTCTTCCCGTCCTCGACCACCGCGATCATGTTCGGCCCGGCGAACTTGCCGAGGCCGCGCACCACGGTGACCTTGCGGCCCTTGGCCAGCCCGTTCAGGCCGCCGGTCAGCTGCTTGACCACCGAATCCTTCCAGTCGCGCAGCTTGGGCAGGTCGACCTTCGGCTTGGAGAAGGCGATGCCGTGGCCGCCCATCTCCTCGGCCTCGGTGATGACCTTGGCGGCGTGCAGCAGCGCCTTGGAGGGGATGCAGCCGACATTGAGGCAGACGCCGCCGAGCGTGGGGTAGCGCTCGATCAGCACCACCTTCATGCCGAGGTCGGCGGCGCGGAAGGCCGCGCTGTAGCCGCCGGGGCCGGAGCCGAGCACCACCAGTTCGCCGTGCACGTCGCCATGCACCCCGGCCGGGGCGGGCCGCGGGGCCGCGGCGGCGGGGGCCGCGGCCGCGGGTTTCGCGGGGGCGGCGGGGGGCGCCGAGGCGGGTTTCGCGGGGGCGGCGGCCGCGCCGGCGGCCTCGAGCGTCAGGATGACCGAGCCCTCGGAGACCCGGTCGCCCACCTTCACGGCGATGGCGGTCACGCGGCCGGCGGCGGGCGCCGGCACCTCCATCGTCGCCTTGTCGGATTCGAGCTCGATCAGCGCGTCCTCGGCGGCGACGGTGTCGCCCACCGCGACCAGCACCGAGACCACCGGCACATCCTTGAAGTCGCCGATGTCGGGAACCTTGACGTCCATTCTCAGCGCCTCCTCACAGCATGATGCGGCGCACGTCGCCGAGCAGGTGTTTCAGCGTGACCGCGAAGCGGGCGGCCAGCGCCCCGTCCACGGCGCGGTGGTCGTAGCTGAGCGACATGGGCAGCATGTTGCGCGGCACGAACTGCGCGCCGTCCCAGACCGGGGCCATGCGCGAGCGCGTGAGCCCCAGGATCGCCACCTCCGGCGCGTTGACGATGGGCGTGAAGCCGGTGCCGCCGATGCCGCCCAGCGAGGAGATGGTGAAGGTCGCGCCCTGCATGTCGGGCCCCTTCAGCTCGCCCGCGCGGGCCTTGGCGCTGAGCACGCCGAGCTCCTTCGAGATCTCGACCAGCCCCTTGCGGTCGGCGTCCTTGATCACCGGCACCACCAGCCCGTTCGGCGTGTCGGCGGCGAACCCGATGTTGTAGTAGTTCTTGCGGATCAGCTTGTCGCCGTCGGGGTGGATCGAGCTGTTGAATTCCCAGTGCTTCTTCAGCGCCGAGACGCTGGCCTTGATCACGAAGGACAGCAGGGTGACGCGGTAGCCGTCCTTCTTCGCCTCGTCGTCCAGTTCCTTGCGGTACTGGTCGATCTCGGTGATGTCGGCCTCCTCCTGGTGGGTGACATGGGGGATGTTCAGCCAGGAGCGGTGCAGGGCGGGGCCCGAGAGCTTCTTGATGCGGGCCATCTCGACGGTCTCGATGGGTCCGAACTTCGAGAAGTCGATCACCGGGATCGGGGGGATGCCCATGCCGCCGACCGCGCCGCCGGTGGCCGTGGCCGCCGCGGGGACCGTGGCCGCCTTCAGCGCCGCGGTGACGTCCTCGCGCAGGATGCGGCCCTTGCGGCCCGTGCCGTTGACCCGCGCCAGATCGACCCCGAGCTGGCGGGCGAAGGCGCGGACCGAGGGCGAGGCGTGCGCCTTGCCGAAGCCGCTGTCGGTGACGGCGGCGGGGGCGGCGGCGGGCGCGGGCGCCGCGGCCGGCGCGGGGGCGGCGGCGGCGGCGGCGGGCGCCGCGGGTTTCGCCGGGGCGGCCGCGGCCCCCGTGGCCTCGATGGTCAGCACCAGCGCGCCCTCGGAGACCCGGTCGCCCTCCTTCACCGCGATCGAGGCGACCTTGCCCGCGACCGGGCTCGGCACCTCCATCGTCGCCTTGTCGGATTCGAGTTCGATGAGCGCGTCCTCGAGGGCGACGGTGTCGCCGACCTTCACCAGGACGCTGACGACGGGGACATCCTTGAAATCGCCGATGTCGGGCACTTTCACGTCGGTAGCCATGGTCGTTTCTCCCTCGTCCCGGCTCAGACCAGCCGCGGGTTCGGCTTTGCGCCGTCGATGTCGTATTTCTTCAGGGCGGATACGAGCACCGCTTCTTCGATCGCCCCCTCGCGGAACAGGTCGACCATCGCCGCCGCGGCGATGTGGTTGGCGTCCACCTCGAAGAACCGCCGCAGGTTGACGCGACTGTCCGAGCGGCCGAAGCCGTCGGTCCCGAGCACGGTGTAGCGGCCCGGCACGAAGGCGCGGATCTGTTCGGCGAAGTTGCGCATGTAGTCGGTGGCCGCGATCACCGGGCCCTTCGCCTTGGCCAGTTCCTGCGTGACGAAGGGCACCCGCGGTTCGGCAAGCGGATTGAGCCGGTTCCACCGCGCCGCGTCCTGACCGTCGCGCGCCAGTTCGGTCAGGCTGGTGGCCGACCAGATGTCGGCGGTGACGCCGAAATCGGCCTGCAGCATCTCGGCCGCCTTCAGCGCCTGCACCAGGATGGTGCCGGACCCCAGGAGGTTGACGTGCTTCTTGCCCGGCTTCTTGGTCTCGCGCAGCCGGTAGAGGCCGCGGATGATGCCGTCCTCGGACCCCGTCGGCATGTCGGGATGCGAGTAGTTCTCGTTCATCAGCGTGATGTAGAAGTATACATCTTCCTGATCGACGAACATGCGCTGCAGACCGTGCCGAACGATCACGGCGACTTCATACTGGAAGGTGGGGTCGTAACTGATGCAGTTCGGGATGGTGCCGGACAGGATGTGGCTGTGGCCGTCCTGATGCTGCAGCCCCTCGCCGTTCAGCGTGGTGCGCCCCGCGGTGCCGCCGAGCATGAAGCCGCGGGCGCGGCTGTCGCCGGCCGCCCAGGCGAGATCGCCGATGCGCTGGAAGCCGAACATCGAATAGTAGATGAAGAACGGGATCATCGGCACGCCGTGGACCGAATAGGACGTCGCCGCCGCGATCCAGTCGGCCATGGCGCCGGCCTCGTTGATGCCCTCCTGGAGCACCTGCCCGTCGGTCGCCTCGCGGTAATAGGACATCTGGTCCCGGTCCTCGGGCGTGTAGTTCTGCCCTTCCGGGTTGTAGATGCCGATCGAGCGGAACAGCCCCTCCATCCCGAAGGTGCGGCTTTCGTCGGGGACGATGGGCACGACATGCTTGCCGATCTGCTTGTCGCGGATCAGCGTCGTCAGCACGCGGACGAAGCCCATGGTGGTGGATATTTCGCGGTCGCCGGTTCCCTGAAGCTGCGCCTTGAAGGCTTCGAGCGGCGGTATCTCGAGCTTCTGCACCTGGGTGCTGCGCTGGGGGAAGGCGCCGCCCAGCGCCCTGCGGCGGTCGGCGAGATAGGCCTTCTGCGCGTTGTTCAGCGACACGAAGGGCGCCTTGGGCAGATCTTCGTCCGAGACAGGGATCTGGAAGCGGTCGCGGAAGGCCCGCAACTGGTCCTCGGCGAGTTTCTTCTGCTGATGCGTGGTGTTCTGGCCCTCGCCGGCCGTGCCCATGCCGTAGCCCTTGACCGTCTTGATCAGCAGGCAGGTCGGCTGGTCCTTGGTCGCGACGGCGCGGGCGTAGGCGGTGTGGACCTTCTCGGGGTCGTGGCCGCCGCGGGTCAGCTTCCAGATCTGGTCGTCGGTCCAGTCCTCGACCAGCGCCGCCGTCTCGGGGTATTTTCCGAAGAAGTGTTCGCGGATGTAGGCCCCGTCCTTCGACTTGAAGGTCTGGTAATCGCCGTCCACCGTCTCGTCCATCAACTGGCGCAGGCGGCCGGTGATGTCGTTCTCGAGCAGCCGGTCCCAGCCCTTGCCCCAGAGCAGCTTGACCACGTTCCAGCCGGCGCCGCGGAAGTCGCCCTCGAGTTCCTGGACGATCTTGCCGTTGCCGCGCACCGGGCCGTCGAGGCGCTGGAGGTTGCAGTTGATCACGAAGATCAGGTTGTCGAGTTTCTCGCGCGCGGCGAGGTCGATGGCGCCGCGGCTTTCGGGCTCGTCCATCTCGCCGTCGCCGAGGAAGCACCAGACCTTGCGGTCGGCCATGTCGATGAGGCCGCGGTTGTGCATGTATTTCATGAACCGCGCCTGGTAGATCGCCATCAGCGGCCCGAGGCCCATGCTGACGGTCGGGAACTGCCAGTAATCCGGCATCAGCCAGGGGTGGGGATAGGAGGACAGCCCCTTTCCGCCGACTTCGGAGCGGAAATTCAGCAATGTCTCCTCGCTGATCCGGCCCTCCATGAACGAGCGTGCATAAATTCCGGGGATCGCGTGGCCCTGGAAGAACACCAGGTCGCCGCCGTGGATCGGCGATTTCGTGCGCCAGAAATGGTTGAGGCCGACATCGTACATCACCGCCGAGGAGGCGAAGGAGGCGATGTGCCCGCCGTATTCGCTGGATTCCTTGTTGCGGCGCACCACGGTCGCCATGGCGTTCCAGCGGTTGATGGTGCGGATGCGCCATTCCATCTCGAGGTCGCCCGGAAAGGCGATCTGGTCATCGACGGGGATGGTGTTCTGGTAGGGCGTGGTGGCCGAGAACGGCAGCGTGGCGCCGGCGGCGCGGGCCTGCGCGACCGCCCGGTCGAGCAGGAAATGCGCGCGGTTCGGGCCGTCGCGCTCGATCACGTCCGCGACGGCGTCCTGCCATTCGCGCGATTCCGCGGGGTCGATGTCGGGTCCGAGTGCTTTCATGGCGCAGTCTCCTGGGTTCTCGGGAGGGCTGTGTCGGGGTCGGCCGCCGCGTCTCAGCGGAAGCGCAGATTGTCGGGGCCGAGCTGCGAGAGCGACGAGACGCCCATCAGCCGCATGCCGCGCTCGACCTCGGCGCGCAGCAGGGCCAGCGCCCGCTCGACCCCCGGCTGCCCGGCGGCGGCGAGAGGATACAGGTAGAATCGCCCGAGGCCGACCGCCTTGGCGCCCAGCGACAGCGCCTTGAGGACGTGGGTGCCGCGCTGCACGCCGCCGTCGATCATGACGTCCAGCCGGTCGCCGGCGGCGTCGAGCACCTCCTTCAGCTGGTCGAAGGGCGTGCGCGAGCCGTCGAGCTGGCGGCCGCCATGGTTGGACAGCACGACGCCGGTGCAGCCGATCTCGGCGGCGCGGGATGCGTCGGCCGCGGTCATCAGGCCCTTGAGGCAGAACTGCCCGCCCCACTGGTCGACCATCTCGGCCACGTCGTCCCAGTTCATCGTCGGGTCGAGCATGTTGGTGAAGTAGCCGCCGATCGAGCTGGCCCCGCCCGACATGTCCACATGCTCCTCGAGCTGCGGCAGGCTGAACTTTTCGTGCGTGACGTAGTTGATGCCCCACATCGGCTTGATCGCGAACTGGATCATGCCGCCCAGCGTCAGCTTGAAGGGGATCGAGAAGCCGGTGCGCAGGTCGCGTTCGCGGTTGCCGCCGGTGATGCTGTCCACCGTCAGCATCATCACCTCGACCCCGGCCTCCTTGGCGCGGCTCATCATCGCGCGGTTCAGGCCGCGGTCGCGGTGGAAATAGAACTGGTAGACCTGCGGGTTGCGGTGCTTTTTCCGCAGCTCCTCGAGGCTGACGGTGCCGAGCGAGGAGACGCCGAACATGGTGCCGGCGCCCTCGGCCGCCGCGGCGACCGCGCGCTCGCCCTCGTGGTGGAACAGCCGCTGCAGGGCGGTGGGCGAGCAGTAGAACGGCACGTCGAGCTTCTGGCCCATCACGGTGACGGACATGTCGACCTCGCCGACGCCGCGCAGCACCGAGGGCAGCAGGTCGCAGCGCTGATAGGCGAGGGTGTTCTCGCGATAGGTGGTCTCGTCGTCGGCGCCGCCGTCGATGTAGTTGAAGATCGGGCTGGGAAGGCGCCGCTGCGCGAGGCGGCGGAAGTCGTGGAAGTTGTGGCACTGGCTCAGGCGCATCGGTGCTGGATCCTCTCGCTGCGGTCGGCCCGGGCGCGATCAGGCCCCCCGGCGCGCGCGCCGGCCATGCGGCGCATCGTCAGGGCGGCGGGGCCGCCGGTTTCGGCGAAGATGCGGGACGGGCGCGGGGACGGGCGGCCCGGGCACGGGCGGCCCGGGGACGCGGCGCGCGGGCGGCGGGGCGGATCGCCGCCGCGGCGGCGCAGGGCGCGCGCGGTCGGCGCGCGCGCGGTGCATGCGGTCATGTCGTGTCTCCCCCCGGAGATGCGCGGACCTTCGGCCCGCCGCCGGCGCGGCCTGTGCCGCGACCCGTTCTTGAAGTGGTTCATATTATTTACCACAAGGCATGGTCAACCGAAAAAATCCGCTGGCGCCGCGGGGCTTTCGGGCGGCGCGCGGGGCGGCCCCGTCGCCCGCGGCGCGGCCGAGGCGCCCCGCGATGCACAGAAACCGCGCAAAGCGTTGAAGGAATGCGGCGAATGCCGGCGGCGCGTCCGGCATTGCGGCCTTGAAACGCGGCGGCGGCAGCGGTAAATTATGTTGACGTGTGGTCGCATGTCGCGGATGGAAAGGCGGGCCGGATGATCGCCACGGAGGTTTTCGAGCCCATCGACCACGGATCCGTGGTCGAGGTGGTGGTGTCCGAGATCGAGACCATGATCGTCGACGGCGTGCTGAAGGGCGGCGCCAGGCTGCCCGCGGAGCGCGACCTCGCCGAGGCGCTGGGCGTGTCGCGGCCCAAGCTGCGCGAGGCGCTGCAGGTGCTGGAGGGCCGCAACCTGGTGACCGTGCGCCACGGCGACGGCACCTACATCGCAGACCTCACCGGGCGGGCGATGTCGCCGGCGATGCTGGCGCTCTATGCCCGGCACGGCGAGGCGTTCTACGATTACCTCGAATACCGCCGCGAGCAGGAGGGCTTCGCCGCCCGACTCGCCGCCCTGCGCGCCACGCAGACCGACCGCGACCGGCTGGCGCGCATCGCCGACGCGCTGCAGCGCGCCTGGGCCGAGGACGATGCCGACGCCTCGCGCGAGGCCGATTTCGCCCTGCACGGCGCGGTGGTGGACGCCAGCCACAACACCACGCTGATCCACATGATGGCCTCGGTCTACGACCTGACCCGGCGCGGCATCTTCTACAACCGCGACCTGCTGCGCAGCATCGACGGCAGCGGGCGCATGCTGCTGGACCAGCA
>DAIPIU010000034.1:0-12163 GCA_036770645.1 Rubrimonas sp. | reverse complement strand
CCGGCGTCTTTGACAGGGCCGCGCCCAGCCTGTAGCGACCGCGGTGCGGCATGGCGGGCCGCGCCCCGGCGTCGAGGTCGGCGCCTCCCCGGCCCATAGGCGGTGACATGCTCGCGGCGGACATCGACATTCCCGCGCCCCTGGCCGCCGCGCTCGCGGCGAAGGGCTACGACAGCCTGACCCCCGTGCAGCGCGCGGTGCTGGCGGCCGAGGCCGCGGGGCGCGACGCGCTGGTGTCGGCGCAGACCGGGTCGGGCAAGACCGTGGCCTTCGGGCTGGCCATCGCGCCGGAGATCCTCGGGGGGGACGGCCGGCTGCCGCCGGCCCCGAAGCCGCTGGCGCTGGCGATCGCGCCGACGCGCGAACTGGCGCTGCAGGTGGCGCGCGAACTGTCCTGGCTTTATGCCGAGGCCGGCGCGCAGATCGCCACCTGCGTCGGCGGCATGGACGCGCGCACCGAACGGCGGGCGCTGGAGCGCGGCGCGCATGTCGTGGTCGGCACGCCGGGCCGTCTGCGCGACCACATCGAGCGCGGGGCGCTGGACCTGTCCGCCCTGCGGGCCTGCGTGCTGGACGAGGCCGACGAGATGCTCGACCTCGGCTTCCGCGAGGATCTCGAGTTCATCCTCGGGGCCGCCCCGGCGGGCCGGCGCACGCTGATGTTCTCGGCCACCGTGCCGAAGGCCATCGCGGAGCTGGCGCAACGCTTCCAGCGCGACGCGCTGCGCATCCAGACCGCGGGCGAGGCGCGCCAGCACGCCGACATCGCCTATCGCGCCGTCACCGTGGCGCAGCGCGACCGCGAGCATGCGATCTTCAACCTGCTGCGCTATCACGAGGCGCGGGCGGCCATCGTGTTCTGCAAGACGCGGGCGAACGTGAACCATCTGCTTGCGCGGATGGGCAACCGCAGCCTGCAGGCCGTGGCGCTGTCGGGCGAACTGAGCCAGCAGGAGCGGACGCAGGCCCTGCAGGCGCTGCGCGACGGGCGCGCGCGGGTGTGCATCGCGACCGACGTGGCGGCGCGCGGCATCGACCTGCCGGGGCTGGACCTGGTGATCCACGCCGATCTGCCGACCAATTCCGAGACGCTGCTGCACAGGTCCGGCCGCACGGGGCGCGCCGGGGCCAAGGGCGTGTCGGCGCTGATCGTCGCCCCGGCCGACATGCGCAAGGCGCAGCGCCTGCTGCAGGGCGCGCGGGTCGAGGCCGAATGGGGCCCCGCGCCCTCCGCCGAGGCGGTGCAGGCGCGCGACGACGCGCGGATCATGGAGCATCCGGCGCTGAACGCCGCCCCGGACGATGCCGCGCCGCTGGCCGCCGCGCTGCTGGAGCGCTTCGGCGCCGAACGGGTGGCGGCGGCCTTCGTGCGGCTGTGGCGCGACGGGCGGTCGGCGCCCGAGGTGCTGGCGGACCCGGCGGCGGCCGAGGCCGCCCCGCGCCCGGCCCGCGACATCGCCGCCTTCGGCGACGCGGTCTGGTACGCGCTGTCGGTGGGCCGCCGCGACCGGGCCGAGGCGCGCTGGCTGCTGCCCCGCATCTGCGAGGCGGGCGGCATCACCCGCGACGCCATCGGCGCGATCCGGGTGCAGGAGAGCGAGACCTTCGTGCAGGTCGCCCGCGCGGCCGCCGAGGCCTTCGGGGCCGGCGGCGCCTTCGAGGACGGCGTGCAGATGCGGCGGCTGGAGGGCGAGCCGACGCTCGAGGCGCGCCCCGCCCGGCCGGACGCGCGGCCCCGCACCGGACCGCGCGGCGACCGGACCGGCCCGCGGCCGGGCCGGCCGCGGGCGCCGCGGGAGTGACGGCGGGCGGCGCGGCGCGGTCAGATCTCGGCGGCCAGCGGTTCGAGAAGGTCGGCGGTCTGGTGAAGATGGATTCTTCTCAGCCTCGCGATCAGCCCCGCGGCATCGAGGGCAGGGTTCGCGAGGCGCGCGCGCAAACGGCGGATGACAACGACCGCCACGGCTTGATCGACATCGATGGCATCGGCGATGAAATCATCTGGCGCGACTGCTTCGATGCCCGCAGGCCCAATGAGGGCAGCCGGAAAATCCTTCAGGTTGGACGTCACGATCAGGGACGCACCGCATTGCTTCGCCGCCGCCATAACATGTGCGTCGCCCGCGTCCCGGCCATGCGCGAACGCCACGATCAGATGGTCGTAGTCGGCGACGCGCGCCTCCGGGAACTCCGTATCCATCCTGTTGCGCTGGCTTCGGGCAATCTCCGGTTCAAGATCGGGATAGACGCGCAACAGCGCCCGTTCGAACTCGTCCAGAACCCGGTCCGACCAGCGCAGCCGGAAATAGCCCGCTCTAGCGAATGACAGGATCAGGTCGCGCTGACGCACCGGCACCAGCGCGTTGGCATCAACGAAGACGGTGAACCGATCCGGGCGCGCCTCCATGCCTAGTCCAGATGCGCCGTCTCAGCGATCAGCGCGTCGAGCGCCGCATCGCGGGCGGCGTCGCGTCGCCGCTTGTAGGCCAACAGTGCCCGGGCCTCGACGCGCCGATGGCGACCCACCCGCGAGGCGGGTATCTCTCCGCGATCGATCAGCCCTATCAGGTAGGGCCGCGAGACATTGAGCATGTCGGCCGCCTGCTGCGTGGTCAGCGTTGCCCCTATTGGCACGATGGTCACCGCGCGCCCGTCCTTGATGTGGCTGAGTACGGCCAGCAGCGTCTGGGCAACAGCTGGAGCGAGGTCGAACGTCTCCGTCTGCTCGCCCATACGGATCGTCAGATGCAGGGGAGCATTATTAAGCATGAACGGTGCGACCATCGCGTGTAGCTCACGGGCGCTCTCCATTTCGTCGAAATTGGGCTGGCGGTCGGCCAGCGGCATCGTCAGCGCAGGCATACCCATGTCGGTCCTCCTCCGTGCCGATGCGGTCTGCGCTCTGACGGCGCTGTCCCGAAGCACTTCCCTTTGAGGCATCATATGCTCCCAGATTGCAGCAAACGCAATATTCGAAATATTCGGAAAACCGTTTACGCTCCGTCGCGGCGCGGGAAACTCTTCACCCCGCGCCGTGGAAGAAGGCGTAGATCGCCTCCGCCGTCGCGCGGTTGACGCCCTCCACGGCCATCAGGTCGTCCACGCCCGCCCGGCCTACCGCCTTGGCGGAGCCGAAGTGGGCGAGCAGCGCGCGCTTGCGGGCGGGGCCGACGCCGGGGACCTCGTCGAGCGGGGTGGCGGTGGCGGCCTTGGCGCGCTTCTGGCGGTGGGCGCCGATGGCGAAGCGGTGGGCCTCATCGCGCAGCCGCTGCACGAAATAGAGCGTCGGGTCGCGGTGCGGCAGGGCGAAGGCGCGGCGGCCGGGGATGTGGAACTCCTCCTTGCCCGCGTCGCGGTCCACGCCCTTGGCGACGCCGACCAGCGCGACGTCCTCGACGCCGAGCTCCTCCAGCGCCGCGGCCGCGGCCGAGACCTGCCCGGCGCCGCCGTCGATCAGCACGAGGTCGGGCCAGTCGCCCCTGTCGCGGTCGGGATCCTCCTTCAGCAGCCGGGTGAAGCGGCGGGTCAGCACCTCGCGCATCATGGCGAAATCATCGCCCGCGGCCTCGGCCTGCCGGATGGTGAACTTGCGGTAGTGCGACTTCACGAAGCCGTCCGGCCCGGCGACGACCATCGCGCCGACGGCGTTGGTGCCCATGATGTGCGAGTTGTCGTAGACCTCGATCCGCGACGGCGGGGCCTCCAGCCCGAAGGCGTCGGCGAGCGACTCCAGCAGCTTCGCCTGGGAGGCCGATTCGGCCATCTTGCGCGCGAGGCTTTCGCGGGCGTTGCGCAGGGCGTGGCCCACCAGATCTTTCTTCTCGCCGCGCTTGGGCGTCGCGAGCGCCACCTTGCGCCCGGCGCTGATCGACAGCGCCTCGCCGATCAGCGCCGCCTCGGGCAAATCGTGCGACAGCAGGATCAGCGGCGGCGGGGCCTTGTCGCCGTAGAACTGGCCCAGGAAGGCGGCGAGGATCTCCTCCGGCTCCGCCCCCGCCCCGGTCCGGGGGAAATAGGCGCGGTTGCCCCAGTTCTGGTGTGCGCGGAAGAAGAACACCTGCACGCAGGCCTGCCCGCCCTCCTGGTGCAGGGCCACCACGTCGGCCTCCTCGACGCTCTCGGGGTTCACGTCCTGGTTGGTCTGGACCGCAGTCAGGGCGCGGATGCGGTCGCGCAGGGCGGCGGCGCGCTCGAACTCCATGGCGGCGGCGGCCTCGCGCATCTCCGCGGCCAGCCCCTCCTGGATGCGGGTCGAGCGCCCCTCGAGGAAGCGGATCGCGTCCTCCTCGAGCGCGGCGTAGTCCTCGCGCGACACCAGCCCCACGCAGGGGGCGCAGCAGCGCCGGATCTGGTGCAGCAGGCAGGGCCGGGTGCGGTTCTCGAACATCGAGTCGCGGCAGGTGCGCAGCAGGAACGCCTTCTGCAGCGTGTTGATGGTGCGGTTGACCGCGCCCGCGCTGGCGAAGGGGCCGAAATAGCGGCCCCTGCCGGCCTTGATCCCGCGGTGCTTGCGCAGCTGGGGGAAGGCGTGCTCGCCGCCGATCAGGATGTGCGGGAAGCTCTTGTCGTCGCGCAGCAGCACGTTGAAGTGCGGCTTGAGCTGCTTGATGAGGTTGGCCTCGAGCAGCAGCGCCTCGGTCTCCGTCTCCGTGGTGACGAACATCATCGAGGCGGTGGCGGCGATCATCCGCCCGATGCGCGCCGAATGGCCAGTGGGGTTGGCGTAGTTGGCCACGCGCTTTCGCAGCGACCGCGCCTTGCCGACATAGAGGACGGCGGACCGCGCATCGAGCATGCGGTAGACGCCCGGACGGTCGGGCAGGCTGGGCAGGTAGCCGCGGATCACCGCCGCGCCCGCGGGCGGGGCGGAGTCGAAACCCGCGCCCTCCTCCTCGAAGCCAATCCTTTCCGGATCGTTAACGGTCACCGTCACCTCCGACTCACCTTCGGCGCGCTAGCCCAGCGCGGTCTTTCCTGCAAGGCCGATACAATCCCCCGGTTCTGTGGATAACTCTGTCGATGGATTGTGGGAGGCCACGGATTTCGTCGCTCCCGCAAGCCCATCTCGGAATTGATGAATAATTATGCAACATAGTCAAGGCGTTGATTGCATTGGTGAAAAATAATCCGGGCGAAGGACCGGGGGGGCAGGGATGCGAATCAAGACAGTGATGCGACGTTAAGGAGACTGGCTTTCGTCAAGTGGAAAACACGCCCCGGCCTCCATCCCCGCCGCCGGCGAATCACCGCTCGCGCGCCGATTGCAACTGGACCTTGGTCCTATTCGCCGCTGAACACGTCGGGCGTCTCCCAGGCCAGATGCTGGCCGCCGTCGATGGCCAGCATCTGGCCGGTCAGCGCCGGGGCGGCGAGGATGTAGCGCAGCGCCGCCACGATGTCGGCCGGCCCCGCGCCGCGGCGCAGGATGGTCGCGGCGCGCTGGCGCGCGAAATGCTCGGCCGCCTGCCGCGGGCCCTGCATGGTCGGGCCGGGGCCGATGGCGTTGACGCGGATGCGCGGGGCGAGCGCCTGGGCGGCGGTGCGGGTGAAGGCCCAGAGGCCCATCTTGGCGATGGTGTAGGTCATGAAGGCCGGCGTCGGCTTCCACACCCGCTGGTCGATCATGTTGACCACGCAGGCCGAGGCCAGCGGCAGCCCCTCCGCGTCCGCCAGCACGGCCGGGGCCTGCGCCGCGAAATCCTGCGTCAGCCTGAACGGCGCCCAGAGGTTGCTGTCGATGTGGCGGTCCCAGCTTTCGCGGGTCGCGTCCTCGATCGAGTCCCGCTCGAAGATCGAGGCGTTGTTGACCAGCAGCGTCAGCGGGCGGCCCAGCGCGGCGGAGGCGGCCGCGACGAGGCCGGCGGTCTCGGCATGGTCGAGCAGGTCGGCGCGCAGGGCCTCGGCCCGCACGCCGAAGGCGCGGGCCTCGGCCACGGTGGCCGCGGCGTCGGCGGCGGAGCCCGCGTAGTGAACGGCCACGTCCCAGCCCTGCGCGGCGAGGTCGAGCGCCATGGCGCGGCCGAGGCGGCGCGCTGCGCCGGTGACGAGGGCGGCGCCGGGGGTCATGGGCGGTCTCTCCGTGGCGGGCGGACGCGCCTAGAGGCGCGTGGCAAGCGCGAAATAGGCGTAGCCGAGATAGATCAAGAGCAGCGCCGCCCCTTCCAGCCGGCCGATGACGCGCTGCGGGTAGACCGCGACCCAGAGCAGCGCGGAGGTCGCGAGCATGAACCAGAAGTCGAACACGAGGAACTTGGGCGGCGGCGTCAGCGGCGAGATGAGCGACGTTACGCCCATGATGCCCAGCAGGTTGAACATGTTGGAGCCGATGACGTTGCCCAGCGCCACCTCGGAATGGCGCTTGACCGCCGCCACGACGCTGGTGATCAGCTCCGGCAGCGAGGTGCCGATCGCCACGAGGGTCAGGCCGATGGCGGCCTCGCCGACGCCGAAGGACAGCGCGATGCCGCGCGCGCCCTCGATCAGGAAATGCGCGCCGAGCGGCAGCCCGACGAGGCCCGCGCCGAGGAAGGCGGCGATCTTCCAGCCGGGCATGGAGGGGTCGGCATCCTCGATCTCGGCCAGCAGCTCCGCCTCGGACTTCGCGACGGCGGCACGGCGCGCGTCGCGGAACTGGTCGGCCAGCATCCAGCCGAGGCCCGCCAGAAGGACGAGCCCGTGCCACCAGGTCAGCGGCCCGAGGAAGGCGAGCGCGATGAACAGGACGGAGGCCGCCATCATGGTGATCCAGCTGCGGCGCGTGTCGCAGCCCGCGGGGTCGATGGGCGCGATCAGCGCCGGCAGGCCCAGCACCAGCAGCACGTTGCAGATGTTCGAGCCGACGATGTTGCCGAAGGCGATGGCGTCGGCATCGGCGAGCGCCGCCTTGATGTTGACGAGCAGCTCGGGTGCCGAGGTGCCGAAGCCGACCACCGTAAGCCCGACGAACAGCGCCGACAGGCCCAGCCGCAGGCTGAGCGCCACCGCGCCCTTCACAAGCGCATCCCCCGCGCCCACCAGCGCCGCGAGGCCCACCGCGGTCATCAACCAGTCCATGCGCGCCCCCCGGCCCGTCGCGAACCCGAAAACCCCGATCCCGCCCGACCGGCCCTTCCGCCACTCACAGCCGCCAGCGCGCCCAGAGCGCGCGCTCCTCGACCGCCGCCAGCAGCGCGTCGGCCCCCGGCGCGCCCAGCCGCTGCAGCAGCGAGCGCCGCGGGCGGGCGACGGCGAAGCGCACGCGGTCGCCGAAGCGCGCCTTCATGGTCGGGGCCAGCCGCCCGATGCCGTCGATCAGCCCCAGCGCCTGCGCCTCCGCGCCCAGCCAGACATCGCCGGAGAACAGCGCGTCGGGGTCGCCCTTCAGGCGGTCGCCGCGGGCGCGGCGGACATGGGCGATGAAATTCTCGTGCACGCCCTGCTGGATGCGCCTCAGCCGGTCGAGGTCGGCGGGGTCCTCGGGGCGGAACGGGTCGAGCAGCGCCTTGCGCGCGCCGGCCGTGTGCACGCGGCGCTCGACGCCGAGGCGCGCGATGGCGTCGACGAAGCCGAAGCCCGCCGAGACCACGCCGATCGAGCCGACCAGCGAATTCGCGTCGGCGTGGATCTCGTCGGCCGCGCAGGCCAGCCAGTAGCCGCCCGAGGCCGCGACATCCTCGACGAAGGCCAGCACCGGCACCTTCTTCTCGTCTGCGAGGGCGCGGATGCGCGCCGCGATCAGCGCGCTCTGGGCCGGCGAGCCGCCGGGCGAGTTCACCGCCAGCGCCACGGCCGCGAGGCGGCGGGGCGCGAAGGCGCGCTCGATCAGCGGCGCCAGCCCCTCGTCGTCGAGCCCGCGGCCGAACGGCCCGCCGAGGCCGATGGCCCCGGTCAGGCGCAGCACCGACACCAGCGGGCGCGGCTTCAGGGCGTCGCGGAGGCGGTCGAGGCCGAGGGCCATGCGGGGGCTTTCGCTGCTGGCAGGGTGGGCGGCAGATAGGCCGCCGCCGGTGCGAGCGCAACGCCGGGCCGTTCCCAAAGCGGCCGGGGCCGCGGTATGCTCGCGACGGTGGCGCGGAGACCACGAGGGGGCGTTGCGCATGGACGGCGAACTGGCGCAACGGGCGCGGCTGGCGGCGCTGAAGACCGAGCACCGCACGCTCGACACGCAGATCGCCGCGCTGCTGGCGGCCCCCTATGTCGACCAGCTCGAGGTCCGTCGGATGAAGAAGCGCAAGCTGGCGCTGCGCGACGAGATCCAGTCGCTCGAGGACCAGATCACCCCCGACATCATCGCGTGACGGCCGGGCCGGGCACGGCCAGCGCGACGGCCGGGCCGGGCACGGCCCCCATGGCGCCCGCCCCCGGCGGCGCCTATGCTCGCGGCCGCAGCACGCCGCGCATCGGGGGCGGCCTGCCGGAGGGGGCGGACGATGGCGGAGCCGTTGGTGGGCGTGGTGATGGGCAGCCGCTCGGACTGGCCGACCATGAGGGCGGCGGCGGCGATTCTGGCCGATCTGGGCATCGCGCACGAGGCGCGGGTGGTGTCGGCCCACCGCACGCCCGACCGGCTGTTCGCCTATGCCGAGGCCGCCGCGCCGCGCGGGCTGCGCGCCATCATCGCCGGCGCGGGCGGGGCGGCGCATCTGCCGGGGATGCTGGCGGCCAAGACGCGCGTCCCGGTGCTGGGCGTGCCGGTGCAGAGCCGGGCGCTGTCCGGCCTCGACAGCCTGCTGTCCATCGTCCAGATGCCCCGCGGCGTGCCGGTCGGGACGCTGGCCATCGGCGAGGCGGGGGCGGCAAATGCCGCGCTGCTGGCCGCCGCCATGATCGCCACGACCGACGCGGCGCTCGCGGCGCGGCTGGACGCGTGGCGGGCGGCGCAGAGCGCTGCGGTGGCCGAGGAGGTCGGCGATGACTGAGGCGCCGCCGCTGCCGCCCGGTTCGACGGTCGGGATCCTCGGCGCGGGGCAGCTCGGGCGGATGCTCGCCATCGCCGCGGCGCGGCTGGGGCTGAAGGCGCGGCTCTACGATCCCGCGCCGCACGCGCCGGCGGCCGACGTCGCGCCCGTGACCCGCGCCGCCTGGGACGATGCGGCGGCGCTGGACGCCTTCGCCGCCTCGGTCGACGCGGTGACGCTGGAGTTCGAGAACGTGCCGGTCGCGACGGTCGAGGCGCTCGCCCGGCGCGTGCCCGTCCGCCCGGGCGCGCGGGCGCTGGCGGTGGCGCAGGACAGGCTGACGGAGAAGCGGTTCCTGGTCGGGGCCGGAGCCGGGACCGCCCCCTTCGCCCCCGCGGACAGCGAGGCCGAGGCCGCGGCGGCGCTGGCGGCGCTGGGCGGGGCGGCGATCCTGAAGACCCGGCGCATGGGCTATGACGGCCGCGGACAGGTCCGCGTCGCGCGGCCCGCCGACCTGCCCGCCGCCTGGGCGGCGCTGGGCGGCGCGCCGGCGATCCTGGAGGGCGTGGTGCCCTTCGCGCGCGAGATCTCGGTGGTCGCGGCGCGGGGCGCGGGCGGCGAGACGCGCGCCTTCGACCCGGCCGAGAACCTGCACGAAGGCGGCGTGCTGCGTCGCAGCACCGTCCCCGCCGCCATCGACGCGGCGACGGCCGCGCGGGCGACGGCGCTGGCGGTCGGGCTGCTGGAGGCGCTGGATTATGTCGGCGTCATGGGGGTGGAGCTGTTCCACCTGCCGGACGGGCGGCTGCTGGCGAACGAGATCGCGCCGCGGGTGCACAACAGCGGCCACTGGACCATCGAGGCCTGCGCCTGCGACCAGTTCGGGCAGGCGATCCGGGCGGCCTGCGGCTGGCCGCTGGGCGACCCGCGCCGGCATTGCGACGCGGTGATGGAGAACCTGCTGGGCGCGGAGGCCGATGCCTGGGCGCGGCTGGCCGCCGAGCCCGGGACGGCGCTGCACCTCTACGGGAAGGCGGAGGCGCGGCCGGGGCGCAAGATGGGGCACGCGACGCGGACGCGCCCGCTCGGGCGCGCCCCGACCTGACGGTTCCCGGGCCGCGGCCCGCGACGCCCCCCGGGCGAGGCGGGCGGCGGGTCAGCCGCCCCTGGCGATCTTGTCGAGCTGGCGCTGCATGTCGGCGAGGCGCGTCTTCATCGCCTCGAGCTCCTCGTCGGCGGTCGCGCGGTCGGGGATCGCCGGCGCCGCCGCCTCGGCGTCGCGCGACTTCGCCTGCTCCATGCGCCCGGCGGCGGTGTAGGGCGAGAACATGGTCATGGCGCGCTGGAACCACTCCATGTTGGTGCGCGCCATGGTCTCGAAGGCCCCCAGCGCCGGGTTGTTGGCCCCCCAGGTGGCGCGCACCTGCTCGCGCATCTTTTCCTGATTGCGCGAGAAGGTCTCCATCGACGCCTCGAGATAGCCCGGCACGAGCCCCTGCAGCGTGTCGCCGTAGAGGCGGATGATCTGGCGCAGGAAGTTCGCCGGCAGCATGCTCGCGCCCTTCGCCTCCTCCTCGAAGATGATCTGCGTCAGCACCGAGCGGGTGATGTCCTCGCCGCTCTTGGCGTCGTAGACCACGAAATCCTCGCCCTCGCGCACCATGGAGGACAGGTGGTCGAGGGTGACGTAGCTGCTTTTGGCGGTGTTGTAGAGCCGGCGGTTGGCGTACTTCTTGATCGTGATGGGCGCCGCGCGCTCGGTATCGGTTCCGTCCATGTCGGTTTCACTCCCCGCAAGCCGCCTAGGCGCGCTTTTCCACAAGGTAGTGCGGCGCGGCGCCGCCCGGCAACAGGATTTGACGAATGGCCGTTTTGCGCCGCGGCACGGGTCTGTGCCACGCGTCCCGCGCTGCGGCGCCCCCGGCCGCCGCCGGCCCCGGCCGCGCCGCCCGCCCGCCGCGCCGCACGCCGCGTCGCATCGCCGCGATGCGTCGCGGTGCGGCCACGGCGCCCCTTTGCTAGGGTGCGGCTCGCGTCGATGAAGCGACGTCCGCAACGGACGCCGGCAGGACGCGCCGCGCGAACCGGCCGCGGCGCGCACGGGGAGAACAGGATACCGTCATGACCAACATCGTCATCGCCTCCGCCGCCCGCACGCCGGTCGGCTCGTTCAACGGCGCCTTCGTCAACACCTCGGCGGTCGAGCTGGGCATCGTCGCCGTCAAGGCCGCGCTCGAGCGCGCGGGCGTCGCCCCCGGCGAGGTCTCCGAGACCATCCTCGGCCAGGTGCTGACCGCCGGGCAGGGCCAGAACACCGCCCGCCAGACCCATGTGGGCGCCGGGCTGCCCATCGAGGCTTCGGCCTGGACCATCAACCAGGTCTGCGGATCCGGCCTGCGCGCCGTGGCGCTGGGCGCGCAGCACATCCTGCTGGGCGACGCCGACATCGTGATCGCGGGCGGGCAGGAGAGCATGTCGCTGTCGGCCCACTGCGCCCACATGCGCGCGGGCACCAAGATGGGCGACCTGAAGTTCATCGACACGATGATCAGGGACGGCCTGTGGGACGCCTTCAACGGCTATCATATGGGCACCACGGCCGAGAACGTGGCCAAGCAGTGGCAGCTGACCCGCGAGGAGCAGGACGCGTTCGCCGTGGCCAGCCAGAACAAGGCCGAGGCCGCGCAGAAGGAAGGCCGCTTCAAGGACGAGATCGCGCCGGTCGCCATCAAGACCCGCAAGGGCGACATCGTGGTGGACGCGGACGAATACATCCGCCACGGCGCGACCATGGACGCGATGGCCAAGCTGCGCCCGGCCTTCGACAAGGAGGGCACGGTCACGGCCGGCAACGCCTCGGGCCTGAACGACGGGGCGGCGGTGACGCTGCTGATGACCGAGTCCGAGGCCGAGAGGCGCGGCATCGCGCCGATGGCGCGCATCGCCTCCTACGCCACGGTCGGCGTCGACCCGAAGATCATGGGCACCGGCCCGATCCCGGCCTCGCGCAAGGCGCTGGAGAAGGCGGGCTGGAAGGTCGCCGACCTCGACCTCGTCGAGGCCAACGAGGCCTTCGCCGCCCAGGCCTGCGCCGTGAACAAGGACATGGGCTGGGACCCGGCCATCGTGAACGTGAACGGCGGCGCCATCGCCATCGGCCACCCGATCGGCGCCTCGGGCTGCCGCGTGCTGAACACCCTGCTGTTCGAGATGAAGCGCCGCGGCGCCAAGAAGGGCCTCGCGACCCTTTGCATCGGCGGCGGCATGGGCGTGGCGCTGTGCGTCGA